>NZ_JBMHHY010000027.1:0-158143 GCF_049739465.1 Embleya sp. AB8
CCGGACGGGCTGGATTGGCTGGGCGGCGGTGGCTGCGGTGGGGTGTTGGGTTGCGTTCGGGTGTCCTCAAGCGCCGGACGGGCTGGAGTTGGTTGCGCAGCGAGGTGGTGGCTGCGTTTGGGCGTTGGGTTGCCTTCGGGCGTCCTCAAACGCCGGACGGGATGGATTGGCTGCCATGGGCTTGGAGGTTGCGGCTTGTCTGGTGTGTTGCGTGGGCAGGTCGATGTGGTTGCGGGTGGGCGTTGGGCTGCGTTTGGGAGTTCTCAAGCGCCGGATGGGCCGGGTTGCTTGTCCTGGGCTCTGGGGTTGCCGCTTGCCTGGTGGTTCGTGGTTCGTGGCCGATGAGTCCGAGGGCGGCTGGAATCAGCCCGTCCGGCGTTTGAGGACGGTCGGAGGGACCGGGTGGCGGGCCGTTGCTGTCGGTTCGGGGGATTCGGGCGCGAGGCACGCTGATCCAGCCCGTCCGGCGTTTGAGGACCGCCAGGAGGCCCGCCGCCCCCGGAGGCCTTAAGCCCTGCCTTAGGGGGTGCGCGGAGGCTCTGGGCCGATGGTCGATGTCCAGCGCGGAGGAGAAGAGTATGAGCCGCACCGTCGTGATTGCCGGGGGAGGGCCCACCGGACTGCTGCTCGGGTGTGAACTCGCCCTGGCCGGCGCCGAACCCGTCGTGGTCGAACCCCGCACCGACGACCCCGAGTTCTCCCCGGGCATGGCCGTCCACGGCCGCACCCTGGAGATCCTGGAGCAGCGCGGGCTGGCCGACCGCATCCAGGAGCACGAGATGTTCGCCTGGCCGCGCACGCCGTTCGCCTTCCACTGGCTCGACCTCGGTTCGGTCGGCCCCACCGAGTACACCTACGCCTACCCGCAATGGCGCCTGGAACGGCTGCTCCGCGCCCGGGCCGCCGAGTTGGGTGTGCAGTTGCGCCGCGGCAGCACGGTCGTCGACTACACCCAGGACGCGGACGGCGTCGAGGTGCGGGTCCGGGCCGGGGACGGCGCCGAGGAGACCGTACGGGCCGCCTACCTCGTCGGCGCCGACGGCGCGGACAGCACCGTACGTCGCCTCGCCGGCATCGACTTCGTCGCGTCCGGCAAGGAGTACGCCGGTGTCCTGGGCGACGTGGAGCTCGAGGAAGGGGAGCACGACAACTTCGACGGCGGCCTCTACCCGGCGGGCGTGTTCGGCGCCCTGCCGCTGCAGCCGGGCCGACTGAGGCTGATGACCATCGAGTTCGGCGCCCGACCGCCGGGCCCGGACGTCCCCGTCACCACCGACGAACTCCTGGACAGCGTACGGCGCGTGCTCGGCAAGGCGCCGCGCGTGGCCAGGACGCACTACCTCGCCCGCTACGGCGGCCCCACCCGGCTGGCCGAACGTTACCGCGACGGACGGGTGTTCCTGGCCGGCGACGCCGCCCACGTGCTGTTCATCTCCGGCACCCAGGGCGTCAACACCGGTCTGCACGACGCGCTGAACCTGGGCTGGAAGCTGGCCGCCGCGCTCGACGGCCACGCCCGACCGGGCCTGCTCGACACCTACGAGAGCGAACGCCGCCCGGTCGGCGAGCGGGTCGCACTGCACTCGCGGGCCCAGATGGCGCTGATGCACCCGCTGGCCGAGATCACCCCGCTGCGCGACATGGTCGCGGAGCTCACCGCGATCGAAAGCGTCAACCGACACCTCCTGGAGATGACCACGGCGGTCGGCTACCCGCCGCCGGCCGACGCCGAGCCGGAACTCGACCCGCACCCCCTGGTCGGCCGCCGAGTCCCGGCGGTGGTACTCACCACCGGCGCGGGGGAGACCAACCTGCTGGAATTCCTGCGCACCGGCCGCGGCCTGTTGCTCGACCTCGGCAGCGGCCCGGATGCCGGCAACGACACCGCCGCCGAGGCCCTCGCCTGGGCCGACCGGGTCGACCTCGTCACCGCCGGGTCCGCCGACCCGGACCCGGCCGCGACGCGGATCCTGGTCCGCCCGGACGGCTTCGTCGCCTGGGCCGACGACGCGGCGGGCGCCCGGGCCAAGGGCCTCACCGCCGCGCTGACCACCTGGTTCGGCGACCCCGACCCGGCGGCCGAACCCGATCCGGCGCCCGCGCCCGCGCCCGAGCCCGCACCGGCCGCCGGGTGACGGCCGGCCGAGGCCGCCGCGAGTCGACGCACACCCGCCGAAGCCGCCCACCGGGCCGGCCGATCCATGACACGAGGGAGCCCACGACATGACCGACACCACCCAGACCCCGGCGCCCCCGGCGCCACCCGCGGCACCGGCCACCGTCGAGGAACGCACCCGGCAGTGGAGCCTCTACCAGCCCTGGCTCCAGCAGGACCCGATCCCCTACTGGAAGCAGATGCGCGAATCGGCGCCGATCGTGCGCTCCGAGGAAGCCGGCGGCTTTTGGATCCTCACCCGCTACGAGGACATCGAATGGGCCGCGCGCAGCCCCGAGTTGTTCTCCAACGCCGAACTGGTCATCCCACACCGGCAGATCTTCCCGACCAAGCAGATCCCGATCCAGCTCGACGGCGAAGACCACCGCAATTGGCGGCTGACGCTGGCCAGTTTGTTCAACCCCGGCGTGGTCAACCACTTCGCGCCGCGGATCCGCGAGGCCGCAGTGGATGCGATCGAGCCGATCGTGGCCGCCGGCCGCGCCGAGTTCCTGACCGACTTCGGCATCCAACTGCCCGCCGAGACCTTCCTGATCAGCTTCGGCATCGGCCGCGAACACCTGCGTACGCTGCTCGACCACAAGACCTGGCTGCGCCGCGAGGGCATCCCCAACGCGCGTACCGACGAGGACCTGCGACTGGCCAACAAGCCGCTGTGGGACTTCTTCGGCGAGGCGATCGACCAGCGCCGCGCCGAGGGGGTCGAGGGCCGGCGGGACGTGATCAGCCAGCTCGTCCAGGGCCGGTTCGACGGCCGCGAGTTGACCCGCGACGAGATGATCAACGCCGCGTTCGTCACCATGCTGGCCAGCCTGGACAGCACCACCGCGCAACTGGGCCTGATCTTCCTCTACTTGGCCCGCCACCCCGAGGTACAGGAGCTGATCAACGCGGACCCCGGGCGGATCCCGGCGGTGGTCGAGGAACTCATCCGGCACGAACCGGTTTCCTCCACCGGGCGATTGGTCACCCAGGATGTCGAACGGCACGGCGTGACGCTGCGCAAGGGCGACCGTGTACTGCTGTCCTGGGGCCTGTCGGGCCTGGACCCGGACGCGTTCGAGAACCCCGACGAGGTCGACTTCGAGCGCAACGCGACCCGGCAACTGGCCTTCGGTACCGGGCCGCACCGCTGCCTGGGCATGCACCTGGCCCGCCGGATCATCGGTATCGCGGTCGAGGAATGGCACAAGCGCATCCCGCAGTACCGCGTCGCCGAGGGCACTGTCCCGCTGCACCACTACTCGCCCGGTCGCGGTCTGCACAACCTCGATCTGGTGCTCGGCCCGGCGAAGGGGTGAGCACGATGCGGGTGCACGTGAACGGCGAGGGCTGCATGGGGCATTCCATGTGCAGCGCGCTGGCCTCGGAGGTGTACACCGTCACCGACGAGGGCTTCAACGAGATGGGCGAGTTCGAGGTCGACCCGACCCGGCGGGCCGCCGCGCTGCGCGGCGCCCGGGCCTGCCCGGAGAAGGCGATCACGATCGTGGCCGACCCGACCGACCCGGCCGAGTGACCCCGCCGTCCGTCGGCGACCCGCACGGGCCGCCGACGGACGGGGCTCAACTGGCCAGCCGGGTGTGCAACTGCTCGTCCGCGCTCAGGATCGCCACCTGCAACTCGCGCAGCGCCCGCCCCGGTTCCAGGCCCAACTCGCCGTTGAGCGTTTCCCGGGCCTGCTGATACACCCGCAGCGCGTCCGCCTGCCGCTCGGAGCGGTACAGCGCCAGCATCAACTGCCGATGGAACACCTCGCGCAGCGGATGCTCGGTGGTCAGCGCGTACAACGGCCCCACCAACTCGCGGTGCAACCCCAGCTTCAGATCCGACTCGACCAGCAACTCGACGCATTCGAGCCGGGCTTCCTCCAGCCAGGTCATGAATCCCCGGATCAGCGGCCCCTGGCCGTACGGCTCACCCAGCGCCGGCCCCCGCCACAGCGCCTGTGCGGCCCGCAACGACTCGGACGCCTGCCGATGTGCGCCCACCCGCAGATGCGCCCGCCCCTGCTGTACCTGTCGCTGGAAAATCCACAGGTCCAGGTCGTCGGGGGCCATCCGCAACAGATATCCCGGCGCCACGGTCACGATCGGGCCTTGGGGATCGTCGGGACGGCCGATCAATCGCCTGAGTTGGGACACATACACATGCAGTGCCGCGGTCACCCGGCGCGGCGGATTCTCCCCCCATATCTCGTCGATCAACTGATCTATGGACACCACCTGGTTGCCCCGGATCACCAACGCCGCCAGCAGCGTGCGCATCTTGGGCGCGCCGATCGGGGCCCCGTTGCCCGCTTCGTCGATGACGTGCAGCGGGCCCAGAATCGAATATCGCATGACGACTCCCAGTGGTTTCGGTCGAGACGGATCGGCGGGACGGGGTCGCCGCCCCGGCCCGCGCTCGGCGCGACGTCGGATGGTCGGGGCACCACGCGCCATCGGGCGACGCCCCGTCGAGATCTCGGGCACCTGCCGGACGGATGCCGGCGGCGTCTCGCGAGCTCTCGTCACGATTGTGTCGCGCCCGGTGGGGCGTCAGGGCCCCCGGGCACCCCAGCATGCCCCCAGCTCTCGGCCCAGGGGGTGCGATCGGGCCGGGGCGGCGCGGGGTCGGGGTCCGGGTCGGGTCGGCACGCCGGGAGATGGTGGCAGGCAGGCGGTGCGGGTCGGGCCGGTGCGGGCCCGGGTGGTGCGCGCCCACGCGACGGCGGCGGGCAGGACTGTGCCCCCGGCGCGCGGCGGTACGCCGAACGGCGGTCCGGGGGCCCGGTCTTCGGGACCCCCGGCCGCCGGGGAACGAGGCGCGGCCCGGTCAGGCGGTCTCGGTGCCGCCCGTCTCCAGGCTGTCCGCCAACTCGGCCCGCGAGTTGATGCCGAGCTTGCGGTAGACCTGACTCAGGTGCCACTCCACGGTCTTGACGGTGACGAACAAGGTGTGTGCGATCTCCTGATTGCGGTATCCGCTCGCGGCCAGATCGGCGACCCGGCGCTCCTGCGGGGTCAACCCGCTCTGCCCGGTCCGCCGCGGGCGACCCGTCCGCGTCCGCGTGGTGATCGCGTCCAACTCCTCCTGGGCCCGCTTGACCAGCGCGGTCGCCCCGCAACCCTCGGCCAGGTCGATCGCCTCGCGCAACCGGCAACGAGCCTGCATGCGCTGGTCGTTGAGGCGATGCGCGACGCCCAGCTCGATCAGGGTCGACGCGTGATCGAGCACCGCCGGGGTGGTCCGGACGTACTGCAGAGCCTCCTCCAGAAGCGCGACCCGCTCGGTGTCGCGCGCGGTCGACGCGCTCGCCCGCAGCGCGCCGGCGATGGTGCGCGGCGCGCCGAACGCCCGCCCGGCGGGCAGTTGGGCCGACGCCAACGCCCGGGCCTCGTCGGTGCGCCCGAGCCGGACCAGCGCGGCGACCGCGTCGATCGTGGGCAGGAACGCCGCCGGGGTCGGCGCCGTCCAGCGGTGGAACTGCGCCCTGGCGTGCAGGATGTCGTCCAACGCGTTCTCCGACTGCCCCTGGGCCAACCGCACCTGACCCCGAATCACCAACAGCGGCAACAGGGTCAACGTCTGCGGGGTGTCCAGGTCCGGCGCGTGCGCCAACAACGCCGCCGCGCCCGGCAGATCGCCCCGCACCGCCAGCGTCGCCGCCAACGCGGCGGTGGCCAGGCACAACACGCTGCCCGGGGGCGGCGGCGCATCCGCCGCGGCGTCCGGATGGATCACCCGCAACGCCGTGCGCGCGTCGGCCTCGGCCTCGGTCGACATGCCGCGCTGCAACCGCACCCACGCCCGAGTGGCCCGCGCGGCATCCGCGGCCAGCGTGAGATTCTGGTCGCGGGCGTCGGCCAGGATCCGGGTGAGCAGCGTGTCGGCCTCGGTCAACCGGCCGCAGTGGGCCAATACGGCGGCCAGCATCAGGATGGGATGCAACTCGCCGTCCGGCCCGGTGACCAACCGGCCGTACGCGAAGCAGCCCCGGTCGAGCGCGTGTTGCACCCGATCGACCACCTGCTGCGCGGGCGTACCGTCGCTCAACGCCAGCACGGTATCCGCCGAGGTCAACACCCGACGGATGTCGGCGCACACACAATCGGGCCCCCACCGGGTGGTCGGCACCGGATTGGTGGCCGAGTCGTCGCACTGGTGCTCACCCGCCCACTCGGCCAGCCCGGCCAGCTCGCGCGCGGCGACATGCCGGGTGGCGGGCATCAGTTGGGCGATCACCGTCAACGCCATGCACACCCGCAGGAAACCCTCGCCGGCCGGATCCGAACCGTCCGTCGGCAACTCCGCGGCGAGTTCCTCGCGCAACTCCTGAAGCAGGGTGAGCGCCTCGTCGTGCCGGCACGCCGCCACGAGCGCCGCGGCCAGATCGACACCCACCCGGGCCCGGGCCTCCGGGCCGGGCGCGGCGTCCAGCGCCAGCGCCAGCCGCCGGCAGGCCTGCCCGCCCCGCGCGCGCAACTCGGCCCGGCCCAGGGCCGCGGACAGCGCCGGCACCGCCCCGGCCGGCGCCGGCTCGTGCAGCGCGCGACGCAGATAGCGCACCGCCGTACCCGGATCGCCGTGCGCGAGGGCGCTGCGCCCGGCCACCGCGAGCACCTCGGCCACCCAGGCGTCACCGGCCGGCGGCACCTCCATCAGATGGTCCGCGGCCTCGCCGGCCGCCTCGCCCCGGAGGGTGCCCGCGCCGCCGGTGAGCGCCTTGGCGGCGCGTACATGGGTGCGGTGCCGCAGCCGCGGCGGCAGGTCCCGGTACAACGTCTCGCGCACGATCGGCTGGACGAAGCGCAGCGGCGAACCGGCCTGCACCATGCCCAGTTCGACCAGTACGCCGACCGCCTCGGTCGCCTCGGCCCGGCTCAACCCGGCCACCTGGCCCACCAACACCGGATCCGCGCTCAGCCCGAGCACCGCCATCGCCTCGGCGAACACCGCCACCGGCCCCGGGGACAACCGCAACCGGCGCACCACACTGCGCGAGACACTGCCCGGCGCCAACCGGGACACCCGCGCCACCACGTCCCCGCAGCGCACCGGCGCGCCACCGGCCTCGTCCCGACCGCCCGCGGCACGGCCCGGCCGCAGCGGGTCGATCGCGGCGCACACCTCGTCCGCGGCCGGCCCCGCGAAGGCCGACGCGGCGCCGCCCGGCCGAGCCGGCGGGAAGGCCGCGCCGACCCGGGCCACGAACGACGCGCCGTGCGCGCCGGCGCCACCCCCCTCGGTACGCGCCGCCGAACCCACCTCGACCAGCGTGCCGGGCGGCCGGTCCGAGCCGCCGAACCCCGACTCGGCGGCCCGCACACTCCGCGCCTCGACCGCCCGGCCGAACGACATCGCCTCCACCGCGCCGCGCCGCGCGTCCACCGGCACCGACACACACCGCCCGTCGCCGACCCGGGACAACGCCCGGACCGGATCGCCCTCGGCGGGCGCCGCCGGCTCGGCCGCCTTCGCCGCACCGGCCGCCGCCGGCGTCGCCGGCCGCCCGGTCGGCACCACCCCGTCCGCCTGCAACTCACCCAGCAACTCGCGCAGGAAGAACGGATTCCCACCGGTGGCCTCGTGGCACAACCGGGCGAACCCGGTGCCCTGATCGGCGCCCACCACACGCACCACCAACTCGCGTACACCGGTCTCGGTCAGCGGCTCCGCGCGCATCACCCGGGTCAGCGGCGAGGACGACATCGCGCGCACCACGTCCGCCTGCGCCCCCCAGCGCACCGACTCGGTGGCCACCGCCACCACCACCGGCAACTCGTCCAGCCGGGTGGCCAGATAGTGCAGGAAGCGCAACGACGCCTCGTCGCCCCATTGCACATCGTCGACCACGACCAGCAACGGCTCGCGCTCGGCGACATTCACACACAACCAATACAGCCCATGGAACAACGCCTGCCGCCGACCCGCCCCTTCGCCGTCGTCGGCGGCACCCGGCGACAACAGGCCGCCGGCGTAATCGAACAGCGGCGCCGACAATTCCGCCGCACCCGACCAGATCGCCGCGCGCTGCTCCGCCGACGCGGCGGCCAGGAAAGGCTCGAACAATTGGCGCACGATCCCGAACGGAAAACCCTCCTCGAACCGCGAACCCCGGGCCTGGAGAATTCGGAATCCACCCGCCGCGGCCTCCTCGCGCAGGCCGAGCAGAAGTGCCGATTTCCCTGCCCCGGCCGCACCCTCCACCACCAACAATCGGCCCCGACGCGCCCGGCAGGCGGTCAGCAACTCACCGAATATCGCCAACTCGCGCCCACGTTCCACCAATCCGACCCGATCCCCGTGCAGCACGGCACAACTCCATTCCCCCGCACACACCGATTACCCCGGCACCTGGCTCCGGGAAGGATTTGCCGACCTCGCCGACGTCGCGCACGGCCGCACGTTCGAACACACCCGACCCGGGTGTGGACGAATGCGACGTCGAAATACCGCGATCCGCTGCCCCGCGGGGTGTCGCCGGCCGCCAGGGCGGGCGGGTATGGGCGACTCCGGCGGATGCGGACGCGAACGAATGGCCCTACGAGCGCGGACAGCGCTCCGGACAGAAGCGGTCGGAGCCGGTGCCTACCTGGATCGCTGAGCTGGAGCGGTGTCGAATGAAGCACATCACGATGACCCCTCGAGTGCTGTCAACATCCTCGGCTGTGGGCCCTGGGCGGGCCTGTTCCGCACGGTTCGAGTGCGGGATCAGGCTAACCCGACACTCTCTCCGTTTAGCCGCGCGGTCCACCCCGGGCACGATATTCGGCCGATGACCAACGGCTCGGCCTGCTGCGCCGGGCCCGGGCGAGCCCGACATCCGGGCCGACCCGCGCACCCGGGACGACGCACTACCCGGGCACCACAAGGGCCGTTACCCAACAGGTCGTGAACGGTCACCGAGTGCAGATCTTGTCTGAAAACCGGCGCCGGCGCCATCGGCGGACCGAATGGCGGACACCCGCGGGAAACCGGACGGAAACACAAAACGCCCTCCCCGGTCGCCCGTTGCCCGCACGGGGCGACGAACGAACGAGGAGGGCGAGCGATCGATCCCGCCGACGGCGGTGGATGTGGGGCGGAAGTGACGCAGGGTCAGTCAACGGTGGACGGCTCGCCCCGAGCGGGCGCCGCGTTCGCGGCGGGCGCCGCCGTACGGTCCTCGCGTACCTCGCCGGCCCGTTCGAGGCGCGGGTCCGCCGGCGGGCCGACCGCCTCCGGACGCCGACGCGGGCGGGCCAGCCGCGCCATCGCGGGCTGCTCGACCAGCGTGTGCAACACCGCGCTCAGCACCAGGGCGACCAGGAGCAGGCCGGCCAACACCGCGAAGGCCGCCGGCGTACTCCAGGTGCGATGCAGGCCCAACCAGCGATGCCCGTAGGACAGTACGAGCTGATGCAGCAGGTAGAACGCGAACGAGATCTCACCGAGCCGGACCACGAACGTGCTGCCCAGCCACGAGCGGGCCCCGCGTACATCCGCAGCGGCCACCGAGGCGATCAGCAGCGCGATCGGCACCACCATGACCGCAACGATCGCGAACAGCGTAGGCGCATGCTTGAGCCCGACGAACGCGCCGATCGCGATCACCAGCGCGGGCAGTCGACCCAGCGGGATCCACCGGCCGGTCAGCACGATCCGCGCCATCAGCATGCCAAGCACGAACTCCAGCATCCGCACCGGCGGGAACGCGTACACGAACCAGAACCGCGGGAACGACACCGACACCGGCGGCGGGAACATCACCCCGCCCTGGATCAGCCGGGCCACCAGCGGCAACACCGCGACCAGCGCCACCACGGCCGCCGCCGTCGGCCACAGATAGCGGCCCGGGATGCGCTTGATGCCGACCAGGAGCAGCGGGAAGCAGAGATAGAAGAACAACTCGCAGGCCAGCGACCAGGTCGGCGGGTTCACCCCGAGGAAGACCTCGAGGTCGGGAATCCAGGACTGGATCAACAGCAGGTTCGGCACCAACACCCGGGTCTTGAGCGCCTGATCCGTGGTGGTCACCAACAGCGCGGCGAGCAGCACCGCGACCACGGTATTCGGATAGACCTTCGCCGCCCGACGGCGCCAGAACGCCCGCGCGGTGTCGCCGGCCCGGGCCGACCAGGTCAATACGAAACCGCTGAGTACGAAGAAGAACGCCACCCCGACATAACCGGAACCGCGCACCACGTCATTGAAGTCGGCGCTGAACCCGGCATCCCGGAAGAAGCGCTGATCCGAGGCGTGCGCGAGGAAGACAAGGAATGCGGCGAAGAACCGCATACCGGTGAGGGACGGCAGCGTACTCCGTCTTTCGAGCGGGCTCTGCTTCTGGTCGGAATCGATTCCGGTCATGGATCGCCATTCCTGTCGGCGGCCCGGCAACGGCGGGCGGTACGGGCGGGGAGCCGATCGACCGCACCGAAGGCGCCCGGCCGAGCCGGTACCACGCGGCGGTCGGTTCGAGCGTGCGGTTGTCGGCTTAAGCCGTTCTTTGCTCGCGCTAATCCCGCTTTTGGGACTCGACAATCGGCCGAAAAGCGCGCCCGCCGGCCTGCGCCGGGACCCGCCGGGCCGAGCGCCGGGTACCGTGTGCAAAGGCCGTTCGGCCCGGCGTACCCTGGACGTTCCGTTTCCAGGATTTCGGCAACCGTGTAACCAGGGGATCGGCGATGACGACTGAGCAGCCCCCGGCACGTGCGATGCGCGCGGATGCCCGGCGCAACTACGAACGGCTGATCGTCGCGGCCGGCGAAGCCTTTTCCGAACACGGACCGGACGCACCCCTGGACGACATCGTGCGCCGCGCCGGAGTCAGCCCCGGCACGCTCTACCGCAACTTCCCGACCCGACACGCGCTCCTGGAGGCGGTCTTCCACGACGGCGTCGAAGGACTGTGCGCCGAGGCACAGGCGTTGCTCGGCGCGCCGGTACCCGAGGAGGCGCTGGCCACGTGGCTGCGCTCGGTGATCGCGTACGCGACCACCTACCGGGGGCTCGCCGCGTCGTTGATGGCGACCATGCTGGAGCAGGAGTCCACCGCGTCGTCGTGTCACACCCGAATGCGTTCGGCGGGCGCCGCACTGCTGTTGCGCGCCCAGCGGGCGGGCACGGTACGCAAGGACGCGGACATCTCGGACCTGCTCAAGATCGCCAACGGGATCGCGTGGGCGATCGAACAGGCGCCCAGCGACGCGGGTCAGACGGACCGCCTGCTCGAACTGACGATGGGCGGCCTTCGGGTGCATGCGGCTGCGCCGGTGCATGCGGCTGGGCCGGTGCGGGCGGGTTGAGCGAGGTGGGCGCGGTGGGGTGGGTGGGCTGCGGTTGGGTGCTGGTTGGGTTGCGGTGTCCTCAAACGCCGGACGGGCTGGAATTGGCTGCGGTGTCGTGTCGGCGGCCTGGCCGGGTTGTCCTCAAACGCCGGACGGGCTGGATTTGACTGCCGTCGTGCGGGTTGGGTGCGGATCGGGTGGACGGGCTGCGGTTGGGTGTCGGTTGCGTTGGGGTGTCCTCAAACGCCGGACGGGCTGAAAGTGACTTGCCGTAGTGCGAGTTGGGTGCGGATCGGGTGGGCGGGCTGCGGTCCGGTGTTGGTTGGCTCATACCGCGGCGGGTTCCGGGTCCGGGTCGGTGATTTCGGTGTGTAGGAAGTGGGCGAGGGCGGTTGGGGTTGGGTTGTCGAATACGGCGACCGTGTCCAGTTCCACGCCGATCGTCGTGCTCAGCAGGTTGCGCAACTCCAGGGCGGTGAACGAGGAGAAGCCCAGCGCGACGAAGTTCTCGTCGGCGTCGATCGCTGCGCCGGACGCGTGCCCGAGCAGTGCCGCCGCGTGGTCGAGCACGATGTCCAGCAGGATCGCCTCTCGTTCGGCGTTGTCCGAAGCCGCCGCTATCCGCTGTCGCAGCTCGACCGACTGCTCACCGGTCGCCGGCGGCGTCTGGGTGGCCTCGGCCGGGATCAGGTCGCGGATCAGCGCTCCCGCCGCCGGGAAGCGAGCGGCCAGCCGATCCCATGCGACGTCGGCGACCGCCACGCATACGTCGTCCTGGGGGAGCGTGTCGAACAGGGCCGCCAATGCGGGCTGCACCGCCACCGGCCGTACCCCGTCGACCTCGACCGCCCTCGCGTCGGTCGACTCCCACGGACCCCACGCCACCACGCCGGCGGGCAACCCGCGCTGCCGGCGGGACCGGGCGAGTGCTTCGAGGTAGGCATGGGCACCGGCGGCGGCCGGGTCGGTCGCGGTGCCGAGCAGGCCGGACAGGGACGAGAAGAGCACGAAGGCCGAGAGGTGTAGGTGCTCGGTCGCCCGGGAGAGGTTCGCGGCGGCCAGGGGCGCGCCGGGCGTCGTGTGGATCACTGCGTTCAAGGGAAGCTCGGCGGGGACCCGGGCGAGGAGCCGCGCCGTGGCGGTCGCGTCGGACGGGTCGCAGACCGCCACTGTCACCAGGGCGCCCAGATCGGTCAGTTCCGTTGCCAGGGCCGTGGTGTCGGTCGGCGTGCTCTCGGTGAGCAGGAGGTGGTCGGCGCCGCGCCGGGCCAGCAGGCGGGCGGTCTGGGCGCCGAGGGACGTGGTGCCCTCGGTGATCAGCGTGGTGCCGGGCATCTTCCGGTCGACGTCGGCGGCTTCGTGACGGGCGGCGCGGACCAGGCGGCGGACGTATCCGCCGGTGGCCCGGATCGCCACCTGGT
Source organism: Embleya sp. AB8 (assembly GCF_049739465.1). Classification (NCBI taxonomy): domain Bacteria; kingdom Bacillati; phylum Actinomycetota; class Actinomycetes; order Kitasatosporales; family Streptomycetaceae; genus Embleya; species Embleya sp. AB8. The sequence continues at coordinate 12,852 of NZ_JBMHHY010000027.1, forward strand.
CCTCGGCGGTGCTGATGTCCGCGAGTACGCCGGGCAGCCGGGCCGTGGCTCGCTCGTCCGGGAGTTCGGGCAGGTCGATCAGGCGGACGGCGGTGCGGTCCTCGGGCCCGGTCGCCGTACGGGCCGCGCCCCACGCGAGCGCGCTTTCCGGTTGCGTGGACGGATCGTCGGCCCGTACGGCGAGCGCGCCACTCGTCACCAGCCACAGCGGCGTCGCGATCCGGCTTGCTGCCAGGATCCGGGCGAGCGGCTCCGCCGCGGCGGGCGCCAACACCAGTACGCCGGCCGGGTGGTGATGACTCGTCAGCAGGTCCGGCAGCGCGTCGAGGTCCGCCGGGAGGTCCACCCGGACGGGCTGCGCGCCGTGCCGCCGCAGTGCCGCGAACACTTCGGCGGCGGCCGGGTGTTCCGCCGGAGCCACCACGAGCCATGGGCCCGACGGCACTGCGCCCGACGGCTCGGGGAGTGGCTGCCAGACCACCCGATGCCACCAACCGCGCTGCCGACGCCAGGCACTCAGCGCCGGGAGTACCGCTCGCAGTGCGGACTGCGCGTCCTCGTTCACCACGTGCAGCGCATCGGCCAAGCCGGCGAGATCGCCGTCCTCGATCGCCGCCCAGAACCGCGCCTCGGCCGGCGCCTCCGCCGTACCGCCGAACTCCCGGCCAGTGGCCGCCTCTTCGGGTACGTCCAGCCACAACCGCTGCCGCTGGTAGGCGTAGGTGGGCAGGTCCACCACGGGCGGTGCGCCGCTCGGACCGGTGAGCACCGACGCCCAGTCGACGGACACCCCGTGCAGGTGTGCCGTGGCCAACGCCGTGGCCACGCTCCGGACCTGGGGCCGGTGGCCGCGCAGCAGCGGAATGAATACGGCCCCACCCCGGTCGCGGGGTTCGTCGCGACGGAGGTGGTGGACCGTCTCCTGGGCGAGCGTGGTGAGCGTGGTGTCGGGGCCCAACTCCAGGTAGGTGGTCACGTTTTCGTGGTGGAGTGTGGTGATGCCGTCGTGGAAGTGGACGGTGCCTCGGATGTGGTCGGTCCAGTAGGCGGGGTCGGTGAGTTGTTCGGTGGTGGCGATGGTGCCGGTGGTGTTGGAGATGAGTGGGGTGTGTGGTGCGTGGTAGGTGAGTGATGCGGCGATGGTGTGGAACTCGTCGAGGATGGGGTCCATGTGGGGTGAGTGGAAGGCGTGGCTGACGGTGAGTTCCTTGGTCTTGTGACCGGCCGCGCGGGCCTGCTCGGCGATTGCTCGGCATACTTCCCGGTCGCCGGAGATCACCGTCGCGCGCGGCGCGTTGTGGGCTGCGATCGACACCGAGTCCGGGTGTCCGGCGAGGAGTTCGGCGAGTTCCTCGGGCGCGCTGCCGATGGCGATCATCGTGCCGCCGGTGGGGGCGGTCTGCATGAGTCGGGCGCGGGCGGTGACCAGGGTTGCGGCGTCGGGGAGGGAGAGTACGCCGGCCAGGTGTGCGGCGGTGACTTCGCCGATGGAGTGGCCGATCAGGTAGTCCGGTGTGATGCCGTGGTGGGCCAGCAGGTGGTGTAGCGCGGTTTGCAGGGCGAAGAGTGCGGGTTGGGTGTAGCGGGTCTGGTTGAGCAGGTCGGGATGGTGGTCGATCACCTCGCGTAGCGGCTTCTCCAGGTGCGGATCCAACCGGGCGCAGGCCGCGTCGAAAGCCTCGGCGAACACCGGGTGGGCCGAGCGCAGTTGGGCGCCCATCCCGGCACGCTGGCTGCCCTGGCCGGTGTACATGAAGGCCACCCGACCGGCGGCGGGCGTGTGGTGATGCCGGATCGCGGTGGTGCCGACATCGCCCCGGGCCAGCGCGGCGAGCCCCGCCAGGAAGTCCTCGTGCCGGTCCGCGATCACCGCCGCGCGGTGGTCGAACACGGTTCGCCGGGTGGCCAGGGTATGCGCGACCGCAGCCGGGTCCAGTCCGGGACGCGCCTCGATGTGGGCGCGTAGGCGCTGCGCCTGGTCGCGGAGCGCCTGTGGGGTGCGCGCGGAGAGCAACCACGGGACGGCATGCGGGACGGCGTCCGTTTCGGCGTCCGTCCCGTTGTCCGTTGCCGCGTCCGTCCCGCTGTCCGTTCCGGCGTCCGGCTCGTCGGCTCCGGCAGCGGGCGGTGCCTCGATGATCAGATGGGCGTTCGTACCGCTGATCCCGAACGACGAGATGCCCGCCCGCCGGGGGTGGTCGGTCTCCGGCCACGGCCGGGCGTCGGTGAGCAACTCGACCGCACCCGTCGTCCAGTCGACGTGCGGGGACGGTTCGTCCACGTGCAGCGTCTTGGGTAGTACGCCGTGCCGCATGGCCAGGACCATCTTGATCACGCCCGCCACCCCGGCGGCGGCCTGGGTGTGGCCGATGTTGGACTTCAACGAGCCCAGGTAGAGCGGCCGTCGGCCGGGTCGTTCCTGTCCGTAGGTGGCCAGCAGGGCCTGGGCCTCGATCGGGTCGCCGAGTGTGGTCCCGGTCCCGTGCGCCTCGACCGCGTCGACCTGATCGGCCGTTAGCCCGGCGCCGGCGAGTGCCTGTCTGATCACCCGCTGCTGGGACGGGCCGTTGGGGGCGGTCAGGCCGTTGCTGGCGCCGTCCTGGTTGACCGCCGAGCCACGCAGCACGGCGAGTACCGGATGCCCGTTGCGTTCCGCGTCGGACAGCCGCTCCAGCAGCAACAGCCCCGCGCCCTCCGCGAATCCGGCGCCGTCCGCCGCCGCGGCGAACGACTTGCACCGGCCGTCGGGCGCGAGCCCGCGTTGCCGGCTGAACTCGACGAACAGACCCGGACCGGCCAGCACGGTGACCCCGCCGGCCAGGGCGAGCGTGCACTCGCCCTGACGCAGCGCGTGGGCCGCGAGATGGATCGCCACCAGGGACGACGAGCAGGCCGTGTCGATGGTCACCGCAGGGCCTTCGAGGCCGAACGTGTAGGACAACCGACCCGAAGCGATGCTGCCCGCACTGCCGTTGCCGATATAGCCCTCGAACTCCTCGGCGGCGTGCGCCTGAAGCCGCGAGCCGTAGTCGCTGTACATCACCCCGGCGAACACCCCGGTCCGGCTGCCGCGCAGCGAGGTCGGCTCGATCCCGGCCCGCTCGAAGGTCTCCCACGCGGTTTCCAGGAGCAGCCGATGTTGCGGGTCGGTGGCGATCGCCTCACGCGGGCCGATCCCGAAGAACTCGGGGTCGAAGTGGTGGGCGTCGTGCAGGAATCCGCCGTCCCTGGTGTACGAGCCGCCGAGCCGGTCCGGATCGGGGTCGTACAACTCCTCGACCCGCCACCCTCGATCGGTCGGGAACCCGCCGATCGCGTCGGTGCCCTCGGCGACCAGCCGCCACAGGTCCTCGGGCGTACGGACACCGCCCGGGTAGCGGCAGCTCATCGCGACGATCGCGATCGGCTCCCGACCCCGGTCGGCCGCCTTGGCCTCGACCTCCTGAAGCCGGCGGCGGGTCTGGTGCAGATCGTTGGTCACCCACTTGAGGTAGTCGACGAGCTTCTCTTCGTTCGTGGTCATCGGGACTTCTCCTCGACAGGGGGCGCGATCAGGGGCGGAGCGGGCGGGAGGTGGTCACTGGCCGGAGCGGCCGAGTTCGTTGTCGATGAAGCTGAAGATGTCGTCGGTGGTCGCGGTGTCGATCCGCTCCGCGGTGTCCACGTCGGCGGCGGCGTCGCCGGCCGCGGTCCAGCGGGTGAGGAGGGCCTGGAGGCGCTGGGCGATCCGGGCCCGGGTGTCCGCGTCGTCCTCGCCCTCCACCTGGGCCAGACTCGCTTCGAGGCGCTCCAGATCGGCGAGCGCGGGTACGGTCGGCGACCGACGCGGCGCCAGCCCGTCCCGCAGGTAGCCGGTCAGCGCGAGCGGCGTCGGATAGTCGAAGACCAGCGTTGCGGGCAGCCGCAATCCGGTGGCCCGATTGAGCCGATTGCGCAACTCGACGGCGGTCAGCGAGTCGAAGCCGAGATCGTTGAAACCCTGCTCGGCGATCACCGCGTCGGCACTCGCATGGCCCAGCACGGCGGCCACCTGCCCCCGGACCAGATCGAGCAGGATCTCGATCTGCTCCGCGTCCGACCGGCCGGCCAACCGCTCGGCGAGCGAGTCGGCACCGCCGCCCGTCGAGCGCCGGGCGGGCAGCCGAACCAGGTCGCGCAGGATCACCGGCAGCGTGCCGGCCGCCGCCTGTGCGCGCAGCGCGGCCGGATCGAGTCGGGCGGGCAACAACGTCGCCGCATCCAGACCGAGCGCCGCGTCGAGCAGATCGAGCCCCTCCCGGGTGCCCAGCGGGAGCAGCCCGCCCCGGGCCACCCTGGCCCGATCGGCGGGATCCAGACCGCCGGTCAGCGCACTGGTCTGGGCCCACAACCCCCACGCGAGCGACGTTCCCGGCAGGCCGAGCGCCCGACGCTGCCCGGCAAGGGCGTCGAGGAACGTGTTCGCGGCGGCGTAGTTGGCCTGTCCGGGATTGCCGAACGAGCCCGCCGCCGACGAGTACAGGACGAAGTGGCTGAGTTCGTGGTTGCGGGTCAGCTCGTGCAGATGCCAGGCCGCGTCGACCTTGGGCCGCAACACGGCGTCCAGATGTTCCCCGGTCAGACCGGTCAGCACGGAATCGCGCAGCAGGCCGGCGGTGTGGATGACGGCGGTCAAGGGGTGTGCGGCCGGGATGGCGTCCAGCACGTCGGCCAGGGCCGCCCGGTCGGCCGCATCGCACGCGGCGATCGTGACCTCGGCGCCGAGCGCGGTGAGTTCGTCGAAGAGCGCACCGGCGCCCTCGGCGGCCGGACCGCGTCGCCCGGTCAACAACACGTGCCGTGCGCCGTGTTCGGTGACCAGATGCCGGGCGGCGAGGCGACCCAGGGTGCCGGTACCGCCGGTGATCAGGACGGTGCCCTGCGGATCGAGGGCCCGGGCAGCCGACTCGGCCGAGCCGACCCTGGCCAGCCGCGGAACCAGTATCTCCCCGGCCCGCAGGGCCAGTTGCGGCTCACCGCTCCCGAGCGCGATCGGCAGCGCCCGCGTCGACTCGGCGCTGCCGTCGGTGTCGACCAGGACGAATCGTTCGGGATTCTCCGTCTGGGCCGAGCGCAGCAGACCCCACAGCGCGGCGCCGGGCAGATCGGTGCCGCCGCCATCGCCCCCGGCCGGCACGGCCCGGTTCGTCACCACCACCAGGCGCGTTTCGGCAAGTCGTTCATCCGCCAGCCACTCCTGGAGCAGGGCGAGTCCGTCGCCGACGAGCGTACGGACGGCCTTCGGCGTGTCCACGCCGGCCGACGCGGACCCGAACGGCGCGAGCACCACACTCGGGAGCACGCCCGGCGACTCGGCCAACGCCTGGCGCAGCGTGCCGAGATCGGCGTACGAGACGCCTCCGATGGCGGCGTCCGCGCCGAGGGTGACCCACGTGCCCGCCGCGACGCCCGCCTTGGCGTCGACGCGCAGTGGTGTCCAGTCCAGCCGGAACAGCGAGTCCGGACCGGAATCGCCGCGTGCCGAGGCGAGTTGCGCGCGGGAGAGCGGCCGTACGGTCAACGATTCGACGGTCACCACGGGAGCGCCGGAGCGATCGGCGACTTCGAGCGCCACGGCATTCTCCCCGACGGGGGTCAGCCGGACCCGGACCGCGGTCGACTCGGTGCGGTGCAGCCGCACGCCGTTCCAGGAGAACGGGAGCACCACCGATCGAGCCCCCTGCGCCTGCTCCTGCTCCGCGTCCCGAGTCGGGATCGTGCTCAGTCCCAGGGGGTGCAGCGCGGCGTCGAGGAGTGCGGGATGCAGGCCGAAGCGGGTGACGTCGGTGTCCTCGGGCAGGTCGACCTCGGCGTACAGCTCGTCGCCGAGCTGCCAGGCCGCCCGAAGCCCCTGGAACACCGGCCCGTAGCCGAGGCCGTGTACGGCCAACCGGTCGTAGTGATCGGACACATCCAACTCGGTGGCCCCGCCCGGTGGCCAACTGGTCGCATCGAAAGCGCGGACCGTGGCGGCGATTTCGTCGCCGGAGAGCGTCCCCGTCGCATGCCGGGTCCAGGGCTGCTCGTGGTCCGGCGTCTCGATCCGGGAATGGATGGTGATGACCCGTCGTCCGGCGTCGTCCGGCGCGGTGAGCGCGACCTGGAGTTGCACGGCACCCGTGGCGGGGATGACGAGAGGCTGCTCCAGGGTGAGTTCCTCCAGGACACGCGAGTCGGTCGACTCGACCGCGTGCAGCGCCAGATCCAGGAACGCGGTACCGGGCAACAGGATCGTGTCCAGGACGGCGTGGTCGGCCAGCCACGGGTGGGTGCGTACCGAGATCCGCCCGGTGAGCAAGTGAGTTCCCGCACCGGCCAGTTCGACGGCGGCGGTGAGCAGCGGATGCTCTACCGGGTGCAGCCCAAGGCCGGCCGCGTTGCCCTCCGAGGGGAGCGATTCGAGCCAGTAGGACTGGTGTTGGAAGGCGTAGGTGGGGAGTTCGGGATCGCGATCGGGAGTGCCGCGCTCGGGGAGGTGGCGGGCCCAGGCGGGGACGGTGCCCTGGACGTGGAGCGTGGCGAGATTGGTGGTGAAGCGGTGGTGGGTGCCGTGGTTGCGACGCAGGGTTTCGACGGCGCGGTTGCGGCCGGTTGGGTCGGTGTCGGTGATGGCGTGGGTGAGGACGGGGTGGGGGCTGGATTCGATGTAGGTGTGGTGGCCGTGTTCGGTGAGGCGTTCGATGGTGGGTTGGAGGAGGACGGGGTTGCGGAGGTTGTCGTACCAGTATTGGGCGTTGAGGGTGGTGGTGTCTTGGATGTGGGTGGTGGTGAGGGTGGAGTGGAAGGGGGTGTGGGCGGGTTGTGGGGTGATGGGGGCGAGTTGGGTCAGCAACGTGTCGCGGAGGGGTTCGACGTGGTGGGAGTGGGAGGCGTAGTCGACGGCGATGCGGCGGGCGCGGATGTTGTGGGTGTCGGTGTGTTGTTGGAGTTCGTCGAGTGCGGTGGCGTCGCCGGAGATGACGGTGGTGGTGGGGCCGTTGTGGGCGGCGATGTGGATGCGTCCGGTCCAGGGTTGGATGAGTTCGGTGGTGGCTTGTGCCGAGAGGGGGATGCTGGTCATGCCGCCGTGTCCGGCGATGCCGGTCAGGGTTTGGGAGCGGAGGGCGACGATGCGTGCTGCGTCGTTGAGGGTGAGTGCGCCTGCGACGTAGGCTGCGGCGATTTCGCCCTGTGAGTGGCCGATGACGGCGTCGGGCCTGATGCCGTGGTGTTGCCACAGGTGGGCGAGTGAGGTCATGACGGCGAAGAGGGTGGGTTGTACGACGTCGACCCGCTTGGGGTCGGGGGTGCCGGGCCTGGCGTTGAGGACGTCGATCAGATTCCAGTCGACGTAGGGTTCGAGGGCTTCGGCGCACGCGTCCAGGTGTTCGCGGAACGGTGTGGATTCGCGGTGGAGGTCCAGTGCCATGCCGTCCCATTGGCTGCCCTGGCCGGGGAACACGAAGACGGTCTTGCCGGGGTTCGAGGTCGCCGTGCCCTGGATCAGGTCCGGGGTCTCCTGCTGCCGGGCGAGGGCGTCCAGGGTGGTCGTGTGGTTCCCGATGATCACCGCGCGGTGATCGAACAGGGCCCGCCCGGCCAATACCCGAGCCACGGCGGCCGGATCCGACTCCGGCCGGGTCTCCAGGTGCTCGTAGAGCCGACGCGCCTGGTCGCGAAGGGCCTGCGGAGTACGCGCCGACAGCAGCCAGGGCAGCGGTAGTTCATCCGGCGTAGTCGGAACGTCCGTTGCCGGTCCGGCCTTTGCCGCCGCCTGCGCCACCTCCGCCGCCTCCGGTGCCTGTTCGATGATCACGTGGGCGTTCGTCCCGCTGATCCCGAAGGACGAGACGCCGGCCCGGCGCGGATGGTCCGTCTCGGGCCAGGCTTCGGCCTCGGTGAGCAGGGTGACCGCGCCGGCCGTCCAGTCGACATGTGGGGACGGCTCGTCCACGTGCAGCGTCTTGGGCAGTACGCCGTGCCGCATGGCCAGGACCATCTTGATCACGCCCGCCACCCCGGCGGCGGCCAGGGTGTGGCCGATGTTGGACTTGATCGAGCCGAGTCGCAGGGGCTGGTCGCCGGCGCGGTCGGTGCCGTATGTGGCGAGGAGGGCTTGGGCCTCGATCGGGTCGCCCAGGACCGTACCGGTGCCGTGTGCCTCGACCGCGTCCACCTGATCGGGGGTCAGGCGCGCATTGGCCAGCGCCTGGCGGATGACCCGCTGCTGGGCGGGCCCGTTGGGCGCGGTCAGGCCGTTGCTGGCGCCGTCCTGGTTGATCGCCGAGCCGCGCAACACCGCGACGACCGGGTGGCCGTTGCGTTCGGCGTCGGAGAGGCGTTCGAGCAGCAGCAGCCCGGCGCCCTCGCCCCAGCCGGTGCCGTTGGCCGACGCGGAGAACGCCTTGCAGCGGCCGTCCGGGGACAGTGCCCGCTGCCGGCTGAACTCGATGAACGAGCTGGGTGTGGCCATCACGGTGACCCCGCCGGCCAGCGCGAGTGAGCATTCACCGCTGCGCAACGACTGGGCGGCCAGGTGGATCGCGACCAGCGAGGACGAGCACGCGGTGTCCACGGTGACCGCCGGACCCTCGAAGCCGAACGTGTAGGCCACTCGGCCGGACGCGACACTCGTGGTGTTGCCCGTGGACAGGTAGCCCTCGACCCCCTCCGGCACCTTGGCCAGGCCCGAGGCATAGTCCTGGGAGATCACGCCGGCAAACACCCCCGCTCTTGTCCCGCGCAGGTCGGCCGCGTCGATCCCGGCCCGCTCGAAGAGCTCCCAGGCGGTTTCCAGGAGCAGCCGCTGCTGCGGGTCGGTGGCGAGTGCCTCACGCGGGCTGATCCCGAAGAACTCCGCGTCGAACCGGTCGGCGTCGTAGAGGAATCCGCCCTCGCGCGCGTACGACCGGCCGAGTCGGTTCGGGTCGGCGTCGTAGAGGTGGTCCAGATCCCAGCCGCGCCCGGTGGGGAATCCGCCGATCGCGTCGGTGCCGTCGGCGACCAACCGCCACAGCTGCTCCGGCGTGCGGACGTCGCCGGGGAAGCGGCAGCTCATCGCGACGATCGCGATCGCATCCTCGTCTACCGCGCCGCCGCCCGTGACCCGCGCGGCCGGTACGTCGGCCGGCGTCGCGAGTTCGCCGACGATCTCGCCGCGGACGAAGGTGGTGAGGGCGAGCGGGGTCGGGTAGTCGAAGATCAGCGTCGCGGGCAGCCGCAGACCGGTCGCGGTGTTCAGCCGGTTGCGCAGCTCGACGGCGGTGAGCGAGTCGAACCCGAGGTCGCCGAAGGCATGTTCGCGATCGACCGCCTCCGGTGTGGCATGGCCGAGTACGGCGGCCACCTGAGTGCGGATCAGGTCCAGGATCAGCTCGTCCTGTTCGGCGGCGGACCGACCGGCCAGCCGGCGGGCGAGCGAGGTACCCGACCCGGGCCCGGCCGTCCTGACGGTACGTCGGGTCCCGGACCGGACCAGGCTGCGCAGGAGCGGCGGCAGGCCGCCGGTGGCCGCCCGGTCGCGCAGCGCGCCCTGGTCCAGGTGGGCGGGGTACAGCAGCGCATCGCCGCCGGACACGGCCGCGTCGAACAGGGCCAGCCCGGTGCCGCTGTCCAGCGGCAGCAGCCCGCCCCGGGCCACCCGCGCCCGGTCGGTGGCGGCCAGGCCGTCGGTCATCGTGCCGGCCTCGGCCCACAGTCCCCATGCGAGTGCGGTGGCCACCCGGCCGTCGGCGTGGCGGTGTTGGGCGAGGGCGTCGAGGAAGGTGTTCGCGGCGGCGTAGTTGGCCTGTCCCGGATTGCCGAGGGTGCCGGCGATCGAGGAGAACAGGACGAAGTGGCCGAGCCGGTGCTCCCGGGTGAGTTCGTGCAGGTTCCAGGCGGCGTCGACCTTGGCCCGCAATACGGCGTCGAGGTGCTCGTCGGTGAGGCTACCGAGGGTGGCGTCGTGCAGGGTGCCGGCCGCGTGTACGACGGCGGTCAGGGGATGTTCGGCTGGGATGGCGGCGAGCACCGCGGCCAGCGCCGAGCGGTCGGCGGCATCGGCCGCGGTGATCGTGATGTCGGCGCCGAGGGCGGTGAGTTCGCGGCTCAGCTCGGCCGCGCCGGCGGCGTCCGGGCCGCGTCGGCTGGTCAACACCAGGTGTTTGGCGCCGTGTTCGGTGACGAGATGCCGGGCGAGCAGCCGACCCAGGGCGCCGGTACCGCCGGTGATCAGCGTGGTGCCGTTCGGGTCGAACGGGCGGGGGAGGGTGAGTACGACCTTGCCGGTGTGCCGGGCCTGGCCGAGGTGGCGGAACGCCTCCGGGGCGCGCCGGATGTCCCACGTGGTGACCGGCAGCGGGCGGAGAACCCCGCTCTCGAACAGGGCGAGGAGCGCGGCCAGCATCTCCCGGATGCGCTCGGGACCCGCCTCCATCAGGTCGAACGCCTGGTAGGTGATGCCGGGGTGGTTGGTGGCGATGGTGTGTGGGTCGCGGATATCGGTTTTGCCCATTTCGAGGAAGCGTCCGCCGGGTTGTTGGAGGCGGAGTGTGGCGTCGACGTATTCGTGGGCGAGGGAGTTGAGGACGATGTCGATGGTGTGGGGGAAGGTGTGTTGGAAGTCGAGGGTGCGGGAGTTGGCGATGTGGGTGTCGTCGAGTCCTTGGGCGCGGAGGGTGTTCCATTTGGTGGGGGATGCGGTGCCGTAGATGTCGAGGTCGAGGTGGTGGGCGAGTTGTACGGCGGCCATGCCGACGCCGCCGGTGGCGGCGTGGACGAGCAGTGTTTCGCCGGGTTGCGCGGCGGCCAGGTCGACCAGGCCGTAGTACGCGGTCAGGAAGACGATCGGGGTCGCCGCCGCCTGCTCGTCGGTCCAGTCCGCCGGGACCCGGGACAGGTAGCGTCGATCGGCGACGGTGATCGGCCCGACGCCGCCTTCGAGCAGGCCCATCACCCGGTCGCCGGGGGCCAGATCGGTGACCCCGGGGCCGACCTCCAGGACGATCCCGGCGCCCTCGCTACCGATCAGGGCCTCGCCCGGATACATGCCGAGGGTGATCATCACGTCGCGGAAGTTCAGCCCGGCCGCCCGCACCGCGAGCCGGACCTGATGCTCCGTCAAGGGGGCCTGGGCGACCGGCGACGGGAGCAGGGCAAGGTTGTCCAGAGTGCCGTGCCCGGTCACATCGAGCCGCCAGGCCGGTGTGTCGCCGGTCGGCAGGGCGAGGGTGGTGCCGGAGCGGGCGGGCCGCAGGCGCGGTACGTAGCGGGTACCCCCGCGCAGCGCGAACTGCGGTTCGCCCTCGGCCAACGCGCCGGGCAGGGCCGCGTACGACGCGGGATCCTCGTCCAGATCCGCCAGCGTGAAACGATCGGGGTGTTCGGACTCGGCGCTACGGACCAGGCCCAACAGCGGTGCGACGGCCGGGCGTACGGGTGAGTGTGCGTCGACGGCCACGGCCCGGTGGGTGAGCACCACCAGGCGGGTCGAGCCCAACTGCTCGGCAACGGCCCAGCTTTGCAGCAGCGCGAGGGCTCGGCGGGTCACGCTGTGCGCGGCGTCGGGTACGTCCTCGCCCGGGTCGGCGGCGGGCGCGGTGACCACGACACCCGGCACCGACTCGCCGGCGGCGATCGCGGCCGACAGCGCGGCCAGGTCCGGATAGACAACCTCGGCGGACCCGCCGAGCCCGGGAATCTCGGCGCCCAGGATCGCGAACGGTACGGTGGCCGGCGCGCCCTCGCGGCGCGGCGTGGTCAGCCAATCCAGGTGGAACAGCGAGTCCTGGTGGCCCGCTTCGGCGGCCTCGGCCGATGTGGTCAGCCGATCGGCGGTGATCGGGCGCAGGACCAGCGCCTCGACCGTGGCGACCGGGGCGCCCGTCTCGTCGGACACCGACACCGCGACCCGGTCTGCCCCGGACGGGGTCAGCCGTACGCGCAGTGCGGTCGCGCCGGTGGCGTGCAGGGTCACCCCGGACCAGGCGAACGGGAGCCGTACGCCGTCGGTTTCGCCTGTGCCGGGATCCGCGTCGAGGACGTCCAGCGCCAGGGGGTGCAACGCCGCGTCGAGCAGAGCCGGATGCAGACCGAAACCCTCGGCCTGGCCCTGCCCATCCTTGAGCAGCCGAGCCTTGGGCGACCCGGCCTCGGGCAGCCTGACCTCGGCGTACAGGTCGCCGTCGAGCCGCCAGGCGGCGCGTACGCCCTGGAAGGTCGGGCCGTACGTGTAACCACGCTCGGCGAGCCGCTCGTACAGGTCCGCCACGGGCAACTCCTCGGCCCCGGCGGGCGGCCAGGATTCGGCCGCCGGCGGAGCATCGGCGGCAGGCGGTGCGGCGTCCCGGCGATCGGCGAGGACGCCGGTGGCGTGCCGGGTCCAGCGGGCCGACGTCGCGCCGAGGTCCGGTACGCCGCCGGCGCCGCGCGCAACGGCGGGACGGGAATGGATGGTGACGGTGCGTCGGCCCGCGTCGTCGGGGCCCGCGATGGTCAGCTGAAGGTCCACCCCGTCCCGCGCGGGCAGCACGAGCGGTGCCTCCAGGGTGAGTTCCTCGATCGTGTCGCAACCGACCTGGTCACCCGCCTGGATCGCGAGGTCGATAAAGGCGGTGCCGGGGAGGAGGGTGGTGTAGAGGATGGTGTGGTCGGTGAGCCACGGGTGGCTGGTGCGGGAGAGGCGTCCGGTGAGGACGAGTCCGTCGGTGTCGGCGAGCGGCAGTGCGGCGGCGAGCAGGGGGTGGGTGCTCGGGTCGAGCCCGGCGGAGGCCACGTCGGTCTCCGGGCGGGCTTCGAGCCAATAGCTCTCGTGCTGGAAGGCGTAGGTCGGCAGGTCGGCCACGAGCGGTCCGTCGAGCGGAACGAGGGTGTCCCACACCGGGTTTCGGGCCAGGAGACCCGCGTGTACGACCGCCGTGGTGAGTGTGACGGCCTCGGGCTGCTTGCGGCGCAGCGTCGGGATGAAGACCTGCGGGCGGGCCTCGGGGTCGACCGCGTCGGCCGGCCGGAGGCCGTCGATCGTGTCCCGGGCGAGCGTGGTGAGCGTGGTGTCCGGGCCCAACTCGAGGTAGGTGGTCACGTTTTCGTGGTGGAGTGTGCTGATGCCGTCGTGGAAGCGGACGGCGCCCCGGATGTGCTCGGTCCAGTAGGCCGGATCGGTGAGCTGTTCGGTGCTGGCGATCGCCCCGGTGGTGTTGGAGATCAGCGGGGTGTGCGGCGTGTGATAGGTCAGGGTGGCGGCGATGGCCCGGAACTCCGCGAGTACGGGGTCCATGTGTGGTGAGTGGAAGGCGTGACTGACCGTCAGTTCCTTGGTCCGGTGGCCGGCCGCCCGGGCCTGCTCGGCGAGCTGCCGGCAGATCGCCTGATCGCCGGAGATCACCGTGGCCCGCGGGCCGTTGTGGGCCGCGATCGAGACCGAGTCCTCGTGTCCGGCGAGGAGTTCGGCGAGCCCCGAGGGGGTGCTGTCGATCGCGATCATCGCGCCGCCGGTCGGGGCGGTCTGCATGAGTCGGGCGCGGGCGGTGACCAGGGTTGCGGCGTCGGGGAGGGAGAGTACGCCGGCCAGGTGTGCGGCGGTGACTTCGCCGATGGAGTGGCCGATGAGGTAGTCCGGTGTGATGCCGTGGTGGGCGAGTAGGTGGTGTAGCGCGGTCTGGAGGGCGAACAGGGCCGGTTGGGTGTAGCGGGTCTGGTTGAGCAGCTTCGGGTGGTGGTCGATCACCTCGCGCAGCGGTCGGTCGAGGTGTGGGTCGAGGTGGCCGATCACCTCGTCGAAGGCCGCTGCGAACACCGGGTATGCGGCGCGCAGTTCGGTGCCCATGCCGGGTCGTTGGCTGCCCTGCCCGGTGTACATGAACGCCGTGCGGCCGGGCCCGGCGGGCCGGTGGCCGGTGACGGTCGTGGCGTGGCCCTCGTCCCGGCCGAGGGCGGTGAGCCCGGCCAGGAAGGCGTTCCGGTCGGCGCCGATCACGGCCGCGCGCTGGTCGAAGGTGGTCCGGCGGCCGGCGAGGGTGCCGGCGACGGCCGCGATGTCGAGGTCGGGGCGCGCGGCGACATACGCGCGCAGCCGCTCGGCCTGGTCGCGGAGCGCCTGTGGGGTGCGGGCGGACAACACCCAGGGCAGCGGGCCGGGCACGACGGCCGGGGCGCGCTCGCCGTCCGCGTCCGCGTTCGGGTCCGCGCCCCTGTCCTCGTCCGCGCTCTCGTTCGCGGCTTCCGGCACCGGGGCCTGTTCGAGGATTACATGGGCGTTGGTCCCGCTGATCCCGAAGGACGACACGCCGGCCCGGCGCGGGTGGTCGGTCTCCGGCCAGGGCTCGGCCTCGGTCAGCAGGGATACCGCGCCGGCGGTCCAGTCGACGTGCGGCGCGGGCTCGTCCACGTGCAGCGTCTTGGGCAGTACGCCGTGGCGCAGCGCGAGCACCATCTTGATCACGCCCGCGACACCCGCCGCGGCCTGCGTGTGGCCGATGTTCGACTTGATCGAGCCGAGCCGAAGGGGTGGACCGCCCTGGCGATCCCGACCGTAGGTCGCGATCAGGGCCTGCGCCTCGATCGGGTCGCCGAGCGTGGTGCCGGTGCCGTGCGCCTCCACCGCGTCCACCTGATCCGGCGTCAGGCCGGCCCCGGCCAGGGCCTGCTGGATCACCCGCTGCTGGGCGGGGCCGTTGGGCGCGGTCAGGCCGTTGCTGGCACCGTCCTGGTTGACCGCCGAGCCACGGATCACGGCGAGTACGTGGTGGCCGTTGCGCTGCGCGTCGGACAGCCGCTCGACCAGCAACAGACCGACACCCTCGGCGAATCCGGTGCCGTCCGCGCTCCCGGCGAAGGATCGGCACCGGCCGTCCGGGGACAACCCGCGCTGGCGGCTGAACTCCACGAACAACCCGGGCGTGGCCATCACCGTGACACCGCCCGCGAGGGCCAGCGAGCATTCGCCCTGACGCAGGGCCTGGATGGCCAGATGCAGCGCGACCAGCGACGACGAGCAGGCCGTGTCCACCGTCACCGCCGGCCCCTCCAACCCGAAGGTGTAGGAGACTCGGCCGGACGCCACACTCGTGGTGTTCCCGGTCAGCAGGTAGCCCTCCAGCGCCTCGGGCGCCTGGTGCAGCCGAGGTGCGTAGTCCTGCGCGATGGCGCCGACGAACACACCGGTATCGCTCCCGGCCAGCGTCGCGGGCCGGATCCCGGCCCGCTCGAAGGTCTCCCACGCGGTCTCCAGGAGCAGCCGCTGCTGTGGATCGGTTGCGGCGGCCTCGCGGGGATTGATCCCGAAGAACGCCGCGTCGAACCCGTCGGCCCGGTCCAGGAAGCCGCCGGTCCGGGCGTACGAGGTGCCCGGCCGCTCCGGATCGGGGTCGTACAGCCCCTCCAGATCCCAACCGCGCCCGGCCGGGAACTCGCCGATCGCATCGGTCCCGTCGGCGACCAACCGCCAGAGCCCCTCGGGGGTTTCCACGCCGCCCGGAAAGCGGCAGCCCATCCCGACGATCGCGATCGGCTCGTGCTTCTCGGACTCCACCTCGTGCAGTCGGCGACGGGCCTGATGCAGGTCCGTGGTCACCCGCTTGAGATAGTCGCGAAGCTTCTCCTCGTTGGCCATCTGGCGTCAACACTCCCTAACGCGAACTGACGTGAACCGACAGCGGCCGGCGTGCCCCGACGGGCCGTCATGGTGGTTGGTGGAACGGGTGGTTCAGGAGATCCCGAGCTCGTTGTCGATGAAGTCGAAGATCTCGTCGTCGGAGGCGGCGTCGATCTTCTCGGCCACCGCCGTGACTTCGTCGGGACCACCGGCGGTCCGACTCGCCGAATCGTTGAGCCGGACCAGGAAGTCCTGCAGCCGGGCCGCCAATCGCTCCCGGGTGTCATCGTCGGGCACACTCGCGGCAAGCGCCGCCTCCCAGCGGTCCACTTCGGCAAGCAACGGCAACGCCGCCGGTGTGTCGGGGACCAGTTCGGCGCGCAGGAACCCGGCCAGCACGGTCGGCGTGGGATGGTCGAACACCAACGTGGCCGGCAGGTGCAGTCCGGTCGCCGTATTGAGCCGATTACGCAGCTCGACGGCGGTCAGCGAGTCGAAACCCAGCTCCTTGAAGGCCCGTTCGGCCTCGACCGACTCCGGCGTGGCATGGCCGAGCACGGCGGACGCCTGGCTCAGGACCAGATCCAGCAACCGGTCCCGCTGCTCGTCCGCGCCCAGCCCGCGCAGCCGATCCGCGAGCGAGGCCGAGCCGCCGCCGGCCGCCCGCCGCGCCTCGACGGCGCGCCGGATCGGGGCCCGGACCAGCCCGCGCAACACCGGCGGTACACCCGAACCGGACCCGGCCGCCCGGGCACGCAGGGTGCCGAGGTCGAGGGGGAAGGGGATCAGTACGGACTGGCGCAGGGCCGCCGCCTCGTCGTAGAGCGCCATGCCCTGCTCGGAGGTGATGGGCAGGAAGCCGGTCCGGGCCAGCCGATCCACATCCGAGGTGTCCAGGTGACCGGTCATCCCGCTGCTCTCCGCCCACAACCCCCAGGCCAGCGAACTGCCGGGCAGGCCCCGGGTGTGGCGGTGCCGGGCGAGCGCGTCGAGGAACGTGTTGGCGGCGGCGTAGTTGGCCTGCCCCGGATTGCCGAGGGTGCCGGCGGCGGAGGAGTAGAGGACGAAGGCGGCGAGATCGAGGCCGCGGGTGAGTTCGTGCAGATGCCACGCCGCGTCCACCTTCGGGCGCAGCACGGTGTCGACCCGGTCGGCGGTGAGCCCGGTGAGGATGGCGTCCTGGAGGGTGCCGGCGGTGTGGATCACGGCGGTGAGCGGGTGTTCGCCGGGGATGGCGTCGAGCAGCTTGGTGAGCGCCGTGCGGTCCGCGGCGTCGCACGCGGTGATGGTGATCTGCGCGCCCAGGGCGGTGAGTTCGTGGCGCAGGTCGTCGGCGCCCGCGGCGTCCGGGCCGCGTCGGCTGGTCAACAGGACGTGTTTGGCGCCGTGTCGGGTGATCAGATGGCGGGCGGCGAGGCGACCCAGGGTGCCGGTGCCGCCGGTGATCAGGACCGTGCCGTCGGGGTCGAGCGCCCGGGGAAGGGTGAGCACGACCTTGCCGGTGTGCCGGGCCTGGCTGAGGTAACGGAACGCCTCGGGAGCACGACGGACGTCCCAGGCCGTGACCGGGAGCGGCCGAAGGGCGCCGCTGTCGCACAACTCCCGGATGGCAACCAGCATTTCCTGCACGCGGTCGAGCCCGGGATCGAGGACGTCATACGCCTGGTAGGTGATGCCGGGGTAGTTGGTGGCGATGGTGTGTGGGTCGCGGATATCGGTTTTGCCCATTTCGAGGAAGCGTCCGCCGGGTTGTTGGAGGCGGAGTGTGGCGTCGACGTATTCGTGGGCGAGGGAGTTGAGGACGATGTCGATGGTGTGGGGGAAGGTGTGTTGGAAGTCGAGGGTGCGGGAGTTGGCGATGTGGGTGTCGTCGAGTCCTTGGGCGCGGAGGGTGTTCCATTTGGTGGGGGATGCGGTGCCGTAGATGTCGAGGTCGAGGTGGTGGGCGAGTTGTACGGCGGCCATGCCGACGCCGCCGGTGGCGGCGTGGACGAGGAGTGTTTCGCCGGGTTGCGCGGCGGCCAGGTCGACCAGGCCGTAGTACGCGGTCAGGAACACCACCGGCACGGCGGCGGCCTCGGCGTAGGTCCAGCCGGCGGGCATCCGGGTGAGGACCCGCTGATCGGCGACCGTGATCGGGCCGACGCCACCGGGCAGCAGGCCCATCACCCGGTCGCCCGGGACCAGATCGGTCACGCCGGGGCCGACGGCCAGGACCACCCCGGCTCCCTCGCCGCCCGGCGGCCGGGAGTCGCCTCGGACCATGTCGAGGCCGATCAGGATGTCCCGGAAGTTCAGCCCGGCGGCCCGGACTTCAACCCGCACCTGCCCCTCGCCGAGTGGTTCGAGCGCCTCGGGGGCGGGTTCCAGGAAGAGGTCCTCGAGGGTGCCGGTATGTGCGGATGCCAACCGCCAGTTGGCGCCGTCCGCCGGCACCGCCAATACCTCGTCGGCCGAGGGCCGGGCGAGCCGAGGTAGCAGCGCCTGCCCCTGGCGCAGGGCGAGTTGGGGCTCCCCGGCGGCGAGGGCGAGCGGCAGGACCTGCCGGGACGTCTCGGTGTCGTCGGTGTCGACGAGGGTGAAGCGACCCGGGTGCTCGCTCTGCGCGGAACGCACCAGGCCCCACAGCGCGGCACCGGCCAGATCGGTCACGTCCTCGCCTGCGTGCGTGGCGACCGCGCCTCGGGTACGAACCACCAGGTGGGTGGCGGTGTGCCGGTCGTCCGCCAGCCATTCCTGGAGGAGGGAAAGAGTACGGCGGGTGGTCGATCGTACGGCTGCGGCGAGGTCGACGTGGTCCGCGTGGTCTGCGTGCGCAGCGCGCTCTGCGGCCGGTTCTGCGGCCGGATCCGCCGCTGCGTCTAGCACCAGGGTGGTCGGGTGCCGGTCGCTGTCTGAGTCGAAACGGCCGAGCCAGTCGCCGAGTTGAGTCGGCGTCAGTACGGCGGGAGTGATTGCCTCGGCGGGTTCGGCCGCCTCGTCGATCGGGAGCGACGTCCAGTCGAGACGGAACAGGGAGGCACGCCGACGATCGACGTTGCCGCCGTCGGTCGAGGCGAGCGCGGCGAGCTGCTCCGGCGAGATCGTGCGCACGGTCAAGGCGTCGACCGAGGCGACGGGAGCGCCGCTCGCGTCGGCGACTTCGAGGGACAGGACTCCCTCGCCCACGGACGACAGCCGGACCCGCAACGAGCCTGCCCCGGCCGCGTGCAGGCGAACTCCGCGCCAGGAGAAGGGCAGTCGGATCGCGGCGTTGCCGCTGTCGGCCGCCGCGAGGAGATCCCGGGCCATCGGGTGCAGCGCGGCGTCGAGCAGCGCGGGGTGGAGAGCGAACGCGGTGGCGTTGACGTCCTCGGGCAGGCTCACCTCGGCGTAGACATCGTCGCCGACATGCCACGCGGCCTGTACGCCCTGGAAGACCGGGCCGTAGCCGTAGCCTGCGGCGCCGAGAGTCTCGTAGAGGGCGTCGGCGTCGATCGGGACACCGGCGGTCGGCGGCCAGCTGGTGGCGTCGAAATCGCTTGCCACATGGGACGGTTCCCCGGGCGCGAGCGAGCCCGCTGCGTGCCTGGTCCACGAGTGCTCGCCGGACTCGGCAGGATTTGGCTCGGGGCGCGAGTGGATGGTGAGGGCGCGGCGGCCGGCGTCGTCGGGGGTCGCGAGGGCGATCTGGAGTTGCACGGCGCCGGTGGCCGGGACGATGAGCGGGTTCTCCAGGGTGAGTTCTTCGAGGACGGGCAGGTCGGCCAGGTCGGCGGCGTGCAACGCGAGGTCCACGAAGGCGGTTCCGGGCAGCAGGACGGCGTCCAGGACGGCATGATCGGCCAGCCACGGGTGGGTGCCGCGGGCGATCCGGCCGGTCAGGACGAGCGCGGCGCCGTCGGCGAGTTCGACGGTCGCGCCGAGGAACTCGTGTTGTGCCGCGCCCAGTCCGAGTCCGCCGGCGTCCTTGGCGGTGGCCGGGGTGTCGAGCCAGTAGTCCTGTCGCTGGAAGGGGTACGTCGGCAGCTGGGGATCCGGGACGGACGTGGCGGCGGACGGCGGGATGTGCGTGGCCAAGGCGCCGGGGACGCCGAGGACGTGCAGGGCGGCCAGGCCGGCGGTGAAGCGGTGGTGGGTGCCCTGGTTACGGCGCAGAGTTTCCACGGCGTGGATGTGCGCGGCCTGGGTGGTGTCGGTGATGGCATGGGTGAGGACGGGGTGGGGGCTGGACTCGACGTAGATGTGGTGGTGTTCCCGAGCCAGGCGTTCGATGGTGGGTTGGAGGAGGACGGGGTTGCGGAGGTTGTCGTACCAGTATTCGGCGTTGAGGGTGGTGGTGGTGTCTTCGATGGGCAGTGTGGTGACGGTGGAGTGGAAGGGGATTTTGGCGGGTTGTGGGGTGATGGGGGCGAGTTGGGTCAGCAGCTCGTTGCGGAGGGGTTCGACGTGGTGGGAGTGGGAGGCGTAGTCGACGGCGATGCGGCGAGCGTGGATGGTGTGGCTGTCGGCGTGCTGCTGCAACTCGTCCAGGGCCGTGGCGTCGCCGGAGACGACGGTGGAGTTGGGGCCGTTGTGGGCGGCGATGTGGATGCGGCCGGCCCAGGGTTGGATGAGTTCGCGGGTGGCCTCGGCGGGGAGGGGGATGCTGGTCATGCCGCCGTGTCCGGCGATGCCGGTCAGGGTTTGGGAGCGGAGGGCGACGATGCGTGCTGCGTCGTCGAGGGTGAGTGCGCCTGCGGTGTAGGCGGCGGCGATCTCGCCCTGTGAGTGGCCGATGACCGCGTCGGGCCTGATGCCGTGGTGTTGCCACAGGTGGGCGAGTGAGGTCATGACGGCGAAGAGGGTGGGTTGTACGACGTCGACGCGTTTGGGGTCGGGGCTGCCGGGCCGGGCGTTGAGGACGTCGATCAGGTTCCAGTCGACGTATGGCTCAAGGGCTTCGGCGCAGGCGTCCAGGTGTTCGCGGAACGGTGTGGATTCGCGGTGGAGGTCGAGGGCCATGCCGTCCCATTGGCTGCCTTGGCCGGGGAAGACGAAGACGGTCTTGCCGGGGTTGCCGCCGGTGGTGGTGCCCTGGATCAGGTCCGGGGTCTCTTGCTGCCGGGCGAGGGCGTCCAGGGTGGTCGTGTGGTTCCCGATGATCACCGCGCGGTGGTCGAACCGGGTCCGTCCGGCCAATACCCGAGCCACGGCGGCCGGGTCCGACTCCGGGTGGCCGGCCAGGTGCTCACGCAGCCGCTCGGCCTGCTCGCGGAGGGCCTGCGGGGTGCGGGCCGACAGCAGCCAGGGGACGGGAATCGGCTTGACCTCGGCGGCGTCCGGGTTCTTCGCGGCCTTCGGGGCCTGCTCGATGATCACGTGCGCGTTGGTGCCGCTGACGCCGAAGGACGAGATACCGGCGCGGCGTGGGTGGTCGGTTTCGGGCCAGGGTGTTGTCTCGGTCAGGAGCGAGACCGCGCCGGTGGTCCAGTCGATGTGCGGGGAGGGTTCGTCCACGTGCAGTGTCTTGGGGAGTACGCCGTGTTGCATGGCGAGGGCCATCTTGATGATGCCGCCGACGCCGGCGGCGGCCTGGGTGTGGCCGATGTTGGATTTCAACGAGCCGAGGTGGAGGGGTAGTTGGGCGGGTCGGTCCCGGCCATACGTGGCCAGCAGTGCCTGTGCCTCGATGGGGTCGCCCAGTGTCGTTCCGGTGCCGTGGGCCTCGACGGCGTCGATCTGGTCGGGGGTGAGGTCGGCGGCGGCCAGGGCCTGGCGGATGACACGTTCCTGGCTCGGCCCGTTGGGGGCGGTCAGGCCGTTGCTGGCGCCGTCCTGGTTGATCGCCGAGCCGCGCAGCACCGCGACGACCGGGTGGCCGTTGCGTTCCGCGTCGGAGAGGCGTTCCAGGAGCAACAGCCCGACACCCTCCGCCCAACCGGTGCCGTCCGCCGACGACGAGAACGCCTTGCAACGCCCGTCCGCCGACAGTGCCCGCTGTCGGCTGAACTCGACGAAGGTCAGCGGCGTGGCCATCACGGTGACCCCACCGGCCAGCGCCAGGGAGCACTCGTCGTTGCGAAGTGCCTGGGCCGCCAGGTGGATGGCCACCAAGGACGATGAGCAGGCCGTGTCGATCGAGACCGCGGGACCCTCGAAACCGAAGGTGTAGGACACTCGGCCGGTGGCGACGCTGCCCGCGCTGCCGTTGCCGAGGTAGCCCTCGAAGCCGTCCGGCGCGTTGAGATGCAGCCGCGAGCCGTAGTCGTTGTACATCACGCCGGCGAACACCCCGGTTCGGCTGCCGCGTACCGAGTGTGCGTCGATCCCGGCCCGTTCGAACGCCTCCCACGCCGTTTCCAGGAGCAACCGCTGCTGCGGGTCGGTGGCCAGCGCCTCACGCGGACTGATCCCGAAGAACTCGGGGTCGAACCGGGCGGCGTCGTACAGGAATCCGCCCTGCCGGGTGTAGCTGGTGTTCGGCCCGGTCAGGTCGGGGTCGTACAGGGCCTCCAGATCCCAGCCGCGTTCGGTCGGGAACTCGCCGATCGCGTCGGTGCCTTCGGCGACCAGCCGCCACAGGTCTTCCGGCGTGCGGACGCCGCCCGGGTAGCGGCAGCTCATCGCGACGATGGCGATCGGCTCGTCGGCGCGTAGGGGAGTACGGGACGCGGCCTTGGGGGTGGACGTGCCGGTTCGACCGGAGAGTTCGTGATCCAGGTGGGCGGTGAGTGCGTTCGGCGTCGGGTGGTCGAAGACTAGGGTGGCGGTCAGTCGCAGGCCGGTCGCGGCGCCGATGCGGTTGCGTAGCTCGACCGCCGTCAGTGAGTCGAAACCCAGGTCTTTGAACGGGCGTTCGGCGTCGACGGTCTCCGGGGATGGGTGGCCCAGGACACCCGCCACCTGGTTGCGGACCAGGTCCAGGAGGGTCCGGGTACGGTCGGCGGCGGACAACCCGGCCAGTCGTTCGGCCCACGTCGATCCGTCGGGGCCGCCGCCCGAGCGCAGGACACGACGCCCGGACGTACGGACCAGGCCGCGCAGGATGGCGGGCGTGGTACCGGCCGCCGCCTGGCCGCGCAGCACGCCGAGGTCGAACAGGACCGGGACGGCGGCCGGTTCGGTCAGGCGTAGGCCCTGGTCGAGCAGCGCCAAGCCCTGCTCCGTGCGCAGCGGGGCCAGACCCGAGCGGTTGAGCCGACTGTGGTCCGTGCTGTCGAGGCCGCCGGTCATCGTGCTGGTTTCGGCCCACAACCCCCAGGCGAGCGCGGTGCCGACTCGGCCGGCGGCCCGGCGGTGCTGGGCGAGGGCGTCGAGGAAGGTGTTCGCGGCGGCGTAGTTGGCCTGCCCCGGATTGCCGAGGGTGCCGGCGATCGAGGAGTAGAGGACGAAGTGGGTCAGGTCGTGGTCGAGGGTGAGTTCGTGCAGATTCCAGGCCGCGTCCACCTTGGGCCGCAGTACCGCGTCGATGTGCTCCCCGGTGAGGCCGGTCAGTACGGCGTCCCGGACGATGCCGGCGGTGTGCACGACGGCACCGAGCGGGTGTTCGGCGGGGATGCCGGCCAGGATGTCGGCGAGCGCGCCGCGATCGGCGGCATCGGCGGCGGCGATCGTGATCTCGGCGCCGAGGGTGGTGAGTTCGTCGACGAGTTCGGCCGCGCCGTCGGCTTCGATGCCGCGTCGGCTGGTCAACAGGAGGTGTTTGGCGCCGTGTTCGGTGATCAGGTGGCGGGCGGCCAGGCGGCCCAGGGTGCCGGTGCCGCCGGTGATCAGCACGGTGCGGGTCGGGTCGAGCGGACGCGCCGTCGGTGCGTCGGCCTCGCTGGTCGGGGTCGAGCGGGTGAGTCTGGGGATGAGCAATGTGTCGGCACGCAAGGCGATTTGCGGCTCCCCGGAGGCGAGAGCCGCGCCGAGCCGCGCCGGTGGTGTTGCTCCGGCGTCGAGGTCGAGCAGCGTGAATCGGTCCGGATGTTCGGCCTGCGCTGTGCGAACGAGACCCCACTGTGCGGCGGCGGCCAGACTGGGCACGTCCGCGTCGGGCGTGATGGCCACCGCGTTGCGGGTGACCAGGACCAATCGGGCGGCGGCGAACCGGTCGTCGGCCAGCCAGGATTGCAACAGTTCCAGGCTCTCCCGAGTGGTGGCATGCACCCCGGCCGGGGTGTCGTCGGCCGGTTCGATGGTGACCAGAACGGTTTCGGGGACGGGCGCACCTTCGGTTACGGCGGCCTGAAGCTCCGCAAGGCTCGGCCAAGTTGCCGTCCCCGCGAGCGAATGCGCTGCCGAACCGAGGAAGGCCCACGTCGGGACGGGCGTGCCGGTCGTGGTGATCGGCTCCCAGCTCACCCGGTGCAGCCGGTGCTCGGTGGCGGGTCCGGTCGACAACTGGCGGATGTCGACGGGCCGGAGCGTGAGGGTGTCGACGGTCGCGACGGGGGTGTCCGAGGTGTCGGTGAGCACGAGGCGTGCCGTGTGCTCGGCCGTCCTGGTGATCCGGACCCGCAGCACGGTCGCCCCGGTCGCATGCAGCCGGCTGCCCGTCCACGCGAACGGGAGGGGTACGCGGTCGGGTTCCTCGGCGAGTGTGACCAACGCGAGTGGATGGAGCGCCGCGTCGAGCAGGGCCGGGTGCAGACCGAAACCGTCGGGGGAGACCCCCTCGGGCAGCGCCACTTCGGCGTACAGGAGGTCACCGGATCGCCACGCGGCGCGAAGACCCCGGAAGACCGGGCCGTAGGACAGGCCGCGCGCAGCGAGGGACGGGTACACATCGGTGAGGTCGATCGGTTCGGCGTGCTCGGGCGGCCAGACCGCACCGATCCCGGCCGGGTCGACCGGATCGCCCGTGCCGAGTACGCCGACCGCGTGGCGCGTCCAACCCTCGGCATGGTCGATCGGCAGGCCGGCGGCCGACTCGTAGTCGGCATCGGTCCGCGAGTGGATCGTGATCGGCCGCCGACCGTCGGCGTCCGGGCCGCCGACGCCGATCTGCAGCAGTACGCCGCCGCCGTCCGGCAACCCGAGCGGCGCCTCCAGCGTGAGGTCCTCCACCACGTCCAGGCCGACCTGGTCGCCGGCCCGGATGGCCAGGTCGACGAACGCGGACCCGGGCAGCAGCGCCGTGTCCGACACCGCGTGGTCGGCCAGCCACGGATGGGTGCGGACGGACAACCGGCCGGTGAACAGCAGCCCGTCACCGTCCGCCGCCGCGATGGCCGCGCCGAGCAGCGCATGACCGGCCGAGTACAGACCGGCGGAGGTCGCCTCGCCGGTGCCGGCCGGTGCCGCCAACCAGTAGCGGTCGCGCTGGAACGGATACGTCGGCAGCCCGGTGGCCGCGGCCCCGACCGGAACCAACGACGCCCAGTTCGGGGCCTGATCCAGTAGCCGGACCTGCACGATCGCCGCCGTCAGCGTCTCGGCCTCGGGGTGCTTGCGGCGCAGGGTCGGGACGAACACGGACTCCCGGCCCGATTCCCCGGCCGGATCCCGCAGTTCGTCGACGGTCTCCTGGGCGAGGGCGGCGAGTGTGCTGTCCGGGCCCAACTCCAGGTAGGTGGTGACCCCTTCGTGGTGGAGCGTACCGATCCCGTCGTGGAACCGGACCGCATTGCGGATGTGGTCGGTCCAGTAGGCGGGGTCGGTGAGCTGCTCGGTGCCGGCGATCGTGCCGGTGGTGTTGGAGATCAGCGGGGTGTGTGGCGAGTGGTAGGTCAACTGCTGGGCCACGGACCGGAATTCGGCCAGCACGGGCTGCATGTGCGGGGAGTGGAAGGCGTGGCTGACCTTGAGTTCCTTGGTCTTGTACCCCGCCGCGCGGGCCTGCCCGGCGATGTGGTGACTCAGCACGTGATCACCGGAAATCACCGTGGCGCGCGGGGCGTTGTGCGCCGCGATCGAGACCAGGTCCTCGTGTCCGGCGAGGAAATCGGCCAGGTCCGTCGGTGCGGCGTTGATCGCGATCATCGTGCCCAGCGTGGGCGCGGCCTGCATCAACCGGGCCCGAGCGGTGATCAGCGTCGCGGCGTCGGGGAGGGAGAGTACGCCGGCCAGGTGTGCGGCGGTGACTTCGCCGATGGAGTGGCCGATGAGGTAGTCCGGTGTGATGCCGTGGTGGGCGAGTAGGTGGTGTAGCGCGGTCTGGAGGGCGAACAGGGCCGGTTGGGTGTAGCGGGTCTGGTTGAGCAGCTTCGGGTGGTGGTCGATCACCTCGCGCAGCGGTCGGTCGAGGTGTGGGTCGAGGTGGCCGATCACCTCGTCGAAGGCCGCCGCGAACACCGGGTAGGCAGCGCGGAGTTCGGTGCCCATGCCGAGCCGCTGGCTGCCCTGCCCGGTGAACATGAACGCCGTCCGACCGGCCCCCGGCGTGTAGCGGCTGCGCAACACCGACGCGCCGGTGCGGTCCTCGGCCAGGCCGAGCAGTCCGGCCAGAAGGCCGTCCCGGTCACCCGCCACCACTGCGGCTCGGTGGTCGAAGGTGGTGCGTGCGGTCGCCAAGGTGCGGGCGACCGCCACCGGGTCGAGGTCGGGGGCCGCTTCGACGTGTGCGCGCAGCCGGGCGGCCTGCTCGCGCAACGCCTGGGGAGTACGGGCGGACAACACCCACGGTACGGGGTGGTCGACTGCCTCTCCGGGGGCCGCGGGCTCGTCCTCGGCCTCCTCGATGATCACGTGGGCGTTCGTCCCGCTGATCCCGAACGACGAGACGCCGGCCCGGCGCGGATGGTCCGTCTCGGGCCATGGCTCGGCCTCGGTGAGCAGGGTGACCGCGCCGGCGGTCCAGTCGACGTGCGTGGACGGCTCGTCCACGTGCAGCGTCTTGGGCAGTACCCGATGCCGCATCGCCTGGACCATCTTGATCACGCCTGCGACGCCCGCCGCCGCCTGGGTGTGGCCGATGTTGGACTTGATCGAGCCCAGGCGCAGCGGGCGGTCCGCCGGACGGTCGACGCCGTAGGCGGCGAGCAGGGCATGTGCCTCGATCGGGTCGCCGAGCCTGGTACCCGTGCCGTGTGCCTCGACCACATCCACCTGATCCGGCGTCAGGCCCGCGTCGGCCAGCGCCCGGTTGATCACCCGCTGCTGGGACGGGCCGTTGGGCGCGGTCAGTTGGCTGCTCGCGCCGTCCTGGTTGACCGCCGAGCCGCGCAGGACGGCGAGTACGGGATGGCCGTTGCGCCGCGCGTCGGACAGTCGTTCGAGCAGCAGGAGGCCGGCTCCCTCGCTCCAGCCGGTGCCGTCGGCGGCCGACGCGAACGCCTTGCACCGGCCGTCGGCGGACAACCCGCGCTGCCGGCTGAACTCGACGAACGTGGCCGGGGTGGCCATCACGGTGACCCCGCCGGCCAGGGCGAGCGTGCATTCACCCTGCCGCAGGGCGTGTGCGGCCAGGTGCAGCGCGACCAGCGAGGACGAGCACGCGGTGTCCACGGTGACCGCGGGGCCTTCGAGGCCGAACGTGTAGGACACCCGCCCGGATGCGATGCTGCCCGCGCTGCCCGCGACCAGGTACCCCTCGAAGCCGTCCGGGACGTTGGCGTGCAGCCGAGAGCCGTAGTCGTTGTACATCACGCCCGCGAACACCCCGGTCCGGCTGCCGCGCAGCGACGTCGGCTCGATCCCGGCCCGCTCGAACGCCTCCCACGCGGTTTCCAGGAGCAGGCGGTGTTGCGGGTCGGTGGCGAGTGCCTCACGCGGACTGATCCCGAAGAACTCCGGATCGAACTCGTCCGCGTCGTGCAGGAATCCGCCCCGGTTCGTGGACGAGCTGCCGACCCGATCGGGATCCGGATCGTAGAGACCGTCCGGATCCCAGCCGCGTTCGGTGGGGAACTCACCGATCGCGTCGGTACCTTCGGCGACCAACCGCCACAGATCCTCGGGACTGCGCACGCCGCCGGGGTAGCGGCAACTCATCGCGACGATCGCGATCGGCTCCTGCTCCCGCGTCTCCAGCTCCTGGAGCCGACGGCGCGCCTGGCGCAGGTCGGTGGTCGCGCGCTTGAGATAGTCGCGAAGCTTCTGCTCGTTCGTCGTCGTCATGCGAAGTCAGCCCCCTTGAGGCAGCCAGTGGTCGTGGGACGGGCGTGGGTCTGTTCAGAGTTCGTTGTCGAGGGCTGCGAACAGCTCGTCGTCCGTCGCCGAGGCGAGATCGTCTTCGGCGTCGATGTCGTCGCCCGTCCGGGTCGCGCCGTTCCAGGTGCGGAGCAGGGCTTGGAGTCGGTGGGCCACCGCCGAGTGCTGGTCGAGCCCCTCCGCACCGGTCCTGAGGGATGCGAACACCGCGTCCAGGCGGTCGAGTTCGGCCAGCAGGGAGTCTGCACCGACGGCGGTTGTCCGGGTCGGCGCGACGCGCGTGTCCAGGTAGTCGGCGAGCGCGTTGGCCGTCGGGTAGTCGAAGACCACCGTGGTCGGCAGCCGCAATCCGGTGGCCGCGCCGAGGCGGTTGCGGAACTCGACCGCGATCAGCGAGTCGAAGCCCAGGTCCTGGAAACCGCGGGCGGCGTCGATCGGGTCGGGCGTGGAGTGCCCGAGGACACCGGCGGCCTCGGCGCGCACGAGGTCCAGGAGCAGGCGGGCCCGCTCGGCCTCGGGCAGACCGACCAGCCGCTCGCCGAGGGCCGCCGGATCGGCGCCGGTGGGCGTGCGCCGGGTGCGTTCGGCCGGTACCCGAACCAGGCCGCGCAGTACGGCGGGCGTGGTCCCGGCGGCGGCCCGGGCGCGCAGTGCGGCCGGGTCGAGCCGGACCGGGACCGCGGTGGCCCGATCGGTACGCAGTGCCGCGTCGAACAGGGCCAGCCCGGCCGCCGTGGGCAGCGGTGCGATGCCCTCCCGGGACAGCCGATCCAGCCCCGTGGCGTCGAGCCGGCCGGTGATCGTGCTGCTCTCGGCCCACAACCCCCAGCCGAGCGAGGTGGCGGGCAGTCCGCTCGCCCGCCGGTGCTGGGCGAGCGCGTCGAGGAAGGCGTTGGCCGCCGCGTAGTTGCCCTGCCCGGCGGTGCCGAGCGTCGCGGTCACCGAGGAATAGAGCACGAAGTGGGTGAGGTGGTGCCGGTCGCGGGTGAGTTCGTGCAGGTGCCAGGCGCCGTCGACCTTGGGGCGCAGGACGGTGTCCAGGTGCTCGTCGGTGAGCCCGGTGAGGATGGCGTCCCTGGTGATCCCGGCGGTGTGTATGACGGCGGTGAGTGGGTGTTCGGTGGGGATGGTGTCGAGGAGTTCGGTCAGGGCGGTGCGGTCGGTGGTGTCGCAGGCGGTGATGGTGATGTGGGCACCGAGGGTGGTGAGTTCGCGGGTGAGGTCGGTGGCGCCGTCGGCGTCGGGTCCGCTTCGGCTGGTCAACAGGAGGTGCTTGGCGCCGTGTTCGGTGATCAGGTGGCGGGCGAGCAGGGCGCCGAGGGTGCCGGTGCCGCCGGTGATCAGGACCGTGCCGTTCGGGTCCGGGGACGTGGTCGCGCCGAGCTCGGCGGTTGCCCGGACCAGCCGGGGGACCAGTACCACTCCGTCGCGCAGTGCCAGTTGCGGCTCGCCGGTGGCCAGGGCCGCGCCGAGCGCCTGCCGGGAGGCGGGGAGTTCGTCGAGGTCGAGGATGGTGAATCGGCCCGGGTGCTCGGTCTGTGCGGTGCGTACGAGCCCCCACTGGGCGGCGGCGGCCAGGTCGGTGACGTCCGCGTCGGGGTCGGTGGCGACGGCGTTGCGAGTGACCAACACGAGGCGGCTGTGCGCCGATCGCTCGTTCGTCAGCCAGTGCCGGAGCAGCGCGAGGGTGTCCCGGGTGGTGGCGGGGATGCTCGCGATCGGATCGCCCGGGTGGGGGGTCGGCACCGCCAGGACCGTGGCGGGGATCCGGTCGGCCCGAAGTGCGCTGAGATCGGGGTGGGTTGCCGTTGCCGTCGCGGCGAGTGGGTCGGTCTCGGCAGCGAGCAGTGTCCACTCGGACAGCGGTGCGTCGGTGGGTCGGGCGGCCGGGAGCCATTCGACGTGGTGGAGGTGCTCGGTGGTGGCGGATCGGGCGGTGAAGGGCCGGAGGGTGAGCGCGTCGATGTCGGCGACCGGGCGGCCGGCGGTGTCGGTGAGGGCGAGCGCGGCGGTCTGGTTGCTGATCGTGAGACGAACTCGAAGCGCGGTGTGGGTGGTTGGGGCGGGGGCATGCAGGCGGGCCCCGGTCCAGGTGAAGGGGAGCGACACGTGGGCCGGGTCGTCGGTGAGCGCGGTGAACGCCAGCGGATGCAGGGCCGCGTCGAGCAGCGCCGGGTGCAGGCCGAAGCCCGCCGGGTCGACGTGGTCGGGGAGGCTCACCTCGGCATACAGGTGGTCGTTCGTCCGCCAGGCCGCCCGGAGGCCCCGGAACGCCGGGCCGTAGTCGAGGCCGGCGGCGGCCAGGGTGTCGTACAGCACGTCGACGTCGAGCGCGGTCGCGTCGGCGGGCGGCCATACCGGCGACTCGGTGGCGGGTTCTTGGGTGTCCCACGACCCGATCACCCCGGACGCGTGGCTGGTCCAGGGCTCGGCGAGCGGGGCGTGTTCGCCGTTCGTCCCGGAACGCTCGGGCCGGGAATGCACGCTGACGGTGCG
This sequence comes from Embleya sp. AB8, assembly GCF_049739465.1. Lineage (NCBI taxonomy): Bacteria > Bacillati > Actinomycetota > Actinomycetes > Kitasatosporales > Streptomycetaceae > Embleya > Embleya sp. AB8. Next base: position 42,952 of record NZ_JBMHHY010000027.1, read on the forward strand.
TCGGTCGGTGTCGTCCGCCTCGGAGACCGCCACCTGGAGTTGCACACTGCCCCCGTCGTCGGGCAGGACGATCGGGGCGTGCAGCGTCAGCTCCTCGACGCCGTCGTACCCGAAGTGCTCGGCGACGTGCAGCGCGAGGTCGATAACGGCGGTGCCGGGGAGGAGGGTGGTGTCGAGGATGGTGTGGTCGGTGAGCCAGGGGTGGGTGGTGCGGGAGAGGCGTCCGGTCAGGACGAGTCGGTCGGTGTCGGCCAGGGGCAGCGCGGCGGCGAGCAGAGGGTGGTCGGTGTGGTCGAGTCCGGCGGACGCTACGTCGGTCTCCGGGCGGGCCGCCAACCAGTAGCTCTCGTGTTGGAAGGCGTAGGTCGGCAGGTCGGTCACGATCGGGCCGTCGGTGGCGAGCAGGGTGTCCCATACCGGCGCGGTCGTGCGGATCAGGGCGTGTGCGACGGCACTGGTCAGGACGGGCGCTTCGGGGTGGGTGCGGCGCAGCGTCGGGATGAAGACCGGCGGGTCGTCGTGGTCCGGGGCGCCTGCGGTTTCCTGGGCGAGCGTGGTGAGCGTGGTGTCCGGGCCGAGTTCGAGATAGGTGCCGACGTTTTGTGTGCGGAGTGTGGTGATGCCGTCGTGGAAGTGGACGGTGCCCCGGATGTGCTCGGTCCAGTAGGCCGGATCGGTGAGTTGTTCGGTGGTGGCGATGGTGCCGGTGGTGTTGGAGATCAGTGGGGTGTGTGGTGCGTGGTAGGTGAGTGATGCGGCGATGGTGCGGAACTCGTCGAGGATGGGGTCCATGTGGGGTGAGTGGAAGGCGTGGCTGACGGTGAGTTCCTTGGTCTTGTGACCGGCCGCGCGGGCCTGCTCGGCGATCTGCCGACTCACCGCCCGGTCGCCGGAGATCACCGTGGCCTGCGGGGCGTTGTGCGCCGCGATCGAGACCAGGTCCTGGTGTCCGGCGAGGAACTGCGCCAACTCGTCCGGAGTCGCGGCGATGGCGATCATCGTGCCGCCGGTGGGGGCGGTCTGCATGAGTCGGGCGCGGGCGGTGACCAGGGTTGCGGCGTCGGGGAGGGAGAGTACGCCGGCCAGGTGTGCGGCGGTGACTTCGCCGATGGAGTGGCCGATCAGGTAGTCGGGTCGGATGCCGTGGTGGGTGAGCAGGTGGTGCAGTGCGGTTTGCAGGGCGAAGAGTGCGGGTTGGGTGTAGCGGGTCTGGTTGAGCAGGTCGGGGTGATGATCGAGCACATCGCGCAGCGGTCGGTCGAGGTGCGGGTCGAGGTGGGCGATCACCTCGTCGAAGGCCGCCGCGAACACGGGGAATGTGGCCCGGAGTTCGGTGCCCATGCCGGGCCGTTGGCTGCCCTGTCCGGTGTACATGAACGCCGTCCCGCCGGTGCCGGCCCGACCCCGTATCGCCGTCGGGCCGGTGCGTCCCTGGGCCAGGGTGGTGAGTCCGGTCAGGAAGTCGTCGTGGTCCGTGCCGACGACGGCCGCGCGGTGGTCGAAGGTGGTGCGTCGGGTGGCCAGCGTGCGGGCGATCGCCGTCGGGTCCGCGTCGGGGTGCGCGGTGAGGTGGGCGTGCAGCCGCTCGGCCTGGCCGCGAAGTGCCTGTGGGGTACGGGCGCTGAACAGCAGCGGCAGCGGCAGCGGCAGTGGCAACGGAGCGGGTCCGGACTCGGTGCCGGATTCCGGTATCCGATCGGTCGCCGGGTGGGTCGCCGGGTGGGTCGCCGGGTCGGGAGTCGGGTCCGGACCGGGTGTCTGTTCGGCTGCCTGGTCGGGTGCCTGCTCGATGATGAGGTGGGCGTTGGTGCCGCTGATCCCGAAGGACGACACCGCCGCGCGGCGCGGGTGATCGGTCTCGGGCCATGGCTCGGCCTCGGTCAGCAGGGCGACCGCGCCGGCGGTCCAGTCGACGTGCGGGGACGGCTCGTCCACGTGCAGCGTCTTGGGCAGCACGCCGTGCTGCATGGCCAGCACCATCTTGATCACCCCGCCGATCCCGGCGGCGGCCTGGGTGTGGCCGATGTTGGACTTCAACGAACCGAGGTAGAGCGGTGGTTCGGCGGGGCGCTGCCGTCCGTAGGTGGCCAGCAGGGCCTGGGCCTCGATCGGGTCGCCGAGCTTGGTTCCGGTGCCGTGCGCCTCCACCGCGTCGATCTGATCCGGCGTCAAACCGGCACTGGCCAACGCCTGCTGGATCACCCGCTGCTGGGACGGGCCGTTGGGGGCGGTCAGGCCGTTGCTGGCGCCGTCCTGGTTGACCGCCGAGCCACGAAGGACGGCGAGGATCGGGTGTCCGTTGCGCTCGGCATCGGAACGTCGCTCCAGCAGGGCCAGCCCGGCGCCCTCGCTCCACCCGGCGCCGTCCGCCGCTGCGGAGAACGACTTGCACCGGCCGTCCGGGGCCATCCCACGCTGCCGGCTGAACTCGATGAAGACGTTCGGCGTGGCCATCACGGTCACCCCGCCGGCCAGGGCGAGCGTGCACTCCCCCTGGCGCAGCGCCTGCGCGGCCAGATGCAGGGCGACCAACGACGACGAGCAGGCGGTATCCACGCTGACCGCGGGGCCCTCGAGGCCGAAGGTGTAGGACACCCGGCCGGACGCGACGCTGCCCGCGCTGCCGTTGCCCAGGTAGCCCTCGAAGCCCTCCGGCGCCCGGCTGAGCAGGCGCGCGCCGTAGTCGTTGTACATCACCCCGGCGAATACCCCGGTCCGGCTGCCGCGCAGCGAGGTCGGCTCGATCCCGGCCCGCTCGAAGGTCTCCCACGCGGTTTCCAGGAGCAGCCGCTGCTGCGGGTCGGTGGCCAGTGCCTCACGCGGGCTGATCCCGAAGAAGTCCGGGTCGAACCCGTCGGCGTCGTACAGGAATCCGCCTTCGCGCGAGTACGAGCGGCCCGCGTGATCGGGATCCGGGTCGTACAGTCCGGCCAGGTCCCAGCCACGCCCGGTGGGGAAGTCGCCGATGACATCGCGGCCGGCGGCGACCAGGTCCCACAGGTCGTTCGGGGTCCGGACCCCGCCCGGGTAGCGGCAGGCCATCGCGATGATCACGATCGGATCGTCGTCCTCGGCCCGAATCGGCGGAGCGGAGACGGGTGTTGCGTCGCCGGTCGGCGCACCCAGGATCTCCGCGCGCAGGAAGACGACGAGAGCCTCTGGGGTCGGGTAGTCGAAGACCAACGTCGCGGGCAGTCGGACGCCGGTCGACGCGGTGAGCCGGTTGCGCAGTTCGACGGCGGTCAGCGAGTCGAAGCCCAACTCCTTGAACGTACGCTCCGCGTCGATGACTTCGGGCGTGGCATGGCCGAGCACGACGGCCACGCCGGAGCGGATCACCTCGAGCAGTTCGGCATCGCGCCGCTCGGCGGGCAGGCCGGCCAGCCGCTCGGCCCAGGTGCCGACGGCGGGAGTGGTGGCGGCCGGTACGCGGCGGGCGGGCACCCGAACCAGGCCGCGCAGTACGGCGGGCGTCGAGCCGGCGGCGGCCCGGGCGCGCAACGCGGCCAGGTCGAGGCGGGCCGGCACCGCCGTCGGCCGACCGGCCCGCAGCGCGGCGTCGAACAGGCCGTGCCCCTCGTCGGTCGATAGCGGTGCGACGCCGCTTCGGGACATCCTGGCCAGATCGGCGTTGTCGAGGTGGCCGGTCATGCCGCTGCTCTGCGCCCACAACCCCCAGGCCAGGGACGTGGCGGGCAGCCCGCTTGCCCGACGGTGGTCGGCGAGCGCGTCGAGGAACGCGTTCGCGGCCGTGTAGTTGCCCTGGCCGGCGTTGCCGAGCGTGGCGGTGACCGAGGAGTAGAGCACGAAGTGGGAGAGGTCGAGGTCGCGGGTGAGCTCGTGCAGGTGCCAGGCGGCGTCCACCTTCGGGCGAAGGACCGTGTCGATGTGGTCGTCGGTGAGCCCGGTGAGGACGGCGTCCCGGAGGGTACCGGCGGTGTGTATGACGGCGGTGAGTGGGTGTTCGGTGGGGATGGTGTCGAGGAGCTTGGTCAGGGCGGTGCGGTCGGTGGTGTCGCAGGCGGTGATGGTGATGTGGGCACCGAGGGTGGTGAGTTCGCGGGTGAGGTCGGTGGCGCCGTCGGCGTCGGGTCCGCTTCGGCTGGTCAACAGGAGGTGCTTGGCGCCGTGTTCGGTGATCAGGTGGCGGGCGAGCAGGGCGCCGAGGGTGCCGGTGCCACCGGTGATCAGGACCGTGCCGGCCGGGTCGAGTTCCCTGGTGTCGGCGCTGGACGTGTCGGGGGCTCGGACCAACCGGGGGACGAACGCGGCGCCTTCGCGGAGGGCGAGCTGTGGTTCACCGCCGAGCAGGGCCGCTTCGAGGGCCTCGTTCGAGGTGTCGTGGTCGTCGGTGTCGATCAGCACGAAGCGGTCCGGGTATTCCGCCTGGGCGGTTCGGAGCAGGCCCCACAGCGGTGCGTCGGCCAGGCCGGGCAGTTCCTCGTCGGGCCGGGCGGCGACTGCTCGGTGGGTGAGTACGGCCAGGCGGGACGCGTCGAATCGTTCGTCGGCGAGCCAGGATTGCAGCACGTGCAGTACATGCCGTGTCCGGGCGCGGGCCTGGGTGGCCGGGTCGTTCGGCGTGGTCGCCGGGGCCGGCGGCGGGATCAGTACGACGTCGGGCACACTCGCCCCGGCGTCCACGGCGGCGGCCAGCCCGGACCAGTCGTCGAACGCGGTGCCGGGCAGGGTCGACGATCCGCCGAGCCTGGCCACCGCGGGGGCATCGGTCCCGCCGGCGATCGTGGTCGGGAGCCAGTCCAGGTGGTAGAGCGACCGGTCGTCGGGCACGGACAGACCGCCGGCGGGAATCGGGCGCAGGGCCAACGACTCGACGGTCAGCACGGGTTCGCCGGTGGCATCGGTCAGCGCGAGCGCCTGTGCATCCGAACCGATCGGGGTCAGGCGTACGCGCAGCGCGGTGGCACCGGTGCCGAACAGGCGGACGCCCCGGAAGGAGAACGGCAACCTCGGCCCGGCCGAGGACTGCGAACCGACGTCGAGGCCGGCCTCCAGGCCGGCGTGCAGCGCGGCGTCGAGCAGCGCCGGATGGATGCCGAACGTGGCCGCCCCGTCGTGCTGTTCGGGCGCCAGGGCAATCTCGGCGAAGCGCTCGTTCCCGACCCGCCAGGCGGCCTGGACGCCCTGGAAGACCGGGCCGTAACCGTAACCGACAGCAGCCAACTCGGCATACAGCTCGTCGGCGTCGATGCGGGTCGCCCCCTCCGGGGGCCAGGGTGTTGCGTCGATCGGTGCGGTGGGTGCGGTGGGTGCGGCCGGCTCGGGTGGCGCGAGGGTGCCGGCGGCGTGCCGGGTCCAGGGCTGCTCGTGGTCCGGATCCTCGGCGCGGGAGTGGATGGTGAGGGCGCGGCGGCCACTGTCGTCGGGCGCGGTGAGTGCGACCTGGAGTTGCACGGCACCGGTGGCCGGGACGACGAGCGGGTTTTCGAGGGTGAGTTCCTCGACGGCGGGCGCGTCGACGGCGTCTGCGGCGTGCAGCGCGAGGTCGACGAATGCGGTGCCGGGGAGCAGCACGGTATCCAGGACGGCATGGTCGGCGAGCCACGGGTGGGTGCGCAGCGAGATTCGGCCGGAGAAGAACCGGGCCTCGGTGTCGGCGAGTTCGGTCGCGGCGCCGAGCAGCGGGTGGGCGGAGGCGGCCAGTCCGGCGGCGGCGACGTCCGCGGTCCCGGAGGGGATGTCCAGCCAGAACGAACGGTGCTGGAAGGCGTAGGTGGGGAGTTGCGGGTCCTGGGCGCCATCGACGGCCGGCGGCGGTAGGTGCGAGGCCAGCGCGCCGTCCACGCCATGCGTATGCAGGGTGGCCAGGCTGGTGGCGAAGCGGTGGTGGGTGCCCTGGTTGCGACGCAGGGTTTCGACGGCCCTGATGCGGCCGGTTGGGTCGGTGTCGGTGATGGCGTGGGTCAGGACCGGATGCGGGCTGGATTCGAGGTAGATCCGGTGACCGTCCTCGGTGAGGCGTTCGATGGTGGGTTGGAGGAGGACGGGGTTGCGGAGGTTGTCGTACCAGTACTGGGCGTTGAGGGTGGTGGTGTCTTGGATGTGGGTGGTGGTGAGGGTGGAGTGGAAGGGGGTGTGGGCGGGTTGTGGGGTGATGGGGGCGAGTTGGGTGAGGAGTTGGTTGCGGAGGGGTTCGACGTGGTGGGAGTGGGAGGCGTAGTCGACGGCGATGCGGCGGGCGCGGATGTTGTGGGTGTCGGTGTGTTGTTGGAGTTCGTCGAGTGCGGTGGCGTCGCCGGAGATGACGGTGGTGGTGGGGCCGTTGTGGGCGGCGATGTGGATGTGGCCGGTCCAGGGTTGGATGAGTTCGGTGGTGGCTTGTGCCGAGAGGGGGATGCTGGTCATGCCGCCGTGTCCGGCGATGGTGGTGATGGTTTGGGAGCGGAGGGCGACGATGCGTGCTGCGTCGTCGAGGGTGAGTGCGCCTGCGGTGTAGGCTGCGGCGATTTCGCCCTGTGAGTGGCCGATGACGGCGTCGGGTGTGATGCCGTGGTGTTGCCACAGGTGGGCCAGCGAGGTCATGACGGCGAACAGGGTGGGTTGTACGACGTCGACCCGCTTGGGGTCGGGGGTGCCGGGCCGGGCGTTGAGGACGTCGATGAGGTTCCAGTCGACGTAGGGTTCGAGGGCTTCGGCGCAGGCGTCCAGGTGGGTGCGGAAGGCGGTCGAGGTGGCGTAGAGGTCGAGGGCCATGCCGTCCCATTGGCTGCCTTGGCCCGGGAAGACGAAGACGGTCTTGCCGGGGTTCGAGGTCGCCGTGCCCTGGATCAGGTCCGCGGTCTCCTGCTGCCGGGCGAGGGCGTCCAGGGTGGTCGTGTGGTTCCCGATGATCACCGCGCGGTGGTCGAACCGGGCCCGTCCGGCCAATACCCGAGCCACGGCGGCCGGGTCCGACTCCGGGTGGCCGGCCAGGTGCTCACGCAGCCGCTCGGCCTGGTTGCGGAGGGCCTGCGGGGTGCGGGCCGACAGCAGCCAGGGGATCGGGAGGGGATCCGCAGCGGCAGGAGGTTGCGGGGCCGGGGCCGGGACCGGGGTCGATGTTGTGGGCGCCTGCTCGATGATCACGTGTGCGTTGGTGCCGCTGATCCCGAAGGACGAAATACCGGCGCGGCGTGGGTGGTCGGTTTCGGGCCAGGGTGTTGTCTCGGTCAGGAGCGAGACCGCGCCGGTGGTCCAGTCGATGTGCGGGGAGGGTTCGTCCACGTGCAGAGTCTTGGGGAGTACGCCGTGTTGCATGGCCAGGGCCATCTTGATGATGCCGCCGACGCCGGCGGCGGCCTGCGTGTGGCCGATGTTGGATTTCAACGAGCCGAGATGGAGGGGTAGTTGGGCGGGTCGGTCCCGGCCGTAGGTGGCCAGCAGCGCCTGGGCCTCGATGGGGTCGCCCAGTGTCGTTCCGGTGCCGTGGGCCTCGACGGCGTCGATCTGGTCGGGGGTGAGGTCGGCGGCGGCCAGGGCTTGGCGGATGACACGTTCCTGGCTCGGGCCGTTGGGGGCGGTGAGGCCGTTGCTGGCGCCGTCCTGGTTGATCGCCGAACCGCGCAGCACCGCGACGACCGGGTGGCCGTTGCGTTCGGCGTCGGAGAGACGTTCCAGGAGCAACAGCCCCACACCCTCCGCCCAACCGGTGCCGTCCGCCGACGAGGAGAACGCCTTGCAACGCCCGTCGGGCGATAGACCACGCTGTCGGCTGAACTCCACGAACATCCCCGGGGTGGCCATCACGGCGGCGCCCCCGGCGAGGGCCAACGAGCATTCCCCGTGGCGCAGTGCCTGTGCGGCCAGGTGGACCGCGACCAGGGAGGACGAGCAGGCCGTGTCGACGGTCACCGCCGGGCCCTCGAAGCCGAACGTGTAGGCCACCCGGCCGGAGGCGACGCTCGCCGTATTGCCGGTGAGCAGGTAACCCTCGAAGCCGTCCGCGGGCTCGTGCAGACGCGGGCCGTAGTCCTGGCTCATCGCGCCCACGAACACCCCGGCGTCCCGGCCGCGCAGGGTCGACGCGTCGATGCCCGCCTGCTCGAACGCCTCCCACGCGGTCTCCAGCAACAGCCGCTGCTGCGGATCCATCGCGGCGGCCTCACGTGGGCTGATCCCGAAGAACTCGGCGTCGAACCCGTCGGCGTCGTGCAGGAATCCGCCCGCTCGGGCATAGGTCTTGCCCGGGACGCCCGGCTCCGGCGAGTACAACTCCTCGATCTGCCAACCCCGATTGGTCGGCAGCGGGGTGATCGCGTCCACGCCGTCCGCGACCAACCGCCACAGCTGATCCGGGGTCCGCACACCGCCCGGATAGCGGCAACTCATCGCCACGATCGCGATCGGATCGTCGTCGCGTGCCGTGACCACGGGAACCCGCCGGTCGCTCGTGGCCTGGACTCCGGAGAACCGCTCCCACAGATGCTCCGTCAGCACCCGGGGGGTCGGGTAGTCGAAGGTGAGGGTCGCGGACAGACTCAGCCCGGTCGCGGCCGCGAGCCGATCGCGGAACTCCACTGCCGTCAGCGAGTCGAACCCCGACTCCTTGAACGTCTGCCCTGAATCCACCGCGTCGGAGGTCGGATGCCCCAGCGCGATTGCGACCCGACTGCGGACCAGATCCAGGAGCACTCGCCGCTGCTCGACCTCCGGGAGGCGACCGAGGCGGCGGGGGAGCGAATCGGTGTCGTCGTGCTCCGGCTCCGCCGGTTCCGTTGGCTGCTCCGGTTCCGCCGGCTCGGCCTTCGGCGCCGCGTCGGGTACCGAGCCACTCGGCGCCGGATCCGGGAGCCAGTAGCGGCGGCGCTGGAAGGCGTAGGTGGGCAGGTCGTCCACCGTGCCACCGATACCGAGCAGCGAGGTCCAGTCGGGGTCCGCTTCGAGCAGGCGGAGTCGAGTGATCGCGGTGGTGACGGTCGTGGCCTCGGGATGCTTGCGGCGCAGCGTCGGGACGAACACCGGCGCAGGGGCCTCGGCATCATCCGTCCCGAGGGCGTCGACCGTCTCCCGGGCGAGGGCGGTGAGTGTGCCGTCCGGGCCCAACTCCAGGTAGGTGGTGACCCCTTCGTGGTGGAGCGTACCGATCCCGTCGTGGAAGCGGACGGCGCCTCGGATGTGGTCGGTCCAGTAGTCGGGATCGGCGAGCTGTGCGGCGGTGGCGAGTGTCCCCGTGGTGTTGGAGATCAGTGGGGTGTGTGGCGCGTGGTAGGTCAACTGTTCGGCCACGGCCCGGAATTCCGCCAGTACGACAGCCATGTGCGGTGAGTGGAAGGCGTGGCTGACCGTGAGTTCCTTGGTCTTGTATCCGGCCGCCCGAGCCCGCTCGGCGATCTCCCGGCCGCGCACCCGGTCGCCGGAGATCACCGTGGCGCGCGGCGCGTTGTGCGCCGCGATCGAGACCAGGTCCTCGTGTCCGGCGAGGAACTCCGCCAACTCGTCCGGCGGCGCGCCGATCGCGATCATCGTCCCGCCTGAGGGGGCGGTCTGCATCAGCCGGCCGCGGGCGGTGACCAGGGTTGCGGCGTCGGGGAGGTTGAGGACGCCGGCGAGGTGTGCGGCGGTGATCTCGCCGATGGAGTGGCCGATCAGGTAGTCCGGTGTGATGCCGTGGTGGGCCAGCAGGCGGTGTAGCGCGGTTTGCAGGGCGAAGAGTGCGGGTTGGGTGTAGCGGGTCTGGTTGAGGAGTTTGGGGTGGTGGTCGATCACGTCGCGCAGCGGTCGATCGAGGTGTGGGTCGAGGTGGCCGATCACCTCGTCGAAGGCCGCCGCGAACACCGGGTAGGCGGCGCGCAGTTCGCGGCCCATGCCGGGCCGCTGGCTGCCCTGCCCGGTGTACATGAACGCCGTCCCGCCGACGCCGGGCCGACCGCGCACCACCCCCGTGCCGCCCTGATCCTCCGTCAGCCCGGCCAGCCCCGCGAGGAATTCGGCCCGCTGCTCGGCGATCACCGCCGCGCGGTGCTCGAAGGTGGTTCGTCGGGTGGCCAGCGTTCGGGCGATCGCCGGTGCGTCGAGCTCGGGACGTGCGGCGACATACGCGTGCAGTCGGCCCGTCTGGTCCCGGAGCGCCTGGGGCGTACGAGCCGACAGCACCCACGGCACGGGTGCGCCGGTCGGTTCCGCCGGTCCTGCGGCTGCCTGCTCGACCGCACTCGCGGGCGGTTCCGCCAGCACCACATGGCAGTTCGTCCCGCCCATCCCGAACGAGCTGACCCCGGCGATCAGCGGCTGCTCGGGCCGGGGCCACGGGCCCGATTCGGTCTGCACCCGCAGGTTCAGTTCGTCGAGCGGGATGTCGGGGTTGGCCGTCTCGTGGTTGAGCGTGGCCGGGAGTACGCGGTGGTGGATGCTCAGCGCGGTCTTGAGCAGGCCGACGATGCCCGCGGCGCCCTCCAGGTGACCGACGTTCGTCTTGGCCGAGCCGACCGCGAGCGGCGGTGCGGCGGGGTCGGTGCGCCGGGTGCCCAGGGCAGCTCCGAGGGCCGCCGCCTCGATCGGGTCGCCGACCCTGGTTCCGGTGCCGTGCAGTTCGACGTATTGGACCTCGTCCGGGCGGACCCCGGCCGCCTCGTGGGCGAGCCGGATGACCGCCTCCTGGGCCTGCGCGCTGGGCACGGTCAGGCCCGGGCCGGCGCCGTCGTTGTTGATCGCGCCGCCTCGGATGACGCAGTACACCCGGTCGCCGTCGGCCAGCGCGCGGGCCAGCGGCTTGAGCACGATCGTGCCGCCGCCCTCGCCGCGTACGTAGCCGTTGGCGCGCGCGTCGAACGTGAAGCAGCGGCCGTCGGGGGACAGGCCGCCGAACTTGGCCGCGCCGATGGTGCTTTCCGGGACCAGGTTGAGGTTGACCCCGCCGGCGACGGCAAGTTCGGACTCGCCGCGCCGCACGCTCTCGTAGGCCGCGTGTACCGCGACCAGGGCGGAGGACTGGGCGGTGTCCAGGGTCAGGCTGGGGCCGTGCAGATCCAGCGTGTAGGAAACCCGGTTGGCGATGATGCCCCGGTTGACGCCGGTCAGGCTGTGTCGGGTGATCGCGTCGGGGCCATGCCGGTGCAGCAGGGTCGCGTAGTCGTCCAACGTGGCGCCGATGAACACCCCGATCGCTCTGCCGGCGAGGGTGCCGGGCACGATGCCCGCGTCCTCCAGGGCCTCCCAGCTCAGCTCCAGGATCAGCCGCTGCTGTGGGTCCATCGACACCGCCTCACGCGGCGCGATGCCGAAGAAGGCGGGATCGAATCCGTCCACCCGATCCAGGAAGCCGCCGTGCCGGGTGGACACCCGACCGGACGCGGTCGGGTCCGGGTCGTAGTAGGCGTCGATGTCCCAGCGGTCCGCCGGTACTTCGGTGATCGCGTCCACGCCGTCGCGCAGCAGCCGCCAAAAGGCCGCCGGATCGGCCGCCTTCGGCAGCCGGCAGGAGATCCCGACGATCGCGACGGCGGCGGACTCGCCGCCGGTGGGGTCGACGTCGGATGCCGCCGTGGTCGCGGCCGGCACGGGCTTACCTGTCATCGCGTGTCACTGCCCCTCGTCGTGAACAGCTCGTGGGCGCCGCGCCGGGCGGGGATGCCTGAGGACCGTTCGTGTGCTGCCGGGCTCCAAGCTCGTGGCCCGCGCTAACGCCGCCCTTTGCCTCGGCTAAAGCCGTCGGGCCGCAGGTCGGCGGGGGTGTACGGGTGGGATGGCGGGCGGTTTCGGGGCATGCCGAAGTCCGGTGGGGCCGCGCTCGCGACCCCACCGGACCGCCCTCGGTCAGCAGGGCCGGACGCCCGCCGGCACGCGCAGCAGCGGCGCCAACCACCGGGCCGGGAAGGCCGCTTCCGGGTCCTGTGCGAAGAAGTGGCCGCCCTGCGGGACGTGTACTCGGCAACTCGCCGAGGTGTAGCCGCGCCAGGCCGCCGCCTGCGCCACCGGGACCAGCGGGTCGGTGGCGCCGACGAAGACCTCGATCGGGCAGGGGAGGGGTACGAGTCGATCCGGGCCCGGGCCCCGGTCGGTGCCGGTGCCCGGTGGTGTGCGGCCCCGAATCGGGTCGGTGGCGCACAACCGCAGGTCGTCGCGGAGCAGCGCGACCGCCGCCTGTCGCCACTGCGGATAGCCGAGCACCGCCGCCGACATGCCGCCGATGTCCAGGAGCAACCGGGCCAGTTCGTCGTCCGAGCGGGTCGCCGCGGTGTCCAGCGGGGTGCGCAGATGTGGGGCCGAACACGCGCCGACCACAAGGCGTTCGGGCAGTGGGCGACCGCGCTCGAAGCGCAGTCGGGTCAGCGCGTGGGCGACCAGTGCGCCCATGCTGTGCCCGTAGAACGCGTACGGCTGATCGGTCAGCCACGGGTCCAGGTCGGCGTCCAGTTCGGCGACCAGTTCGGTCAGGTCCCGGGCGCGCGGCTCGCGGGCCCGGCCCTCACGGCCCGGCAGTTGGATCGGCAGGACGCTGATCGCCGGCCCGAGCGCACGCTGCCAGGCGCCGAACGAGGAGGCCGCGCCGCCGGCGTGGTGGAAGCAGAACAGTCGCAGCGGGGGCGTGAGTTCGTCCCGTCCGCCGAACCCGCCGACCCCGCCCGGTGCTTCGGGTGCTTCGGGTTCGCGGAGCAGGAAGCGAGGCGAGGTGGCGATCCCGGCGGTCATCCGCCGCCGCCCGGGCGGGAGAGCCGACGGCGCAGCCGGAGTACACCCAACAGGCCCTCCAGGACCGCCCGTTGGGGCGTGCGGGCGTCCATCATGCGCAGCACCGAGACGATGGTCCACAGCCGGGTCTCGGTGACATGCCGGGGGGAGCCGTGTACGTCGTCGTAGGTGTTCAGGCTCAGCTGCCGGACATGGGCGCGAAGCAACTCCGGGTCGGCGGCCGGGATGATCTCGTCGCGCAGGCTCACCGTGCAGGCCACCGGGATGTCCAGGGCGGCGAGTTGATCCGGCGTCAGCGCCCAGTCGGCCAGGTGGCCGTGCAGGTGCTCCGGCTTGGCGCCGGTCAGTCGGGCCAGCGTGTCCACGGTCACCCGGGGCAGCTTGGCCTGCCAGTCGGCGTCGGTGAAGAACGTGCTCACCGGGGCTCCTGCGGTGGCGATGCCCCGGATCCGGGGGTCCGACACCGCGCAGCGCAGCGCCAGATGGCCGCTGAAGCTGAGCGCGACGGCGTACGTCCGGGACACGTCGGCACGATCGGCCACCGCATCCAGGACGCCGGACAGGATGCGCCAGCTGTCCCCGTCGTAGGCGAGCGTGTTCTCCCCGACGCCGGGCATCTCGGTGACCACCCCGGCCAGGCCGAGCCGACGGGCCAGCAGGAGTACCGGGGCCCACTGCTCCTTGATGCTCACGATGCCGCCGGTGACCAGGAGCAGCGGCTTGCGTACCGCGTCGGGGCCGGTGGCCAGGCCGGTGGCCCAGCAGCCCACGGTGCCGCCCGGCAGGTCGAGGTCCAGGCGTTCCAGGTCGGGCTGTTCGGCGGCCCAGCGGCCGAACGTGTCCACACAGCCGGCCAGGGCCTGTTGCCGGGCCGGGCCGTCGACGTAGGGGAAGCGGGCCATGTTGTAGTCGCGGCAGGCGTCGAGCAGCTTGCCATCGCCCGCAAGGCGGGCCGCGCCCCGGGACCACTCGCGCGCCCAGGAGCCGGGCGCGCCGTCCTCGTCGTTGTCGATCCGGTCCAGGAGTTCGCCATAGTGCGCCGCCGGGATGTTCTGAGCCTTGGCGTGCACGAGGACGAACTGCTTGAGTTCGTCGATGTCGTTCACCGGCGACTGCCTTCCGGGGTGGGTGCACGGGTGGGGGTGGGAGTGGGATCCGGGCGGGCTTCCGGGTGGGCCGCTTCGGTTTCGGCTTTGGCCTCGGTTGCGGCCCCGGCTTCGGCTTCGGCCGCGGAAGCCGAGACCGCGGCCGAGACCGCGGCCGAGGCCGCGACCACCGGGCCCGGCGCGGCGAACTCCTCCAGGGCCCGTTTGATCTCGGTGAGCACGTCGGCGGCCTCCGCGCCGTCGATCACCCGGTGGTCGAAGGCCAGGTTGAGTCGCAGGATCGGGGCGATCACGATCTCCCCGTCGCGCACCACCGGGCGCTCCACGATCCGGCCCACGCCCAGCGTCACCGTGGTGCCGCCGACCGAGTGGAACCCGTCCACCGCGCGATGCCCAAGGGAGGTCACCGCGAAGGTGCCGAACCGGCGGGCGCGGTTGCCCAACGGCCGCACGGCCCGCCCGAATGCGAAAGCGCCGAGCGCCTTGGGCAGCCGGTGCAGCCGGGCCAGCGGGGCGAATTCGGGCAGTTGCGCGGGGTCGCCGTCGGCGTAGTGCCACACCTGGCGCTGGATCTCGGCCAGGCTCGCCCGGTCCAGATCGGGCAGCACCGCGGACAGCACCACCCGGCGACCGCCGAGCGTCTTGTCCAGGGTCAGCTTGCCGTGCACCGACGCGTACCGCCGCACGCGGGGTACCGCCTTGCCGCGCGCCGCCGCGTTGGCCTCGGGATGGTCGGCCAACACCCTGGCCGCGCCGTGCAGTACGTACGACACCACCGAGTACGGCCGGCCGCCCGCCCTGGTCGCCGCACGATGCGCGAGTACCGAGGTCATGTCCACCTCGGTGTCCAGGAAGACGGGCGCGAAGGCGCGGATCTCGCGCAGGAAGTACAACGTGTGCCGGCGCTCGCGCGCGACCGGGACCCCGGCGCCGCTCATCCGGACACCGCCAGTGTGTAGACCGCCTCCAGGCTGGTCGCCTCCAGCACGTCCGGCAGCGAGATCCGCCGACCGGTGTGTTTCTCCAGCGCGGTGAGCAACCACAGCAGGTGCACCGAGTCCCAGCCGGCCACCTGGTCGAAGGCCAGCCGGGCGGTCTCCGAGGTCACCGGCAGGCCCAGTTCGTCGCGGACCAGGGCGACGAAGTCGTCCAGATTGTGCAAGGTGCTCATTGTTCGGGCTCCCCTTCGAAGATCTCGGTCAGCGCGACATGGGTCGGCACGGTGACGATGTCCACCAGGTCGTGCCGGAAGGTCAGCAACTCGGTGTCGGTGTCGGTGGCGGTGTCGGTCGGCACCGGGGTGAAGCCGTATCGGGGGTAGAGGTCGCGGACCTTGCCGTTCTTGGCGGCGGGCCGGAAGGTGCCGTACACCGCCTTGGCGCCGGTGTCGCGGGCATGGCGGAGCAGCGCGGACAGCGCGGACTGCTCCACACCCCGGGCGAACACCCGGCAGCTGAGCAGCATGTTGTCCACGTGCAGCACGTCGTCCGCGCGGTGCGCGAGGATCGCGCCGACCAGGCCGTTGGCGCCGAACCGGTCGGCGGTGTGGATGGCCAGGACCAGCACGTTCGGGTCGGCGGCCAGGGTCTGTACGGCGGCCGGTTGCAGTCGGTCCGTGGTGAGGTTGAACTGATTGGTACGCAGGGTGAGTTGGGAGACCCGGGACAGGTCGGCGGGGGCGGCGGGGGCGATGCGTACGGTGACGCCCAGCTCGGCCAGGTAGTCGTCCAGCGAGGCGAACGAGTCCAGGAAGTCGCGTCGGTCGAGCTCGTCCCGGTAGCGCGAGGTGCGGGCCTGGTCCTCGGCGGTCAGCTCGCGGGTGTCGAACCAGCCGTCGGCCAACAGGCGAGCCGGGTGCAGCGCGGGTTCCGCGTCCAGCCGGATCACCGCCACCTCCGGCAACTCGCGCCGGACCAGGCCGCATTCGTAGGGGCTGTCGTCGACGAAGACGAAACTGTCCACGCCCAGATTGAGCGCGGTGGCCAGCTCGGCCAGGTTCTCGTGCTTGGGCGCCCAGTTGGCCACGACCCGGACGAAGTCCGCCTCGCGAAGCGTCATTCCGGGGTGGTCGCGCAGTGCCTCGCGGACCGGTTCGGCGTCGTTCTTGCTGACCGCGGCGAGCAGGATGCCCTGGGCGCCGAGTTGTTTGACCACCCGCTGGAAGGCGGTGAACGCCTCGCCCCGATAGCCGGAGCCGATCTCGATGCCCTCGATCCCGTCGTCGCCCAGCACGCCGCCCCACAGCGTGTTGTCCAGGTCCAGGACCAACACCTTGCGGGTCCGGCCGACCAGGTTGCGGGCCAGGTGGGCGACCTCGCGGGCGTACCCGGCCAGCAGTTCGGCGGAGAGGTGCGCCTTGGCGTAGACGTTCAGCCGGGCCTCGGTGGCCGGGATGCCGTCGGCCAGGAGCGGATCCAGGTCCAGGACGAGCACCGAGGCGTGCGCCTCGCCGATCCGCAACAGACGGGCGTTGGCCTCGCGCCACAACCCGCCGAGCCGGGCCCGGGAGCGGTGGTCGACCAGTTGCGCGGTGTACGCGCGCGGCAGCGGCAGGGTGTTGAGCACCAGGGTGCCGGTGCCGAGGTCGGCATAGCGGGCCGCGAGTTGCTCGATCAGGGCGACCTTGGCGGCCAGAGTCCGTTCGACGTCGGCCGGCGTCCACGGGACCGGTATCTCGTCGAAGACCACCGCCGCGTCCAGGACACACAACACCAGATCGGCCCGGGAGGCGTACAACTCGCTGTCCGGGTCGGATAGTTCGAAGACGTAGCTGTCGAAGTCGGTGAGCCGCGGGCGGGACACCAGGCCGTGCCGGGCCAGTTCGCCGGTGAGCGGGCCGGTGAGGGCGGACAGCGTGCCGTGTCCGGTGACGGTGATCGATACGGCCCGTACGCCCGGGTGCGCCGCGGTCACCGCCGCCGGATCCAGGCGGGACAACAGCAGCCCGGCCCGGGCCGGTTCGTCACCGGATGCCTCGGCGAGCAGCTCGCGCACCCTCGGATAGTCGGCGAGCAGCCGATCGGCCCGATGCAGGGCGAGCAGTTCGTCGACGCCGGTGGGGGCGGGCGCGGGGGTGGTGTGTGTCGTGGTCACAGCTTCTCCAGGGCGAAGCCCGCCTTGATCCACTTGCTGGACTCGACCGCGATGCCCACGGCGCGGTCGCCGGTGGCCATCTTCGGTAGCGCGCGCTCCAGTTGCAGGAAGGGCAGTGCGTTGCCGTTGTTGCCGGTCTCGTGTACGCAGGTGACCTCCTGCGCGCGGGGCACCTCGAGGGTCTGCATGATGCGCGCGGTCATCCGGCCGGAGAGTTGCGGCGGCAGTATGTAGTCGACGTCGTCCGCGGCCCAGTCGAGATCGTCCAGGAGTTCGGCGAGGATCTCGCCCGCCATCACCGGGACCGATTCCTCGATCATCTTGTAGTCCTCGCTCGCCGCCGGCCGGTCGGCGTGCCGATCGGCCAGGCCGAACCACTCGATCACCTGGCCCGGTGGTCGGCCGAGGCCGGTCAGCCGGTTGACCAGGGCGCGGATCACCACCGAGCCGGGGACCGGTTCGGTGCTCAGCACGGCGGCACCGGCGCCGTCGCCGAAGAGCACGAAGTTGACCAGCTCCTCCGGGGACAGCGCGCGCAGGTCCACGTCGAGGTCGAAGTGTTTGGCGGACATGTCGCCGCCGAGCACGAGCGCGGTGCGATGGCGGCCGCCGGCGAGCAGGGTGCCTGCCACGTCGAGCGCCTGGATCGCCCCCGCGCAGCCGGACTGGAGCTGGTAGGTGGGGAGTTCGTTGATGCCGAGGCGGTCGGCGACGATGTTCACCGTCGCGGGCATCAGTACGTCCGGGGTGGCCGTACCCATCACCACCACGTCCACGTCGCCCGCCGCGACCCCTGCGTCGGCCAGCGCGCGCTCCGCCGCCGTGGTGGCCAAGTCGGCCAGGGTGTAGCGGATTTCACCGCTGTCCAGGTCGACCGACAGGTGCCGGGTGCGGGTGCCGATGAAGACGTCGATCCACTGCTCCCACACCGCCTCCATGCCGAATCGCCGGGCCAGCGCGGCGTTGTCCACGGCCGGGCCCGGAAGGGCCGTACCGACCGCGAGGATGTGGATATCCGAGGCGTTCATCCATGCCCTTCCTTCGGGTGTACGGCTGTTGCCGTCGGCGGGGGTCGCATCGGTCAGGCTGGGCGGGGGCGCTGTGGGCTCGCTAAAACGCGGCTAAGCCCGGCCCGTCCGGCTTCCACTGCCCGCCGTCCGGCGCCGGCCCGGCGTCTGCGCGTCTTCGTCCGCCCCTCGGCCGGCTTCAGTGCGGCTTTAGCGCCGCTCCCGAGAGTGATCGATCAACGTCCCCGGGTCCGGTCCCCGGCAACCGGTTCCGCCGTCGTCGCCCCACGGGTTCCGCGTCCACCGGACGGCGGCCGGCCACACCATCGAGGAGCCCCAGCATGCACAGGATCGTTCGACGCGCGGCCCGGGGCAGACCCGGTCCGCTGGTGGCCCTCGGCGCGGCCCTGGCGCTGCTCGCCTCGGGCTGTGCGGCGAACGACGGACCCGCCGAACAGGCGGGCGCGGGCCCGCGCCCGGGCGGCACGCTGAGCTTCGCCACCGACGTCGAACCGGCCTGCATCGACCCCGCGGTCAGCCCGCTGGACGTCACCGCGCTGATCGACCGCAACATCTTCGACTCGCTGGTGAACCTGACCCCGGACGGGGCGATCCACCCGTGGCTGGCCCGGAGTTGGGACGTCTCGCCGGACGGCCTGGGCTACACCTTCCGGCTGCGCACCGGGGTGCGCTTCCACGACGGCGGCGAACTGGACGCGGCGGCGGTGAAGACGAGCCTGGACCACGTGGTCGACCCGAAGACCAAGTCCCAGGGCGCGGCCGGCCTGATGGCCGCCTACAAGGGCAGCGAGGTGGTCGACCCCACGACGATCCGCATCACCCTCTCCCGCCCCTACGCGCCGTTCCTCCAGGTGCTCAGCACCGCCTACCTGGGCATCCAGTCGCCCAGGTCGCTGACCGGCAATGCGGCGGGAGTGTGCGCGCGGCCGGTCGGCTCGGGGCCGTTCCGCTTCGAGAAGTGGACCAAGAAGCAGAGCATCTCGCTGCGCCGCAACCCCGAATACGCCTGGGCACCGCCGACCGCCGGGCACGACGGCCCGGCCCATCTGGACGGGCTGAGCATCCGGTTCATCACCGAGAACGCGGTCCGGGTCGGTGCGCTGACCAGTGGTCAGGTGGATGTGATCGGCAGCCTGCCCGCCGCGAACGTGCGCACCGTCAAGCGGGACGGCTCGTTGCAACTGCTGCGCGCGGATGCGCCCGGCGGGGTGTACAGCATCTTCCTCAACGCCAAGCGCGGACCCTTCGCGGACGAGCGGGTCCGGATCGCCTTCCAGCGCTCGGTGGACGTGGACGGGCTGATCAAGGCGATCTACTTCGGCCAGTACCACCGCGCGTGGGGACCGCTGAGCCCCAACGGTGTGGGCTACGACCCGGCGGTGGAGGGCAGTTGGCCGCGTGATCGGGCACTGGCCGATCGGCTGCTCGACGAGGCCGGCTGGACCGGGCGCGACTCGGACGGCGTGCGCACCCGCAACGGGCAACGACTGAGCCTGCGTTGGCCGGTACTCACCGCCAAGGTCCGGGAATCGCGGGACATCCTCGGCGAGGGCATCCAGGCCCAGGCCCGGCAGGTCGGCATCGACGTCGACCGGGTGGGCCAGGACACCGGCAGCTACAGCAAGGACGTCTACGCCGGCAACATGGACATCTGGGACACCAGCAATGTGCGGGCCGAACCCGACGTGCTGCGCACCCTGTTCGGCTCCGGCCAGACGCTGGCCAAGGGCGGGCTCAACGTCTTCAAGCTGGCCGATCCGCAGATCGACGGCTGGCTCGACCGGGCGGCGGCGGCCGGCGATCCGGCCGTCCGCGCGGACAACTACCGGCAGTTGCAGGAATTCCTGGTCAAGCACGCCTTGACGGTGCCGATGTATGTGCCGACCTACCTGATCGGCGCCGACAAGAAGGTGCACGGCGTGACCTTCGAGGCCGCCGCGTTCCCACTGTTCTACGACGCCTGGTTGGGGAAGTGACCATGCGCTCCACACTCTTGCGGTGGCTGGTCCGCCGCCTGCTGCTGGCCGTACTGGTTCTGCTCGGTGCGGCCACCCTGGCCTTCGGCGCGATGCGACTGACCCCCGGCGACCCGGTCCGGGTGATGCTCGGCGGCAGCACGCCCACCCCCGACGCGGTCGCGCAGATCCGCTCGGATATGGACCTGGACCGGCCGCTGATCGAGCAGTACGGCAACTTCCTCGGCCGGCTCCTGCACGGCGACCTGGGCACCTCCTACCAACTCAACGACTCCGTCGGGGACATCATCGGCAGTCAGCTGTGGCCCACCGTGCAACTGGCCCTGGCCGGCTTCCTGATCGCCATCGTGCTCGCGCTGATCCTGGCGGTGGCCACGGCGGGCCGGCGACCGGCGTTGCGCCGATTGTCCTCCGGGATCGAACTGATCCTCACCTCCAGCCCGAGCTTTTGGGTCGGCGTACTCCTGCTCACCGTGTTCTCGTTCCATCTGCGGCTGTTCCCGGCGACCGGCGGTACCAGTCTGCGCGGCCTGGTCCTGCCCGCGGTCACGCTCAGCCTGAGCATGGTCGGGGTGTTCACCCAGGTGTTGCGCGAGGGACTGGAACGGGCCCTGGAGGAACCGTTCGTGACCAGTTCCAGGGCGCGCGGCACCGGGGAGACCACGGTGCGCCTGCGGCACGCGCTGCGGCACGCCACGGTCGCGCTGATCACCCTGTCCGGCTGGGTGGTCGGCGCGCTCCTGGGCGGCGCGGTGGTGGTGGAGAGCGTCTTCAGCCGCCAGGGCCTGGGCCGCACGCTGGCCACCGCGATCTCCTCGCGGGACCTCAATGTCGTCACCGGCATCGTGGTGGTCTCCGCACTGCTGTTCACCGTGATCAACCTGGTCGTGGACTGGCTGTACCGGGTCGTGGACCCCCGACTGAAAGAGGCGAGCTGGTGACCACGAGGATCCTCAGCGCGGATGTAGTGCTGCCGGGGCCGGCGGGCGAGGCGATCGGGGACGGCGCGGTGCTGGTCCGCGACGGGGTGATCGCCGACCTCGGACCACGCGCCGAGGTGGCGGCCCGCGCCGAACCCGGCACGCCGCACCGCGAGTTCCCCGGCGCGACCATCCTGCCCGGACTGATCGACACGCACGTGCACCTGAGCCTGGACCCCGGCGCGGCGCAGGCCACCGCGGTGGCCGAGGCCGACGACGGCGAACTGCTGCTCGCGATGGCCGGACACGCCCGCCGACTCCTGGACGTCGGGGTGACCACCGTGCGCGACCTCGGCGGTCGAGGCAACCTGGCCGGCCGGCTGCGCGACGCGGTTGCCGCCGGCCACCTGCCCGGTCCGCGCGTCCTCACCGCCGGCGCGCCGATCACGGTCACCGGCGGCCACTTCTGGTTCCTCGGCGGCGAGGCGGACGGCATCCCCGAGATCCGCGCCGCGGTTCGACGCAACCTGCGGGCCGGCGTCGACGTGATCAAGCTGCTCGTCAACGGCAGCCGGCTGACCCCCGGCGGCCCGCGCGGTTGGCATCGGCAATTGACCGACGAGGAGATCGCCGCCGCCGTCGAGGAGGCCCGCCGCTTCGGCCGCCCGGTGGCCGCACACGTGCTCGGCGCGGACGCGATCGAGGCATCGCTTACGGCCGGTGTCCGGACCCTGGAGCACTGTTCGTTCGGGACACCCGCCGGGCCGGTGATCGAACCCGAGGCGCGCGACGCGCTGATCGCCACGATCGCGGCGAGCGGCGCGTTCGTGTGCCCGACCTGGAGCATCACGATGAGCGAGACCGCCGCACGAGTCGGCGAGGAACGTATGCGGCCCTGGCTGGAGGTGGCCCGGCAGCAGTACGAGAACGGGGTCAAGCTGATCGCCGGCACCGACGCGGGCACGCCGGGAGTGCCGTTCGAGCTGTATGTCGACGGCCTGGAGTGGTTCGTCCGCGCGGGCATCCCGACCGAGGCCGCGTTGGAGAGTGCCACGGTGATCGCGGCCGATGCGCTGGGTTTGGCGGAGCGTACCGGCCGGCTGGCGCCCGGCCTGGACGCGGACCTGATCGTGGTGGCCGGCGATCCGCGCGAGGACCTGGCCGTACTGCGCGACGTGCAAGTGGTGTTGGCGCGCGGGCGGGTGCACACGCCGGCCGGCAGCGGGCTTGGTGCGCGGGCCGGGTCGGTACGGGCGGGTGTGGTCGGCGAGTTCGCGGTCGGCGAGGGCGTCGGTGCCGGCGTCGCGGAACGGAGTCCGGTATGACCACCCTCGACCTCGGCACCTTCAGCGGGAAGGCGAACACCCGTAGCCGGGGCCGGCCGTGGGATCGGGCGCGGACCCTGCGTCCCGGCATCGTGGTGGCCTGGGTGGTGTTGGCCCTGATCGTGCTCGCCGCGTTGTGGCCGGGCCTGTTCGCGACCGATCCGCCGAACACGATCGACCCGGTCCACGGACTCGAAGGACCCGGCGCGGACCACCTGTTCGGCACCGATCAACTCGGCCGCGACGTATTCAGCCGGGTCGTGCACGGCGCGCGGCCCTCACTGCTGATCGGCCTGGGTTCCACGCTGGTCGCGGTGGTGGCCGGCGCGCTGCTCGGGGTGCTCGCGGCCAGTGGCGGGCGAGTACTCGACGAGGCGATCATGCGGGTGACCGACATCCTGCTCGCCTTCCCCGGGCTGCTGCTCGCACTGATCGTGGTCTCGGTGCTCGGCCCCGGAACGGGCAATGCCACCCTCGCCATCGGGATCGCCGCGACCCCCGGGTTCGTCCGCCTGTCCCGAGGCCAGGCGCTGGTGGTGCGCGACTCGGACTACGTCCGGGCCGCGGTCACCTTCGGCCGCCGGCGGGCCGGGATCCACCTCGGCCACATCCTGCCCAACGCGCTGCCGCCACTCCTGGTGTTTGCCACGGTCAACATCGGCACCGCGATCATCGCCGGCTCCTCGCTCAGCTTCCTGGGCCTGGGACCGCAGGCGCCCACCGCCGAATGGGGCGCGATGCTCGCCCAGTCCCGCGACCTCCTGGAGATCGCCTGGGCACCGGCGGTCTTCCCGGGCCTGGCGGTGACCGTGACGGTGATCGCGGTCAACGTGGTCGGCCGCAACCTGCAACGTCGATTCGAAGGGCGGCGCGTCGATGCCGGCCAGTGACACCCGTACCACCTCGGCCCCGGTGGCCCAGGCCGCTCCGCAGGCCCCCACACTCGTGGTCGACGGGCTCGATGTGGCCTTCGGACGCGGCGCCGACCGGATACCCGCCGTGCGTGGGGTGAGCTTCACCCTCGCCGCCGGGGAATGCCTGGCCATCGTCGGCGAATCCGGCTCCGGGAAGAGCGTCACCGCACGCTCCCTGGTCGGCCTGGCCGGCCCCGGTTCGACCGTGCGTGCGGATCGCCTGGAACTGGACGGCGACGACCTCACGACACTCGACAACCGCCGCTGGCGGGCGGTGCGCGGGCAGCGGATCGGCTTTGTGCTCCAGGACGCGCTGGTCTCCCTCGACCCGCTGCGCCGGGTCGGCGCGGAGATCGCCGAGACGCTGGCCAACCATCGCATCGTGCCCGGCCGGGAGCGGGCGGCCCGGGCGGTCGCACTGCTCGACGAGGCCCGGGTGCCCGAACCCGAGTTGCGGGCCCGGCAATACCCGCACCAGCTCTCCGGCGGGCTGCGCCAGCGGGCGCTGATCGCGTCGGCGCTGGCCGCCGAGCCGTCGGTGGTGATCGCGGACGAGCCGACCACGGCGCTCGATGTCACCGTGCAGGCCCGGATCCTGGACCTGCTCGCGGCGAAGAAGGCGGCGGGTACGGCGATTCTGCTGATCAGCCACGACCTGTCGGTGGTGGCGCGGCTGGCCGACCGGGTGGCGGTGATGTATCGGGGCCGGTTCCTGGAGGAGGGCCGGGTCGAGGACCTGCTGCGCGATCCGGCACACCCGTATACCCGGGCGCTGTTGGCGGCGGTGCCGTCGGCGCGTGCGCGCCGGACTCGGTTGTCGCTGCCGGTGCCGGTGCCGGCGCCCGCGTCGGGTGCGTCGGTTGCTGCGTCGGCCGAGGACCGGTGCTCGTACGCGGCGCGCTGCCCGCTGGTCACCGACGCGTGCCGGACCGAGCCGTTGCCGCGCGTGGAGATCGGGCCCGGTCACACCGCGTACTGCCGGCATCCGGCCGAGCCGTGGCCGACGGTGCCCGGGGGCGCCGCCGAACCGGTTCGCGAACGGGTGGACACCACCGCGGACTTGGTGGCGGACGTGGTGCTGGAGGTACGCGGCGTCGGGAAGAGCTATCGGGGGCCGGACCGGGTCGAGCGAGCCGCCGTGCAGGACGTCTCGTTCACCCTGCGGGCCGGCCAATCCCTGGGCGTACTGGGCGAGTCCGGCTCCGGGAAGACCACCCTCGCGCAACTGGTCCTGGGCCTGCTGCCGCCGGACACCGGGGAGATCAGCCTGCTCGGGCGGCCCTGGTCCGGCCGCCCCGAGGCGGAGCGGCGCGCGCTGCGCCGGCACATCCAACACGTCCAGCAGGACCCGCTCGGTTCGTTCGACCCGCGCTGGACGGTCGAGCGGGTGGTCGGCGAGGCATTGGGCGCGTACACCCGCCGCTCCGCCCGGGCGGCCCGGGATCGGATCGACGAACTCCTGCACCTGGTCGGCCTGGACGCCGCGGTCGCCGACCGGCGTCCCCGGCAGCTCTCCGGCGGCCAGCGGCAACGGGTCGCGATCGCCCGGGCGCTGGCACCCGAGCCGGACCTGGTGGTCTGCGACGAACCGGTCTCGGCGCTGGATGTGTCCATCCAGGCGCAGATCCTCGACCTGTTCGCCGATCTGCGCGAACGCCTCGGCGTGGCCCTGCTGTTCATCTCACACGACCTCGGCGTGATCCATCACACCAGCGATCACGTGATCGTCATGCAGTCCGGCCGGATCGTCGAATCCGGGCCGGTCGACGAGCTGTTCCGCGCGCCGAAACATCCCTATACCCAGGAACTCCTGTCCGCACTGCCACAGTTGCCGGTCCGGGCGTAGACATGGGGAAGGGCCCCGCGCCGCCGCTGTGCCGGGCGGTGCGGGGCCCTTCGGCGGTTCGGCCGGCCGGGGGCGCTACCGGCCCAGACCCGTGCGGGCCGCCACCGCGGTGTCCGCCTGGTCGGCGAAGACGCCGTCCAGGCCGAGGCCGTAGAAAAGTTCGTACTCGGACGTGATGTCACCACGCGCGTTCGGGTCGGCGCCGAGCCGGAAGTCCACCGGCAGGAACTGGTTCTCCGCACGGAACGTCCAGGCGTGCACCAGGAGTCCGGCGCGGTGCGCGTCCTTGATGATCGTGGTCGGCGGGAGCAACTTTCCGGCCGCGTCGCGGGGGACGATCATGTTCTTGTTGGTTCCGATGCCGTCCGCGTAGCCGCGGATCCACTTCAGGCCCTCGGGCTTCGCGAGATCCGCGTACGTACGCGGGTCGTTCGCCACCACGAAGTCGTACGGCCGGCCCGACGCGTCCATCAACTGGATCAGCGGGACGTCGATCATCTTGTCCAGCTTGCGCAGGCTGGTGGTCTCGAAGGACTGGATGTAGACCTTGTCCTTGCGCCCGGTGAGGTGGTTCTGCTTGAGGACCCGCACCAACGGCTCCTCCAGGCCCAGACCGATCGACCGGAAGTAGGTCGGGTGCTTGGTCTCCGGGTAGACACCGATGGTGCGGTGCACCCGGCGGCCCTCGGTCCTGGCCAGGTCCAGGATCTCCTGGAAGGTGGGCACCTCGAACTTGCCGTCGAAGGTGGTGTTGGTCGGCCGCACCTGCGGCAGCCGCTCCTTCGCGCGCAGCGTCTTGAGCTCGGCGAGGGTCAGGTCCTCGGTGAACCACCCGGTGACCGGCGTCCCGTCGATGGTCTTGGTGGTCTTGCGCGCCGCGAACTCCGGGTGCGCGGCCACATCCGTGGTGCCCGAGATGTCGTTCTCGTGCCGCGCGACCAGCACGCCGTCCTTGGTGGACACCAGGTCGGGCTCTATGTAGTCGGCGCCGAGCCGAATCGCGAGCCGGTAGCTCTCCAGGGTGTGCTCGGGGCGGTAACCACTGGCCCCTCGGTGTCCGATCACGATCGGGTGGGTCGACGGTCGCCCCGAGGCCGCGGAGGTGTCGTCCTGAGCCGCGGCGGCGGGGACCGCGATCACGGTCGCCAGCAGCACGCCGGCCACACCGAGCGCGGGAAGGATACGTCGCAAGGCCATCTCCTGTTGTCGTCCCGACACGGCCAAACACCGCGCGGGAACACGAATCGTGCAGACACGCCGAGTCAACCGCCACCAGACGACGCCCGGCCAGGACCAACCTGGCGCACGGATGAACCTAAGGAAAACGTCCGCCGTCCACCGCCGGGGCGGGCATTGCCCGAAGCAGCCGAGTGGGCCCACCCTGGAGGGTGGCACGCGATTGTGCCGTAGGGAACGGAAGGGAGTCTCGCTCATGAATCTTCGTCGCTGGGTCGCGTGTGCGTTCCTGGCCGTCGTCGCGGGAGTGGCGGGCGTGGCCACCGCGGGCGCCGCTTCGGGTGCGACGGCGATCGAGTACGGGTCGACCCACACGGTCGCCGCCACCGCCATCGAGTACGGCCTGTAGACGAGTCGAGCCCGCCCGACGGCAACCGGATCGGGCGGGCGCACACCCGGCCCTGGCGACCGGCCGCCTCCGCCGCGTCCACAGGGCCGGCCGCCGGGGCGGGCCCTGCTGATCCGAGACGAATCCGGGCTGCGGCTACGGCTGTTCGCGAGACGCGTGGACGGCGATCGGCCCGAACCACGCGGGGGCTTCGAGTGTGGTGAGCGTGGTGAATCGGCCACCGGTGAGCGTCTCGACGGCCCGTTTCCGTATCTTGCGTGCAGCGCCGGCCAGGTGCTCGTATAGGGCCGGGACCAGGTCGGCGGTGACGTCGATGGTTGTCGAATCCTTGGGCCTGGCCGAGTCGTTGCCCGAGGTAGCTACGCAGAACCGCCCCGAACAGGTCCGCTTCCACGCTTCCCCTCGCTGTACGGCCGCCCGCGCGCGTTCGACGCCACCGCACCGGTCCGGCCGGGTTCAACGCTTCCCGGACTCGATGAGGAGACGATTGTGATGATGCGCAGGAAGCTTGCCGGGATCGCCGCCGTCGCGGCGATCACCACCGCAGGACTTGCCGCCGCCACGCCGGCCGACGCCGCCACCATCAGGGGAGGGCACGTCACCGCTCCGGGCAGCCGCGTCACCACACTCGCGGCACAGAGCGGCGGCGTCGGCTACGTGAACGTGGTCCAGTACGCAACGGGGCACTGTCTGGACGGCAACGGCGCCGGCAGCGTCTACGCCTCGGCCTGTGGGCCCTCCGACAACCCGTACCAGCGGTGGAACATTTACGGGGACAACACCGGCTACTTCACCGTGGTCCAGTACGCAACGGGACGCTGCTTGGACAGCAACGGCGCCGGCAGCGTCTACACCTCGGTCTGTGGGCCCGCCGACAACCCCTACCAGCACTGGAAGGCTGGTCCCTTCACCGGGGCGAGCTTCCAGAACGTCGCGACCGGCCGACTCCTGGACGGAAACGGTTCGAGCGTCTACACGTCCGTTCCCGCCAACTCCGACAACCCGTACCAGATCTGGACCAATAGGTTCTAGCGCAGCAAGGGCCGCGCCCGTTCCCGGAAACCCGGCAGCGGGCGCGGCCCCAGGCCCGGCCACGTGACCGTCGACGGAACCGCGTCGCCACGCACCGAGACCACGAATTGCACGCGCCGTGCGG
The DNA here is from genome assembly GCF_049739465.1 of Embleya sp. AB8. Taxonomy (NCBI): domain Bacteria; kingdom Bacillati; phylum Actinomycetota; class Actinomycetes; order Kitasatosporales; family Streptomycetaceae; genus Embleya; species Embleya sp. AB8. The sequence goes on from NZ_JBMHHY010000027.1 coordinate 70,528, forward strand.
CTATGCGGTCAGGGTGGATCGATCGGAAGTCGCCCCGATGAACCGGGACCACGCGTCGGACGACATCGCAAGGACGGGTCCGATGGGCTGCTTCGAGTCTCGGACGTACACGGCTTCGGTGGTCGTGGCGGTCTCCACGCACTGGCCCCCTTCGCCGCTGCTGTGGGTGCTCTTGACCCATGCGGTCTCCACGCACTGGCCGCCTTCGGCGCCGCTGTAGCTGCTCTTGACCCATGCGGTCCCCGGTACGGCCGGATCGGCGCCGTGCCGAGCGTAAGCGACGAACCCGGACCAGGCCTCGGGCCCAAGGGTCAGGATCGGCCCTGCGACGCGCTTCGAGTCTCGGACGTGCACGGCTTCGGTGGTCGTGGCGGTCTCCACGCACTCACCACCTTCGCCGCCGCTGTAGCTGCTCTTGATCCATGCGGTCTCCGGTACGGGTGGCGTGGCGCGTTGAACGGTCATTGTTCTCCCAGCAGTTGCTCGATGAAGGCCAACGACTCACTCGGAGTGAGCGCCTGAGAGCGTAGGATGCCATAGCGGGATACGAGTTTGTGGATCTTCAGGTGCCCTGTGTGGACGCTGCTGTCGCCTTGCACTTCGGTGTACGCGATGCGCTTACCCTGTGCGGTGTCGATCAGGTTGAACGGGCCGTCAAGACCTGCGTGATCCTCGCAGTCGATGGGCATGATCTGTACCTCGACGTTGCGTTCCTGGCCGGCGAGGAGGATGTGCTCCCACTGGCCACGTAGCGTTGCCCGACCGCCGATCGGTCTGCGGAGCACGGCCTCCTCGATGACGAAGCTCATCAGCGGCGCCGGTTGCCGACTGAAGATCTGCTGTCGAGCCAGTCGTGCCGCCAACCGCTGCTCGATCACCTCGTCGTCCAGCAACGGCCGTTGCATCCGAAACACGGTCCGCGTGTAGTCCTCGGTCTGCAATAGACCCGGCACCGCCTGCGTCGCGTACACGGAGAGCGCCGCCGCCTGGGACTCCAACTGCGCCGCGTCCCGGAAGAATGCCGGGTACTGGGCGCGGACCATGTCCTCCTTGACGGCCTTGAGGACGCCCCCGGCGTCGAGTGCGTCGTCCGCCCTGTCGATGAACTTCGGCGGCGGGATGCGCCGACCTTGCTCGTATGCGGCGATCGTCGCCGCTGAATACCCCATCTGCGTGCCGAACGTGGCTCGCTCGTGTCCCGCCCTGATCCGCAACACCTTCAACTGCCGTCCGAACGCGGCGACCATGCCCGTTCCCGGCTCGTCCTCCGGTTGTTGCCCGATCGTCTCGTGCTCGGACGCTTCCTGCTCGGACGTTTCCTGCTCGTGTCGATCCACTGGCCTCACCACCTCCCCAACTCAACGCGCGACCGGGTCCGTCGGCACGGGGCGCCCCGCGTACTACGCCGCACCTCGGCGCCGACAACTCCGAAACGTCTGTGTGTTGCCCCTCGTCACGCTACGCCACCGGAGGGAGCGTTGGCGGCATGTTGATCAAGTCCGACACATCAGTTGAAAGCGCCATGCCCACCCCGCTCGCCGAGCCCGGCCGGCAATTCGCCATGCGCTTCGGGGCCGCACCACTCGGCGTACGTCTCGCCCGCCGAATGGGCGCACTTCGGCTGCACGAATGGGGCGTGGCCGACGGCAGCGACTCGCACGACGTGCTGGTGCTGATCGTGGGTGAGCTTTGCGCAAATGCCGTGCGTCATGGCCACGTTCCGGGGCAGGACTGCCGCCTGCGGTTGGCTACGGACGGTGCGATCGTCCGCGTGGAGGTCACCGACGCCCGGACCGGGCCATTGCCGAATCCCGTACCCACCACCGCTGCCGCCGAGTCGGGGCGCGGGCTGCTGCTCGTGGTTGGTTCGGCGTCCGGATGGGGTTGGTATCCGGAAGCCGGCGGCCGAGGAAAGACCGTGTGGGCCGAACTGAGTCTCGACGGCGAGGCCCTGCCTTCGTTCGGCGACTGCTTCCGGTCCGACACCTGATTCGGCGCGCATGTGCGGCAATTGGGCCGACTCGGAGGTGGCCACAGGTGTCACCCGGATGAACAGGTCGTGTCTATTCATCGTTCGCGGGTTCGATCGTAGAGTGATGGCCGGCGCGGAGCGCGGGGTCGGGGTGCAGCTCGTGGACGACGCCGGGTTTCGCTTTCGGATGTGAGTCGATCGTGCGCCATGTCGGAATCGTCGGCCCGGTGATGTGTCGTCGGGTCGGCGTCGAGCCACGACACAGGAGGCCAACACCTTGGCATCGAAGATCACTCGTCCCCTGCTCGCGCTCGTCGCGACGCCCGTGCTCGCGGCCCTCCTGGTGGGGGCCGGCACCCCGGCCCAGGCGAACGGCGGCGGTACGCCCGGTGCCCCCGGTGCGGGCGATCCGTACTTCCCCTTCTCCGGGAACGGCGGCATCCACGTCGTGCACTACGGCCTCGACCTGGACTACACGCCGGCGGCCAAGCAGCTCCAGGCCACCGCGGATCTGACCGTCACGGCCACCCAGAAGCTCAGTTCGTTCAATCTGGACCTGTCCGGACTGACCGTGGACAGCGTGCGGATCGACGGCCGGCGGGTCGAGTTCGGCCGCGCGGGCAACGAGCTGACGATCACCCCGGGCCGCGCGCTGGATCGAGGTCGCCGGTTTCACGTGGTGATCGCCTACTCGGGGGTGCCGGCGCAGGTGAGCGATCCGGACGGCTCCCCGGACGGGTGGATCATCCGGCCGGACGGCTCGGTGTTCAACGCCAACGAGCCGCAGGGCGCGATGACCTGGTTCCCGAGCAACAGCCACCCGAGCGACAAGTCGCGCTTCGATATCAAGGTCACCGTGCCCGACGGTTGGACCGCGGTGTCCAACGGCCGGTTGCGGGATCGGCGCAGCCGGGACGGGAAGACCACGTTCGTGTGGCGCGAGTCCCGGCCGATGGCCGCCTATCTGGCCACCGCCAGTATCGGCAGGTTCGAGGTCGAGCAGTACACCACCGCGAGCGGCCTGCCGGTCTACAACGCGGTGGTGCCCAGTCAGGCCGCGGCGACCAAGCCCGTACTGGACCAGCTCCCGGCCATCATCGACTGGGAGACCAAGCTCTTCGGCCGGTATCCGTTCGAGGCCGCGGGCGCCATCGTCGAGGACGCACCCGAAGTCGGCTACGCGCTGGAGTCGCAGACCAGGCCGATCTACGACCGGGCGCCCAAGATCGACACGGTCGTCCACGAGACCGCGCACCAGTGGTTCGGCGACTCGGTCACCCTGACCAAGTGGCAGGACATCTGGCTGAACGAGGGCTTCGCCACCTACGCCGAGTGGTTGTGGCACGCGGAGCACGGCGGCCTGAGCACGGCTCAGCAGTTCGCCGCCGACTACGCGCTGCCGGATACCGACAAGTTGTGGGAGTTCCCGGCCGGCGACCCGGGGGACGGCGCGCACATCTTCGGCAAGCCGCCGTACGAGCGTGGTGCCATGGTCCTGGAGAAGCTCCGACAGACCGTCGGCGACCGGGAGTTCTTCGCCATCCTCAGGTCCTGGGCGAGCGAACACCGCTACGGCCACGGCGACACCGCGCAGTTCATCGCGCTGAGCGAGTGGGTCTCCGGGCAGAACCTGGACGCCCTGTTCGCCACGTGGCTCTACGGGAAGGGCAAGCCCGCGAATCCGTGACCCGACGGGGCGGCCTTCGCCTACCCGCGCCCGACCGGAAAGCGTGGTGCGATGGCCGGCAACAGCCAGGAGCCGGCCAGGTCCGCGGTGTGGGTCGTCGCGATGGTGACGAAGTCCCGGACGAGTTCGCTGTTTGCGGTGCCGTCCCAGGCGAGGCAGACCTGGTTCGGGGCCATGTCGTCGATGAGCACGTAGGCGACGTGCGGGCGGCAGTAGAAGGTGGCGGCGGACCGGGGGAGCAGGGCGATGCCCCGGCCTGCGGCCACGTGTTCGAGTTTTTCCTCGACGGTACGGACGGTCCAGGCGCGGCGGGACCGGCCGGCATGCGACTCGCCGGCGAGGTCGCGCCATTCGGGGAAGCCGTTCGGATCCTGGAGCAGGTGTTCGTCGGCGAGTTCGGCGATGCCGATGGTGTCCCGGCCGGCCAGGCGATGGCCGGCCGGGAGTACGACCACGTACGGCTCGGTCAGCAACGGCCTTACCTGAAGCCCGCGTTGATCGATCGGCAGACGAACGTAGCCGACGTCCACGCGGCCGTCGTGGATGGTGTCGACCTGGTCGTCCCAACTGGTGCGGACCACCTCCACGGTCAGTCCCGGACGGCGGTCGATCAGCGCCCGGGTGGCGGCGGTGACCACGAGGCCGGGCATGAATCCGATGGTGAGGGTATCCGCGCAGTGGGCCGCGCGGCCGACCCGGCGGCGCAGCGCGTCGGCGTTGGCCAGCAGCGGACGCGCGTCGGCGAGCAACTGCACTCCCGCCGCCGTGAGTTGGGTGCTGCGCTTGTCGCGGACGAACAGTTGCGCGTCGAGTTCGTCCTCGAGGGCTCTGATCTGCCGGGACAACACCGGCTGCGCGATGTGCAGCGCCTCCGCCGCGCGGCCGAAGTGCAGGTGTTCGGCGACCGCGACGAAGTACCGCACCTTGCGCAGGTCCACGTCCATCGCTACCTCCTCGGCGGGCTGATGTCGCGAGGGTATTACAGGCGTGGAAAAGGGTCTTGGACGCAGTATCCGCGCCGACCGCAGAGTAATCGACATCGGGTCACCGACCTCGGGTCACCGAGATCGGGTCACCGATACCGAGCCACCGACATCGATTCGGCACTGCGGAAGGCACATCATGAACCTGCACGGACAGCGCGTCGTCGTCCTGGGCGGAACCTCCGGCATCGGACTGGCGACTGCGATGCTGGCCGCGGAGCGTGGGGCCGAGGTCACCGTCGTGTCCGGCAACCCGGTCAGCGTGGACCGGGCCCTGGCGCAGCTGCCGGCCGGCTCGCGGGGGCAGGCCGTCGACCTCACGGACACCGCGGCGGTGCGGGCGCTGTTCGAGGGGCTCGGCCCGATCGACCACCTCGTGTTCACCGCGGGTGAGCCGCCGGCCCTGATGACCATGGACACCCTGGACCCGGACCGGGCCCGGAAGTTCTTCGAAGTTCGGTTCTTCGGCGCGCTGTTCGCCGTACAGGCCGCCGCGCCGCGGCTGCGCCCGGGCGGCTCGGTCACCCTCACCACCGGCATCGCGGGCGACCGTCCCGGACCGGGCTGGTCGGTCGCGGCGAGCATCTGCGGCGCGGTCTCGGCGCTGACCCGCGCGCTGGCGGTCGAACTCGCGCCCATCCGGGTCAACGCCGTCTCGCCCGGCATGGTCCGCTCCCCGCTGTGGGACTCGATGACCGAGACCGACCGCGAGCAGATGTACCAGGACACCGCCGCGGCCATCCCGCTCGGCCGCATCGGTGAGGTCGAGGACATCGCGCAGGCGTACCTGTCCTTCATCACCCAGCCGTTCGCCACCGGCTCGGTGCTCACCCTCGACGGCGGGACGGTACTGGCCTGACGGCCGGCTCGATCGACATGCCACAGCCCCGGGTCGGAGTGGTCCGGCCCGGGGCTGTGCCGTGTCGAGCCGGCAGACCGGAGCGGAAGATTCCGCTCCTACGCGACGGTGGCGGTGCTCAGGACCGGTCGGCCGCCATGGCATCGCGCAGGCTCTTGGGGCGTAGGTCGGTCCAGTTGCTTTCCACGTAGTCCAGGCACTCCTGGCGGCCGTCCTCGCCGAAGACGATCCGCCAGCCGGCGGGGACCTCGCTGAACGACGGCCACAGGGAGTGTTGTTCCTCGTCGTTGACCAGGACGTAGAACCGGCCATCGGTGTCGTCGAACGGGTTGCTGCTCACGGTCGCCTCCAATTCGAGCAATTCGAGCAAGTCACGATTCGCTTCCCCCGACATCATCGGCCGTGCGCCACGAGCGCCGGCCCAAAACGACCGAATGTCCGGTCGGACGGGACACCCCGCGGCTTCGGTGCGCGGTGAACGTGGCCAGGTCCCGGGAGATCACCCACAATACGTCCCACTCGCCTGTCGCCGTCCGTGCTCCATGGCCCGGCCGACCTCGGCACAAGGTCGGCCCCGGCGCCCAGGCCCCTCGCGACGTGCTGCGGCTGTGTCGGGGCCGGCGCGCTCAGCGGATCAGTGTTCGGACATCAGCCAGCCGATGTGCAGTTCTTCCGCGCCAGGGTGGAAGGTCCGCATGAGTTCGGCGCGTTCGGGGTCGTTGTCGGGGAGGTTCTCGGCGAGGAGGGCCTGTGCGGCGAGGGTTTGGGGTCGGGCGCCGAGTGCGGCGCGCAGGTGGAGTGAGCGGCGCAACATCGCGAGCCGCTCGGCGGGCTCTTTGTGCGGTGCGAGGTGCCGGATGATGTACGACTCGAAGTAGCCGTCGCCGGACCTGGTTGCGATCTCGAGAGCCCTCTCGTAGCGCGGGAGGGCGCCGGCCGAGTCCTCGTCGATGTTGTCCAGCAGGACGGCCCAGTGGTACTCGGCCCAACCGCGCTGCTTCTCGTCGCCGCCCTCCACCGCCGCGCGGTAGCCGGCCTCGGCCACGGCGCGGTCGTCGGCGCGGGGGTTGTGCCGGAACAGCAGGCGGCTGTAGGCCAGTCGCGCCGTGAGCAAGTGTGCGGTCGGCGATCCGGGATCGAGCGCCGCGACCGCCTGCTCGGCCTCGTCGTGGTCCTCGATCCGGAAGAACCAGCGGTCGACGGCGATTTCCGCGCGCAGCTCGGGATCGGCGTCCGGGCCCAGGACGGCGAGTGCGACGTCCCATTCCCCGAGCAGCCACAGGCTGCGGGCTATGTAGGTGTCATCAGATAGCATGGCGCCTACATTAAGAAGCGGCGATGTAGGTGGTCAAGTGCAATACGGTGACTACATTGGGAATGTGATGCGGTTGGCCGTCGAGCTGGCCAATACCGGCACGCTCGACCAACACGGCGAACTGGTCGCCGAGTTCCTCGCGGAGCACGAGGTCACTCCGCCGCCGGGCGGCGACTACGGCGAGCTGCCGGACCTGGTGCGCGCGGCCCTGGCGCAGTGGGTCGACGGCGCCGCCCCCGAGGCCGTGCACCGGCTGCTGCGCGATTACCCGCCGGATATGCACCTGTCCGACCACGACGGCCAGGGCGGCTGGCACGTCCACTTCGGCCGCAACGGCACCCCGGCCGAGCAGTGGGTCGGCCGGCTGATCGCCGCCCAACTCGCCCTGGTCGTGGCCGGGGATCGGGCAGTGACGCTGGGGCGGTGCGCCGCGGCCGGGTGCGGAAACTACTTCGTGGACCAGTCCCGGAACCGGACCCGCCGATTCTGCTCCAACGCATGCGCGAGCCGGACGACGGTCGCGGCTCATCGGGCCCGGGCGGCGAAAGACTCGTAGAGGAGCGGAGGAGCGGAAGACTCGTGGCAGCGTCCGTCGGGGAGTCGTCGCCCGCAGCCAATCGTGCGGCGCGGCCAAGGGCGGCGAGGGTCGGGTGGATGTCGTCGTGAATCTCCCGGCGAACGTGCAGCCGGCGGAACCGGTGCGCCGGCGACAGCGGTTCGTGGTCCCGTCGAAGGCCGCGGGCCGGAGGTCAGCTACCGGTTTTGAGGGCATCCAGGTGTCGCCGAAGTACCTGGCGGAGCAGTTGTGCCGGGTAGCGGTCCGGGAGCAGCGTCGCCTGGACGGCGAGTCCGTCGAGGAGTGCGGCCAGTCGGGTGCTCTCCAGGTCGATGTCCAGGTCGTCCGGCAGCCCGCCGGCGCTCCGGGCCTCGTGCAACACGCGTGCGATCAGGGTGTGCAGGTCGTTCTGCAACTCGGCTGCGCAGGGCCGCAGTTCGGGACGGGTGTACGCGGCGGCCGTGAAGACTAGCCATAGTCCGGTCTCCTGGCGGCGGGCCTCGTCCAGGGGGAGGAACTCGGCCAGGAGCTCTTCCGTCGCGGCCGGGCGGTCGAGGTGGGCATCGGGAGTCAGGAGCCGGTCGGCGTGGGCGCGGATGCGGTCGCCGATGCGCCGGCTCAGCTCCCGCATCGTGAAGGTCATCAACTCGTCGTGGTCGGCGAAGTAGTGCCGGATCGAGCCGACGGCGAGTCCGGCCTCGTCGGCGACGTTGCGCAGCGACGCCTGTTCGAACCCCTGCCGGGCGACGACGGACAGGACGGCTCGGGCCACTGCCCTGCGGCGGGTGACGGGATCCACGATCTTTGGCACGTTGCTGTTATAGCACGGTCGGGCTAAAATCTTTGTAGCTCAGTCGTGCCATAAAGATCGGTGGTATTCGCGTGAACCCCTGGCTGCTCGCCGCACTCATCGCGGTGGTCGTGATCGCGGCCGTGATCAAACGCATGATCGGTGAGCCGGTCAACGCGAGGGACCTCTTCGCGGCCCCGGTGATCCTCATCGGGTTCGGGATCATGTCCCTGGTCAAGACGACGGACCTGACCGGCGCCGACCTCACCTGGCTGATCGCGGGCGCGGTGCTCGGGGTGGCACTCGGCGCACTGCGCGGCTCCACCGTGCGACTCGTCGACAGGCGGGGCTTCCTGTGGCAGCGATACACCGGCCGCACCTTCCTCGCTGTGCTCGGTTCCCTGGCGGTCATGGCCGGCTTCGGTGTCCTGGCGGTGAAGATGGGCATGCACGAGTACGCACGCCCCCTCCAGCTCTCCATCGGCGTGAACTTCCTCGGTGAGTCCCTCGTGGTGGGTCTCCGCGGCATGGCCTCGGGCATCCCCTTCGCCCCGGCGCGCGCTCGCTGACTCCCTAGGCCCGCCCGCGCGCCCGCCTGCCCGCGCGCCCGCGCTCAACCTCGTTTCCGCTGCGCACACACCTGGTAGTACTTGGTGGTACTCGGTGACCCGCGTGAGGAGAGACATGACCTGGAACGAGGCCGGCGGTCGGTTGGGGGCGGAGTTCTTCGCCCCGGGGAGTTCTTCGTTCATCGAGTTCGTGGCGGCGCACCGCCCGCAGATGTTGCCGACGAGCGCGCCGCTGCCGGCGGCGGCCGATCGATTCCCGCACGGCACCACGGTGTTGGCCCTGACCTACCGGGACGGGGTGATGATCGCCGGCGACCGCAGGGCCACGATGGGGAATCTGATCGCGCAACGCGACCTGGAGAAGGTGCACCCGACCGACGACTACACGGCACTCGCGTTCGCCGGCACGGTCGGGGTCGCGCTGGACATGATCCGGCTCTACCAGGTCGAGTTGACGCACTTCGAAAAGATCGAGGGCGCGCCGATGACCCTCGACGCGAAGGCGAACCGGTTGGCGACGATGATTCGGCAAAACCTCGGCCAGGCGATGCAGGGCCTGGTGGTGGTGCCGCTGCTGGTGGGCTACGACGTCACCGCGCCCGCCGGGCGCCGGGGGCGGATCTTCAGCTACGACGTCACGGGTGGCCCGTACGAGAAGGCCGACTTCCATGCGGAGGGCTCCGGTTCGCCCTACGCCCGCGGTTCGCTGAAGAAGTTGTTCCGTGCCGACCTGTCCCGCCGCGAGGCCGCGCTGGCCGCGCTCCAGGCGCTGTACGACGCCGCCGACGACGACTCCGCCACCGGCGGCCCCGACCTCACCCGCGGCATCTACCCGATCGTCTCGGTGCTCACCGAGGAGGGCTTCGAACGCCTCTCCGACGCCGAAACCGAAGCCCTGGCCCGGGAGATGGTCGCGCAACGAGCCACCCGCCCCGACGGCCCGCAGGCCCGCGCGTGAGCCGCGGGCTCGGCCGGCCGGCGACTGGGCCGGCGGGCCAAATCCGACCGGAGGTCTTGGTGGCCGGTGCCAATGCGCGGCGCGGGACGCCGATTAGGCTTCGGGGAGTGGCCGATTGAGGAGGCGGTTGTGGTTGCCCCGTTCGACGCGACGGAATTCCGGCGCACCCTCGGATGCCTGCCGACCGGGGTAACGGTGATCACCACCAACATGCCGGGCGGCGAACCCGCGGGCATGGCGTGCAATTCCTTCATGTCGGTCTCGTTGGATCCCCCATTGATCATGCTCTGTGTCGGGCACGCGTCGTCGACACTGATCGAGCTGCGGCAGAGCGGCGCATTCTGCGTCAACATCTTGGGCAGCGACCAGGGGCGGTTGTGCCGGCAGTTCTCGGTCAAGGACATCGACCGGTTCGCCGGTGTCTCGTGGACCGAGTCGGCGGCCGGCCCGGAACTGTGCGACGCGCTCGCCTGGATGTCGTGCTCGATCGAGACCGAGCAGGTCGCCGGGGATCACGTCATCATCGTCGCCGCGGTGACCGCACTGCGGGTGAACCGGGACGAGCCCGCGCCGCTGGTGTTCCACCGCGGCAGGTTCGGATCGTTCCGGGAGGCCACCGCAGAACCGCTCGCCCGCTAGGGCCGCGCCCGGCAACGCTAACCCCGGCACGGCGCCCGGCCCGGCACCAGGCGCCTCGATTCGCGTATATCGCTCGCCATGGCAGGAAATTGGGCATTGCCGACGAATTCTATCAATTGGCATATTGGTGGCAACCTCGAACAGCGCTCGGGTACCCTCCGGGAAGTAAGCGGAAGGAACGCTCGGTTCGCTAGGGGTGCCCTTGTTTCCCAAGCCGGTTGCCGGAATTTTCGAAGTCTATGAATGGAGTTTAGGCAGGGACGGCTTCGCCGTCGAGGACCTCGCACACGAGTTCGGCTGCAAGATTCCCGACGAGACCGACACGATCGTTGCCAAACTCCTGGAACTCCAGCTCATTCAGCCGTCCCGTCACCGGGACACCTGGTTCGTCCCGGCCGACCCGGCAGTTGCCTCCTCGCGACTGTTGACCCGGAACGAACGGGAGTTGCTGGAGCGGATATTGGCCACGGATCATCTCCGAAACGACCTGTCCCGGCTTTCGCTGCTCTTTCGGTCGAGCAGATTCGGGGCACCGGAGAACAATTCGTTCGACCTCGAGACGGTGCCCGAACGGGCCGCATTGCAGCTTTGCGATGCGGCCGCGAACAGTTCCCGCGAGGTTGTCTGTATGCAGCCCGGGAGCGGCTGGCCGGCCGAGGAATTGATCGAGGCCGAGACCCGCTGTCGCCAGGTGCTCGGTCGCGGCGTGCGCATGCGCGTCCTGTATCAACATGCCGCCCGATTCGACACCCCGATCCGCGAACATGCGGCACGGCTGGTCGAATCCGGTGCCGAGGTCCGGACCGCCGGAGCGCTTTCCGGCGAGATGTTCATCATCGATCGCACGGCCGCGTACATCCTGGCGAACGGCGCGGACGGGGGCGCCGTGGTCGTCCGCGAGCGCCTGCTCATCGACTTTCTGTATTCCTGTTTCGAACACGCCTGGGCCACCGCGAAGGAATTCGACACCCGGCGCACCGAAACCGACGTGGTCAGCAACGACATGAAGATCGAGATCGTCCGGATGTTGATCGCCGGAGCCAAGGACGAGGCCATTGCCCGCCGGCTCGGCGTGTCCGTGCGCACCTGCCGCAAACACATCGGCCAGGTCATGGCAATGTTCGGCGCGACCAGCCGGTTCCAGTTCGGCTACCTGGTCAAAGAGGCGAACGTGGAGGACGACGTCTAGTCGACCGACGCCTTCCTTAGCCCGGCGATTCGCTCTCCCGGCCCGGCGATTCGCTCTCCCCGGCCCGGCGACTCGCCTTCCCCGGCCCGGCGATTCGCCCTCCCGGCCCGGTGGCTCACCCGTCCCGGCCCCCTCGGGCATCGCTCGAGAGCGGGACGGGTGAGCTTCATCAAGTGGAAGTGCAGCTTGCTGAACGGGTCGCGGGGTGGAATCGGGGGTTCTTCCGGCACAGACTTGATTGGCTGTTGTCGCGGCGCAAGTTTTTGCGCACAGGCAACCCGCCGGAAACGTGTTCGGGTTATCGTCCTGGGAAACGGAAAACGGGTGTCGTCGAAGTCGTCGTAACAGACGGCCTGGCAGTCCGCGTCGCGCCGGATGCGATGCGGTCGACCCGACGATCCATTTTTCATGTCCGCGTGCGTCGAGCGCGCTCTTCTAGCGCGCTCTTCTTGAATTCCGAACGTGAAGCCGAGGTGGATTATGAGCGGGTCGGTCGTTCATGAAATCGGGCGGGGCCGATGACCGGAAACGGGGTCGCGCCGCAGCTGGCGGTATTCGGCGCGGGAGTCATGGGCATCGGTATCACCACCCTGGCCGTCGGCCGAGGAGTGCCGGTCACCCTCGTGGACGTGGACTCGGCGCGGCTGGACGAGGCCCGCGCGCGGGTCCGCAACGAGCTTCGGCTGGCGCACATGATGGGCGCCCTCCCGCGCACCGGGCCGATCGGCGAATTACGGCTCGCCGCATCCGCGTCGGCGGCGGCGGACGCGACCTGGGTGATCGAGGCGATCACCGAGGTGGCCGAACTCAAGGCCAAGGTGCACGGGGACATCGCCGGCGCGGTCGCGCCGGGGACGTTGCGCATCACCAACACCTCCTCCATTCCGGTCGACGAACTCGCCGACCGGGTCCCTGCCCCCGAGGACCTGGTCGGCGTGCACTTCATGAATCCGCCCTACCTGATCCGCACCCTCGAGGTGATTCGCGGTCCGCGCACCGGGGACCCGGCGATGTCCGCCGTGGACGCGCTCCTGGCCACCCTGGACCGCAAGGGGATCGTGGTCGGTGACGGCCCCGGCTTCGTCACCAGCCGCGTGCTGCACCGGATGATCAACGACGCGGCGAACGTGGTCGAGGAGGGCCGGGCCACCGTCGAGGACGTCGACGCGCTGATGGAGGGCTGCCTCGGGCACCCCACGGGTCCGCTGCGCACCGCCGACCTGATCGGCATCGACAACCTCGTCGACTCCCTGTGGGTGCTGCACGAGCGCACCGGGGACGAGGGATGCCGGCCCAGCGAACTGCTCCTGCGCAAGGTCGCCGAGGGCAACCACGGCCGCAAGACCGGGCGCGGCTTCTACGAATACGGCGCGCGCTGATGGCCGGCCAGGTGGAAGTCAGCGAGCGCCTGCTCGACTACGTACGCTCGGTGTCCCTGCGCGACGACGAGATCCTGCGCGACCTGGTCGCCGAGACCGCGTTCATGCCCGCGCTCAACGCCATGGTGACCATGCCCGAGGAAGGGCAACTGCTCGCCATGCTGGTCGGGTTGACCGGCGCGCACCGAGTCCTGGAGATCGGCACGTTCACCGGCTACGGCACGCTGTGCATGGCCCGCGCGCTGCCGCCCGAAGGGCGGATCGTCACCTGCGACATCAACGAGCGCTGGACCAGGGTCGCCCGCCGGTACTGGGAGCGCGCCGAGGTGTCCGACCGGATCGAACTGCGCCTGGGCGACGGCTCGGCGACGATGACCGACCTGCTCGCCGAGCTCGGCCCGGAGACCTTCGACCTGGTCTTCATCGACGCCGACAAGACCGGCTACGCGCGCTACTACGAACAGGCGCTGACCCACGTGCGGCCCGGCGGCCTGATCGTGCTCGACAACACGCTCTACTTCGGGCGGGTCGCCGACCCGGAGGCGGACGATCCCGACACCAAGGCCATCCGGGAACTCAACGCCTCGCTCCTGGTGGACGACAGGGTCGAGCTGTCCCTGCTCGTGATGGCCGACGGAATCACCCTGGCGCGCAAGAACAAGCGGCAATGAGAAGGGACTTCCCATGACGGACGCGACAACAGAGCTGCCGGTCGCCGGCATCGAGCAGCGACTCGGCGAGTTTCTCGAGGCCAAGACCAAGACCACCTGGGACCCGGAGGTGGACCTGTTCGCCTCGGGCGCGGTCTCCTCGCTCTTCGCGATGGAACTGGTGGTGTTCGTGGAGAGCACCTTCGACGTCGCCGTGGAGGGCCCCGACCTGGCGATGGACAACTTCCGCACGGTGCGCAGGATGAGCTCGCTGGTGACCCGGCTACGCGGCGGTGGTGACGGTGCTTGACACGCTGACCGCGGCGGTGACCGAGGCGGTCGCCGACGCCGCGAGCGGGTGGGACGTGGCCGGGGAGATCCCGATCGACGTGCTGCGTGGACTGGGCGCCAAGGGTGTGTTGTGCGCCGAGGCCAAGGCGGAGTTCGGCGGTCTCGCCCTGTCCGGCACCGACAACGGGCAACTCACCGCGCACACCGGCGCGTTGTGCAGCTCGCTGCGCAGCGTGATGACCTCGCAGGGGATGGCCGCGTGGACCGTCCAGCGCTTCGGCGACCGGGCCCAACGACGCGAGTACATCGGCCGACTCACCGGCGGCGAGCTGGCCGCGGTCGCGTTCAGCGAACCGGGCGCGGGCAGCGATCTGGCCGCGATGACCACCGAGATCCGCCGCGACGGCGAAGAGATCGTCGTGCACGGCACCAAGACGTGGATCACCGTCGCCGGCTACGCCGACTGGATCCTGGTCTTCGGCCGCCATGCGGGCGGCGGCGCGGTCGCCGTGGTGCCGGCCTCGGCACCCGGTGTCCGGGTGACCCGGGTGGCCGACCCGCTGGGCTGCCGCGCGGCCGGACACGCCACCGTGGAACTGGACCAGGTGCGGTTGCCCGAGGAGAACCTGCTCGTGGTGGCCGGCCAGCCGGTGCTCATGCTGACCACCATCGCGCTGACCTACGGCCGGTTGTCGGTGGCCTGGGGCTGCGTCGGCATCCTGCGGGCCTGCCTGACCGCCGTCGCCCGGCATGCCGGCAACCGTGAGCAGTTCGGCCAACCCCTGATCCGACACCAGCTCGTGGCCCGGCACCTGGCCGAGCTCTACGCCGCGGAACGCACCGCGACGTTCGCCTGCGAGCAGGCCGGCCGCGCCTGGGACCAGGGTTCGCCCGAGCAGGTACCGGCGTCCGTGCTGGCCAAGCACGTCGCGGCCGGGAACGCCGCGCGCGGCGCGGCGGCGGCGCTGCAGGTCCTCGCCTCGGCCGGAGCCGGCGGCGGGCATGTGGTGGAACGGGCGTACCGCGACGCGAAGTTGATGGAAATCATCGAGGGCAGCAACGAGATCTGTCAGCTGATCCTCGCCGAGCACGCGGCCTCGACGGCCGGTTGAACGCTCGCACGAAACGGGGAGCGAACATGTCCGAAGCACAACCGGTCGTGAAGTGCCTGATCTGGGATCTCGACAACACGCTGTGGCACGGCACGCTGGTCGAGGACGGCCACGTCGAGGTCGACGACGTGATCCGCAAGGTGATCGTCGAACTCGACGCGCGCGGGGTGTTGCAGGCGGTGTCCAGCCGCAATGACCACGACGAGGCCTGGGTGCGGCTCGAAGAACTGGGCCTGGCCGAGTACTTCGTACTGCCGCAGATCAACTGGGGGCCGAAGTCGGAGTCGGTGCGCCGGATCGCCGAGCGATTGAACTTCGCCTTGACGACGATCGCCTTCATCGACGACCTGCCCACCGAACGCGCCGAGGTCGCCTACCACCTGCCGGACGTGCGCTGCTACCCGGCCGAGCAGGCCGGCGCGCTGCTCGGCCTGCCCGAGTTCAGCCCGCCCGTGGTCACCGTCGACGCGCGCCGGCGCCGGCAGATGTACCGCGCCGGATTCGAACGGGACCAGGAGCGCGAGCAATACCAGGGCGCCGACGAGGAGTTCCTGCGCTCGCTCGACCTGGAGATGCGGATCGGCAGGGCCCGGGACGAGGAGATCACCCGGGTCGAAGAACTGACGCTGCGCACCAGCCAGATGAACGCGACCGGCGTGCACTACTCGGACGCCGCGCTGCGCGCGCTCCTCGACGACGAGCGGCACGACGTGCTCGTGGTCTCGATGAGCGACCGCTTCGGGCCGCACGGCGCGGTCGGGGTGATGCTGATCGAGAAGACCCCGCAGGTCTGGCGCATCAAGCTGCTCGCCACCTCGTGTCGGGTCGTCTCGTTCGGCGCGGGCGCGGTACTGCTGCGCTGGCTCACCGACGCCGCCGCCCGCGCCGGCGCCCACCTGGTGGCCGACTTCCGGCGCACCGAACGCAACCGGATGATGGAAGTGGCCTACCGCTTCGCCGGATTCACCACCACCGACTGCGCCTGTCTCGCCTCGTTCGCGCCGCCCGAGGGAACCGAGTGCCTGCACCTGGAGCCGGTCCGGCAGGACCCGCCGACCACCATGCGGGTGATCGCTCCCGATCCGCACGTCCGCGCCCGCGAGGTGGAGTGGCGGTAGGCCCGGGATTCATCGCACGGTTGACACTGACCACGAACGATCCACGGGGGATCTCTTGCAGTTCTTGGTTCTGGGCCCGTTGAAGCTGATGGACGACGAGAAGCCGATCGCTCTGGGCGGCGACCGGCGGCGGGCCACGCTCGGCCTGCTGCTGCTCAACGCCAACCGGGAAGTGGCGACCAGCAAACTCCTCGAAGGACTGTGGGACACCGAGGAGACACCGCCGACCGCACGCAAGATCCTGCAGAACGCGGTGCGCGGCCTGCGGGTGATGTTCGCCGAGCACGCACACGGCGACACCCGTGCGCCCGCCCTGCTGACCTGTACGCACGGATACCAGTTACGCGTCGACCCGGAACAGGTCGACATGTACCGCTTCCACCGCCTGGCCCAGGCCGGCCGCGCCGAACTCGCGGCCGGCCGGCCCGAGATCGCGGCGGCCACGCTGCGTGAGGTGCTCGCGTTGTGGCGCGGGCAGGCACTGGCCGACCTGGTGGAGACCGGGCACTCGTGGGCCGAGCTGACCGCGCTGCAACACGCCCGGCTGGACGTGATGGAGGACTACTACGAGGCCGAGTTGGCCAACGGGCGACACCAGGCGGTGCTCGGCGAGCTGGAGGCGATGGTCGAGGCCGAGCCGCTGCGCGAGCGGGCCTGCCACCAGCTGATGCTCGCGATGTATCGCAGCGGCCGCCAGGCCGACGCGCTCGCGGTCTACCGCAAGGCGCGGCTGCGCCTTGCCGAGCAGTTCGGCCTGGAACCCGGCCGCGAGCTACGGCTGTTGCAACACTCGATTCTCGTCCACGACCCGGCCATCGCGGCCCCCACCCGGCCGACGCCGGCGGTGGTGCTCGCCCGCCCGGCGCGGGCGCCGCGCGAACAACCGTTTCTCCGGCCGGACCGGTCGATCCCGCCACAACCGGCGGTCGGCGCACCGGGCACGGTCAGCGCGGTGCTGATCCGCGCCGACTTCGGGGCCGACACCCGGGTCACCGACGTCGGCGAGGCCCTGGAGCGCACCGCGACCACCGTGCGCGAGGAGGTGGAGCGGCTCGGCGGCGTGGTCGCCGGCTCGACCGGCTCGGTCACCCTCGCCCTGTTCCGCCCCGCCGGCCGCTCGGCGGAGATCACCGACCTGGCCGCCGAGCGGGCGATCCGCGCCGCGATCGCGCTGCGCCGGCGGATCTGCTTCGACGTACCCGACGGCGAACGGCCCGCACTGCGGGTCGCGGTGTCCACGGGCGGGATCCCGATCCGTCCCGGCGAGAAGTACCTGGAACCGCTGCCGGTCAACGGCGCGCTCCTGGTCGACTGCGAGTCCCTGCTGCAGGTCGCCGAGGACACCGAGATCGTCGCGTGCGAGCGCACCAGGCGACTGACCGGCTCGGCGATCCGCTACGGCCGCGAGGGCGGCCTGCGACCGCGCTGGACGGTCGAGGGCCGCTGCCACGACCGCTCGAACAAAACCGAGACCTTCGACCGCGAACCCGAACTCAACGTATTGAGCAGCCTGTTGGAGCGGGTCCGGCGGCGCGCCCGGCCGCACCTGGTGCTGGTCCTGGGCACCCCGGGAATCGGCAAGACGCCGCTGCTGGCCGCATTCGAACGGCGCGTGGCGAACGCGGCGACCGTACGACTGGACCCCGGCGGGCCGGCGATCACCCCGAACGTGGCCAAACTCGCCGAACACCGCCCGCTCGTCCTGTTCGTCGACGACCTGCACCTGGCCGACAACGCCGTACTGGAACTGGTCGAGGACCTGCTCGACCTGCCCGAACCGATGCCGCTCCTGGTCGTCGCCGCGGCCCGCCCCGAGCTGTTCCGCCGCCGCCCGGGGTGGGGCGACGGACAACGGCACGCCAGCCGGATGACCCTCGAACCGCTGACGTCCGATCCCGTCGTGGACGCCCCCGAGGGACGCGAACTGCCCAGGCCCCGACACGCACCCGGGCGAACCCGGACCCGTCCCTTGGTCCGGGGAACCAGATTCGCCGCCCGATCTGGGGTCCTCGAACCCGGCTGCCCACCGCCCCTGCAGGGTTGACTGGCCGAGTTGACTACTCGGCCGGAGGAGTGACGAGACGATGGAGAACGAGGGCAGGCTGCGGAATTACCTCAAGCAGGCGGTCGGCGAACTGCAGGACACGCGCGAGCGCCTGCAGGAGCTGGAGCGGGCGGCCGGCGAGCCGATCGCGATCGTCGGCATGGCCTGCCGCTTCCCGGGCGGCGTCGTCTCGCCCGACGGGTTGTGGGAACTGGTCGTCGAAGGCCGCGACGCCATCGGCGACTTCCCCACCGACCGCGGCTGGGACGTCGCCGGTCGTTACGACCCGAACCCGGGCGTGCCGGGCAGCTACTACGCGCGCGGCGGCGGATTCCTCTACGACGCGGCCGAGTTCGACGCCGACTTCTTCGGGATCTCGCCGCGCGAGGCACTGGCGATGGACCCGCAGCAGCGACTGCTCCTGGAAACCTCCTGGGAGGCACTGGAACGCACCGGGATGGACCCCCAGTCGTTGCGGGGCAGCCACACCGGCGTGTTCGTCGGACTGATGGGCCACGGCGGCCAGCGCTACGGGCTCGGCGCCGAGGAGGCCGGCCAAGGCGGTGACGGGTTCGGCGGCACCGGCAGCGCGGCCAGCGTCGCCTCCGGTCGGATCGCCTACCTGCTCGGCCTGGAAGGACCCGCGCTGACCGTCGACACCGCGTGCTCGTCGTCGCTGGCCACGATGCACCTGGCGAGCCGGGCACTGCGGATCGGGGAGTGCTCCCTCGCGCTGGCCGGCGGCGCGTCGGTGATGGCGAGCCTGGACACCTTCGTGGACTTCTCGCGCCAGCGCGGACTGGCCGAGGACGGCCGCTGCAAGGCGTTCGCGGCCACCGCCGACGGCACCGGATGGTCCGAGGGCGTCGGCATGCTCGTCCTGGAACGACTCTCCGACGCGCACCGACTCGGACACCGCGTCCTCGCGGTGATCCGCGGCAGTGCGGTCAACTCCGACGGCGCCTCCAACGGCCTGACCGCGCCGAACGGGCCGTCCCAGCAGCGGGTCATCCGCCAGGCCCTGGCCGACGCCAAGCTCACCCCCGCCGATGTCGACGTCGTGGACGCGCACGGCACCGGCACCCGGCTCGGCGACCCGATCGAGGCCCAGGCCCTGCTGGCCACCTACGGTCGGGAACGACCCGCGGGCCGGCCACTGTGGCTGGGATCGCTGAAATCCAACATCGGCCACACCCAGGCCGCCGCCGGAGTCGGCGGCGTGATCAAGATGGTGCAGGCCCTGCGCCACGGCCTGTTGCCCAGGACGCTGCACGTCGACGCGCCGACCCCCGCCGTGGACTGGGCCTCGGGCGCGGTGGAACTGCTCACCCAAGCGCGCGCCTGGCCCGAGGTCGACCGGCCGCGCCGCGCCGCCGTCTCGGCCTTCGGGATCAGCGGCACCAACGCCCACCTGATCATCGAACAGGCCCCACCCGAGCCCGAGTCGGACCAGGACCGCGAACCACGACCGGCAGCGCAGCCCGCCGCCGTACCGCTGCTCCTGTCCGCCGCGACGAGTACGGCACTCGCGGCCCGGGCCCGGCAACTGCACACCCACGTGAGCACCCACCCGGACCCGCCCGCGGCTGCCGCGCTGGCCACCCGCGCCCCCCGGCTGACGCACCGCGCCGCCGTACTCGGCGAGGACCCGCTGCCGGGACTCGCCGCCCTCGCCGACGGCCGGCCCGCCCCCGACGTGCTGCTCGGCCTCGCCCGCCCGCGCGGCAAGACGGTGTTCGTCTTCCCCGGCCAGGGCTCCCAATGGTCCGGCATGGCCCTGGACCTGTACCGCGAATCGGCGGTCTTCCGCACCCGACTGGACGACTGCGCCGCCGCCCTCGAACCCCACCTCGACTGGCACCTGCTCGACGCGCTCGCCGGGCCGCTGGACCGGGTCGACGTGGTGCAACCGGCCCTGTGGGCCGTGATGATCTCGCTCGCCGCGCTGTGGGAACACCACGGCGTGGCCCCCGACGCGGTACTGGGCCACTCCCAGGGCGAGATCGCCGCCGCCCACGTCGCCGGCGCACTGTCCCTCGCGGACTCCGCGGCCGTGGTCACCGCGCGCAGCAAGGCCATCACGAAACTGGCCGGCACCGGCGGCATGGCCTCCGTACAACTCCCGGCGGCCGAGACGGCGCACCGGATCGAGCGCTACGCCGGCGCCGTGGAGATCGCCGCGATCAACGGGCCCGGCAGCACGGTCGTCTCCGGCACCCCCACCGAACTGGCCGACCTGGTCGCGACCTGCCAGGCCGAGGGGATCCGGGCCCGCACCATCCCGGTCGACTACGCCTCACACTCCGCGCACGTCGAGACCCTGCGCGAGGAGATCCTCACCACCCTGGCCGGCATCCAACCCCGGCCCACCCGGATACCGTTCCACTCCACGGTCACCGACGAAATCCTCACCGGCCCGGAGCTGGACGCCGAGTACTGGTACCGCAACCTGCGCCGAACCGTCGGCTTCGCCGCCGGCACCCGGGCGCTCCTGGACCAGGGACACCGGGTGTTCGTCGAGGTCAGCGCCCACCCCGTGCTGACCACCGCGATCGGCGAGACGATCGAGCAGGCGGAGACGGCCGACGCGCTCGTGCTCGAGTCGCTGCGCCGGGACGAGGCCGGCCCGGCCCGATTTCGCGCCGGACTGGCCAAGGCGTACGTACACGGCGTCGACATCGACTGGCGGATCGCGGCCGGCCCGGTGGAGTTGCCGACCTACCCGTTCCAGCGTCGCCGCTACTGGCTGGCAGAGCCCGCCCCGGTCGGGGACACCGCCGTGCTCGGCCTGCGCCGCGCCGACCACCCGCTGCTCGGCGCGGCACTGCGCCCGGCGGACGCGGAAACCCTGGTCCTCACCGGCCGGTTGTCCCGCACCACCCAGCCGTGGCTGGCCGACCACACGATCGGCGACTCGATACTGCTGCCGGGCACCGCGATGGTCGAACTGGCCCTGCACGCCGGGGACCGGATCGGTCGCGCCCATCTGGCCGAACTGACCATGCACGCACCGGTCGTCCTCGACACCGACCTGGACCTACAGGTCCTGGTCGGCCCGGACACCGACGCCGGCCGGCCGGTGAGCGTACACACCAGCCCGAGCGGACGCGACGAGTGGACCCGGCATGCGAACGGCCTGCTGACCACCGAAGTACCGGCCGAGCCCGGCGAGTTGACCACCTGGCCGCCGGCCGGCGCGGTCGCCGTGTCGGTGGAGGGGTTCTACGCCTCCCTGGCCGATCGCGGCTACCACTACGGCCCGGCCTTCCAAGGGATCCGGGCGGCGTGGCGGGACGGCGAGGTGACCTACGCCTCGGTCGCGCTGCCGGAAGAGCAGGACGTGGCCGGCTTCGGGCTGCACCCCGCGCTGTTGGACGCCGCGCTGCACGCGGCCGGCCTGGCCGGGACGGACGACCTGCGGCTGCCGTTCGGCTGGACCGACGTACACCTGCACGCCACCGGCGCCAGGGCACTCCGGGTGCGGCTGTCCCCGGTCGGACCCGGCTCGATCGCCCTGCTCGTGACCGACGAGGCCGGACAAGTCGTGGCCTCCGTGGGCGAGTTGGCACTTCGACCGGTGGACCCGGGCGCGTTCGGGCAAACGCGCGTCGCCGACACGGCACTGTTCGGCCTGGACCTGCTGCCGGTCGAGCTGCCGGCGCCACCCGCGACGCCGGACTGGGTCACCCTCGCCGCGAACGGCGACGATCGCCCGGCCGCACCGGCATCGGCGACCGCCGCGCTGTGGGCCTGCCCCACCGGCGAACTCGACGACGTCCTCGCCGAGACGCTGCGCGTGCTGCGCCAATGGCTCGCCGAGCCGGACCGGGAAGACGTCCCGCTGGTCGTACTCACCCGGGCGGACGAACTCGCGCACCGCGCGGTGACCGGCCTGCTGCGCACCGCGCGGACCGAACACCCGGGCCGGTTCCGCCACCTCGACCTCGACGAACACCCCTCCAGCCAGGCCCTGTTACCCGCCGCGATGGCCGCCGACCAGGCGGAACTGAGCATCCGCGCGGGCATCGCCGCAGTGCCCCGCCTGGTCCGGGCGGCCACGTCCCCGGCGCTGCCGGCCCCGGCGGACCAACCCTGGCGACTGGCGCTGACCTATCGCGGCGAACTCGACGCACTCTCGCTCACCGCGTGCCCCGAGGTGCTGCGCCCGCTGGACGCGGGCGAGGTACGGATCGCGGTGCGCGCGGGTGGGCTGAACTTCAAGGCCGTACTCCTGGAACTGGGCATGGTGGCGCAGGACGGCTGGTCGTCGCTGGGCGAAGGCGCGGGAATCGTCCTCGAAGTCGGCGCCGAGGTCACCGGACTGGCGCCCGGCGACCGGGTGATGGGCCTGTTCACCGGCGGTCTGGGCACCGTCACGATCTCCGATCGCCGGCTCGTGGTGCCGATGCCCAAACGCCTGTCGTTCGCGCAGGCCGCCGGGGTCCCGGTGGTGTACCTGACCGCGTACTACGGCCTCGCCGACCTGGCCGGGCTGCGCGCGGGCGAGTCGTTGCTGCTGCACGCGGCCACCGGCGGGGTGGGCTTCGCCGCCCTGCAACTCGCCCGGCACTGGGGCGCCGAACTGTTCGGCACCGCCAGTGCCGGCAAGCGCGACGTGCTGCGCGCGTGGGGCTTCGCCGACGACCACCTCGCCGACTCGCGCAGCCTGGGCTACGCCGCGAAGTTCGCCACCACCACCGGCGGACGCGGGGTGGACGTGGTGCTCAACGCGCTCGCCCACGAGCACGTCGAGGAGTCCCTTGCCCTGCTGCCGCGCGGCGGACGGTTCGTGGAGATGGGCAAGACCGACATCCGCGACCCCGAGGAGATCGCCGAGCGCCATCCCGGAGTGTCCTACCGGGCGTTCGACGTGATGGAGGCCGGCTTCGAGCGCATCGCCGAGATGCTGGAGGAGATCCGGATCCTGTTCGACGAGGGCGCACTGCAACCGATGCCGCTCACCGCGTTCAGTGTGCACCGCGCGCCCGAGGCGTTTCGATACCTCAGCCAGGCCCGGCACATCGGCAAGATCGTGCTCACCGTGCCCGCCCCGCTCGACCCCGACGGGACCGTGCTGATCACCGGCGGCACGGGGGCGCTCGGCGGCCTGGTCGCCCGGCACCTGGTCGCCGAACACGGCGTACGGCGGCTGCTGCTCGCCAACCGGCGCGGCCCCACCGGCGACGGCGTCCCCGAACTGGTCGCCGACCTGCGCGCGGCGGGCGCCGAGGTGACCGTGGTGGCCTGCGATGTCGCGGACCGGGAATCGGTCGCCGAACTGATTCGTTCCGCCCACCGGCTGACCGGGGTGATCCACGCCGCCGGGGCACTGTCCGACGGGGTGCTGGCCGCGCTGACCCGGGCGGACCTGGACACCGTACTGCGGGCGAAGGCACGGTCGGCGTGGCACCTGCACGAGCTGACCCGAGACCACGACCTCGCCCTGTTCGTCCTGTTCTCCTCGGCCGCCGGCATCCTGGGCAACGCCGGTCAGGGCGGCTACGCCGCGGCGAACACCTTCCTCGACGGCCTCGCCGAACACCGGCGCGACCTCGGCCTGCCCGGCACGTCGATCGCGTGGGGTCTGTGGGCCCAGGAGAGCGCGATGACCGGCCACCTGAGCGACACCGACCGGGAACGGTTGGCCCGGATGGGCCTGGGCGCGATCACCGACGAGCAGGGCCCGGCCCTGTTCGACGCCGCACTCGCCCTGCACCGCCCGGTCGCGGTCGCGGTGCCGATCGACCCGGCCCGACTGCACGACAGCGGCCGGCCGGTGCCCGAGATATTGTCCGCACTGGACTCCGCCGCACCGACCCGACGCCGCGTCGTCGAACCGGTCGGCGCCACCACCCGGGCGGACCGCCTCGTCGAACTCCCCGAACGGCAACGCCGCAAGGAACTGTTGGAACTGGTCCGCGACTCCGCCGCGCTGGTGCTCGGGCACGACACGGCCGCGGCGGTCGACGCGGACAGCGCGTTCAAGGAACTCGGCTTCGACTCGCTGACCGCGGTGGAACTGCGCAACCGACTCGGCAACGGCACCGGGCTACGGCTGCCACCGACGGTCGTCTTCGACCACCCGACACCGGCCGAACTCGCCGGGTACCTGGACGAACTGCTCGTACCCACCGAGGAGACGACCGTACGGTCCGTCGTCACCGAACTCGACCGGCTGGCCGTGGCGCAACTCGACGAAAACGAGCGGGACCTGCTCGCCGCACGACTGCAGGAGGCGCTGCGCCGGCTGTCCGCGCCCGCCGACGCGGACGACGCGGAGCGGGATCTCAGCACGGCCTCCGACGACGAACTTTTCGACTTTATCGACGGCGAACTCGATACCGCATGAACTCGCCCGTCCGAACGAAAGGGGGCTGCCCGGGATGTCCAACGAGCAGAAGCTTCGAGAGTATCTGAGGCGGGTCACCACCGACCTGCAGCGCGCCCAGCGCGAACTGCGCGACGCCGAGGCCGCCGCCCGCGAGCCGATCGCGATCGTCGGCATGGCCGGTCGTTTCCCCGGCGCCGCGCACACCCCCGAGCAGCTGTGGGAACTGGTCCGCGACGGCGAGGAAGCCCTCACCGACTTCCCCACCGACCGCGGCTGGGACCTCGACCGCCTGTCCGACCCCGATCCCGCGACACCGGGCACCACCTACCTCACCCGCGGCGGCTTCCTGGCCGACGCCGGCCGGTTCGACGCCGAGTTCTTCGGCATCTCGCCGCGCGAGGCACTGGCCATGGACCCACAGCAGCGGGTGCTCCTGGAAGCCTCGTGGGAGGCCCTCGAACACGCCCGGATCGACCCGGCGTCGCTGCGCGGCAGCTCGACCGGCGTCTTCGTCGGCGTGATCCCGCAGGAGTACATGCCGCGCGCCGGAGAGACACCCGGCGAACTGGAGGGCTTCGTCCTCACCGGCGGCACCACGAGCGTTGCGTCCGGCCGCATCTCGTACGTACTGGGCCTGGTGGGCCCGGCCGTGACACTGGACACCGCGTGCTCGTCGTCCCTGGTGTCGATCCACCTGGCGGAGCAGTCCCTGCGCAGCGGGGAATGTGACCTGGCGATCGCGGGCGGAGCCACCGTGATGGCCGGCCCGAGCGTGTTCGTCGAGTTCTCCCGACAGCGCGGACTGGCGCCGGACGGCCACTGCAAGGCCTTCGCGGCGGCGGCGGACGGCACCGGATTCTCCGAAGGCGTCGGGGTGTTGGTGCTGGCCCGACTGTCGGTGGCGCAGCGCCGTGGGTTGCCGGTGCTGGCGGTGATCCGGGGCAGCGCGGTGAACTCCGACGGTGCCTCCAACGGCCTGACCGCGCCGAACGGCCCGTCCCAGGAACGGGTGATCCGCCAGGCACTGAGCAACGCCGGCCTGTCCCCGGCCGAGGTGGACGTGGTCGAGGGGCACGGCACCGGCACCCGGTTGGGCGACCCGATCGAGGCCCGGGCGCTGCTGGCCACCTACGGGCAGGCACGCTCGGCCGAGTCGGACCAGGCACCGCTGTTGTTGGGCTCGGTGAAGTCCAACATCGGACACACGCAGGCCGCCGCGGGGGTGGCCGGCGTGATCAAGCTGATCCACGCGATGCGATACGGCGTGGTGCCGAAGACGTTGCATGTGGACGCGCCGACGCCGGCGGTGGACTGGTCCGCCGGGTCGATGGAGTTGGTGACCGAGTCGCGGCCGTGGCCGGAGACCGGGCGACCGAGGCGGGCCGCGGTGTCCTCGTTCGGGATCAGCGGCACGAACGCCCACGTCATCCTCGAACAGGCGCCCACGGATGTCGTGGAGCCGGCCTCGGTGCCGACCGAGCCGCAAGTGGCCGCGACGTCGACGGAGTTGCCCGTCGTGCCGGTGGTGGTTTCGGCCCGGTCGGCCGGGGCGTTGCGGGCGCAGGCGGGGCGGTTGGCGTCGGTGGTCGGTGAGCTGTCGTTGCCGGATGTGGGTTTGTCGGCGGCGGCTTCTCGGTCGGCGTTCGAGCATCGTGGTGTCGTGCTGGCGGGTGATCGCGACGAACTCGTGGCTGGGCTGCGGGCGTTGGCTGCCGGTGAGTCCGGTCCCGGGGTGGTGTCGGGGGTGGCGGGTGAGGGTCGTACGGCGTTCCTGTTCACCGGTCAGGGTGCGCAGCGGGCGGGGATGGGTCGGGAGTTGTACGAGGCGTTCCCGGTGTTCGCGTCGGTGTTCGACGAGGTCTGTGGCCACTTCGATGCGGTCCTGCCCGGGCTGCTCAAGGATGTCGTGTTCGGCGGCGAGGGTCTGGATCAGACCGGGTGGACGCAGCCGGCCCTGTTCGCGGTCGAGGTGGCGTTGTTCCGGCTGCTCGAATCGTGGGGTGTGCGGCCGGACTTCGTCACCGGTCACTCGATCGGCGAGTTGGCGGCGGCGCATGTCGCCGGGGTGTTGTCCCTGGCGGACGCATGCCGCGTGGTCGCCGCCCGGGGCCGGTTGATGCAGGCCCTGCCCGCCGGCGGTGCGATGGTCGCGGTCCAGGCGACCGAGGACGAGGTCCTGGACCTGTTGAGCGGGCATGAAGAAGAGGCGGGGATCGCGGCGGTCAACGGGCCCTCCTCGGTGGTGATTTCCGGTGTCGAGGACGTCGTCACACAGATCGCCGACACGTTGCGCGAGCAGGGTCGCAAGACCCGACGGCTGGTTGTCAGCCACGCCTTCCACTCCCCGCTGATGGACCCGATCCTGGACGAGTTCGCCGCCGTCGTGGACGACGTCGAGTTCACCGCGCCGGTTATCCCGATGGCTGCGGACACCGAGGATGTGTGTTCGGCCCTGTACTGGGTGGATCACATCCGTGAGCCGGTCCGGTTCGCCGACCATCTCACCCGGCTGCGGGAGCACGGCGTCACCCGGTTCCTGGAGATCGGCCCCGACGGTGTCCTCACCGCGATGGGCCCGGACAACGTCGCCGACGCGTCCTTCACCGCCCTGCAACGCCGCGACCGACCGCAGATCCGGACCGCGCTCACCGCCCTCGCCCACCTGCACACCACCGGCCACCCCGTCGACTGGCCCCACCTGTTCACCGACACCACCGCCACCCTGATCGACCTCCCGACCTACCCCTTCCAACGCGAGAACTACTGGCTGGCCCAGGCGACTTCGGGTGACGTCGGCTCGGCGGGGCTGGTGGCCGCGAGCCACCCGATGCTGGACGCCGTGGTGCGCGTGGCCGGTGGCGACGACGTGGTGTTCACCGGTCGGCTCTCGGCCCGCACGCATGCCTGGCTCACCGAGCACGAGCTGGGCGGCCGGGTCGTGGTGCCGGGTACCGCGCTGCTCGACATGGCGATCTGGGCCGGCGACGAGGTCGGCTGCGCCGGCGTGGACGAGATGGTGGTCATCGCGCCGCTGCTCCTCCCCGAGACGGGCGGGGTGCGCGTGCAACTCGTGGTGGGGGAGCGGCAGGACGCCGGGGAGCGGTCGTTCGCGATCCACTCCTGCCCCGAGGGTGACGAGTTCGACGAGCAGTGGACCTGCCACGCCACCGGCGTGTTGGCCGCCCGGGCCCCGGAGCCGGACTTCGAACTGGGCGACTGGCCGCCGGCCGGCGCCGAACCGATGGCGACGGACGGGTTCTACGAGCGGCTCGCGGAGCACGGCTACGTCTACGGCCCGATGTTCCGTGGACTGCACACGCTGTGGCGCCGCGACGGGGCCGGCGATGTCGAGTTCTTCGCCGAGGTGGCGCTGCCGGCCGGCGTGGACACGGCACGATTCGGCATCCATCCCGCGTTGTTCGACGCGGCCATCCATCCGCGGGTCGTCGCCGCGATCGCCGACGCGGGCGAGGACTTCACCCTGCTCCTGCCGTTCGTCTGGAACGGGATCAGCCTCTACGCCACCGGGGCGAGCAAGCTGCGGGTACGGGTGGTCATCGACGGGGCGAGTGAGGGCGGCACCTCCTGCCGGGTCCAGCTCGCCGACGAGCTGGGCCAACCGGTCGCCGAGGTGCGGTCGGTGGAGGCACGCCCGCTGTCGGCCGAGCAACCGGCCGCGCGGGACGATTCGGCCGGCTCGCTGCTCGGGGTGAACTGGATTCCGGTCGAGGTGGGTTCGAGCGAGCAGCGCGGGAGTTGGGCCCTGCTCGGCACGCCCGATCGGGCGCTCGGTGCGGCGCTCGCGGTCGACCGGCACGAGACGTTGTCGGACGCGGCCGGGGCCGATGTGCTGGTCGCCTGCTACCCCGGCCCGCCCGGCGGCGAGATCGTCGCGGCGGTGCACAACACGGTCGTGGACGTGTTGGGCCTGCTGCGGGAGTGGCTGGCCGACGACCGGTTCGGGTCGAGCCGCCTGCTTGTGGTCACCCGTGGTGCGGTGGTGACCGGTCCGGACGACGGCGCCCCGGACCTGGTGGGTGCCGCGGTGTGGGGCCTGGTGCGCTCCGCCCAGTCGGAACACCCCGACCGGATCGTGCTGGTGGACCTCGACGACGACCCGGCCTCGCTCGCGCTCCTTCGGGCGCTGCCGGCGGCGGGCCACGACCAGGTCGCGGTGCGGGCCGGCACGGCGACCGTGCCCCGGCTGGCCGCGCTGCCCGAAACCGACGCCGTCAGGCCGGAGTTGGCGCCCGAGGGTACGGTTCTGGTCACCGGTGGTACGGGGGCGTTGGGCGCGTTGTTCGCCCGGCACCTGGTCACCGCATACGGCGTCCGGCACCTCGTACTCGCCGGCCGCCGCGGCCCCCAGGCCCCCGGCGCCACCGAGCTGACCGACGAACTCACCGCGCTCGGCGCCACCGTACGAACAGTGGCCTGCGACGTCGCCGACCGCACCGCACTCGCCGCCCTCCTGGACACCATCCCCACCGAACACCCCCTCACCGGCATCGTGCACACCGCCGGCATCATCGACGACGGCATCCTCACCGCACTCACCCCCGACCGCACCACCCCCGTCCTGCGCCCCAAAATCGACGCCGCCTGGCACCTCCACGAACTCACCCACCACCAACCCCTCGCCATGTTCGTGCTGTTCTCGTCACTGGCCGGCACGCTGGGCAACGCGGGGCAGGCCAACTACTCGGCGGCCAACCACTTCCTGGACGCGTTCGCGCACTATCGCCGCGCCCAGGGCCTCCCCGCGATCTCGCTGGGCTGGGGTCTGTGGGCCGCCGAGGGCGGCCTACAGGCCGGGGTCACCGGCGGCGGCGACCGGTTGCGGCACACCGGCCTGCGGCCGATCTCGCCGGAGGACGGGACGGGACTGTTCGACCGGGCCCTCGCGGCGAACCGCCCGGTGACGCTGCCGGTGCGGCTCGATCCGCGGGCGCTGCGCGGCGGTTCGGCTTCGGTCCCGGCGCTGCTGCGCGCACTGGTGGGTCGGCCGGCGCGCCGGGTGGTTCGGCAGGGTGCGGGCGATCGGCGCTCGTTGGCCGACCGGCTGGCCGCGTTGCCCCGGCGCGAGCGGCACGAGCAGGTCGCCGACCTGGTGCGGACCGAGGTGGCCGCGGTGCTCGGCTTCGGCGCCGGCGAACGGATCGGGGAGAGTGTGCCGTTCCGGGACCTGGGCTTCGACTCGCTGACCGCGGTCGAGCTGCGCAACCGGTTGGCCGAGGTCACCGGTCTGCGGCTGTCGCCCGGCGTGGTGTTCGACTATCCGACGGTCTCGGCGCTGGCCGAATACGTACTGTCCGAGCTGAGCGGCGACCTGCCGGCCTCGGCCGTGGCCGTCGCCGCGTCGGTCCCGGGGACCGACGGTGCGCACGATCCGGTCGCGATCGTCGGGATGGCGTGCCGCTTCCCCGGCGGGGCGGGCACGCCCGAGGCGCTGTGGCGGCTGGTCGCCGACGGGGTGGACGCGATCTCCGACATGCCGGACGACCGCGGCTGGGACATCGAGCGGCTGTGGGACCCGGATCCGGACAAGCCGGGCACGTTCTATCCGCGCGCGGGCGGATTCATCGACGCCCCCGCCGAGTTCGACGCCGGCTTCTTCGGAATCTCGCCGCGCGAGGCGCTCGCGATGGACCCGCAGCAGCGGTTGCTCCTGGAGACCTCGTGGGAGGCCCTGGAGGGCGGCGGAATCGATCCGCAGGCGTTGCGCGGCAGCAACACCGGCGTCTACACCGGGTTGACCGCGCAGGGCTACGGGGAGGGCGCCGACGGGATCGGCGAGGGTGCCGAGGGGTATCGGCTGACCGGCTCCACGACGTCGTTCGGCTCCGGCCGGATCTCCTACGTGCTCGGCCTCGAGGGCCCGACGATGTCCATCGACACGGCGTGCTCGTCGGTCCTGGTGTCGGTGCATCTCGCGGCGAACGCGGTGCGCAGCGGGGAGTGCACCCTGGCCCTCGCGGGCGGTGCCACGGTGATGGCCCAGCCGATCGGGTTCGTCGAATTCTCCCGGCAGCGCACCCTGTCCCCGGACGGCCGGGCCAAGGCGTTCGACGAATCCGCCGACGGCACCGGATGGTCCGAAGGCGTGGGCATGTTCGTGCTCGAACGGCTCTCCGACGCCCGGCGCAACGGACACCCGGTACTCGCCCTGCTCCAGGGCAGCGCGGTCAACTCCGACGGCGCGTCCAACGGCATGACCGCGCCCAACGGCCCGTCACAACAGCGGGTGATTCGCCAGGCGTTGGCCAATGCCGGCCTGGCACCGGCCGAGGTGGACCTCCTGGAGGCACACGGGACCGGCACCCGGCTCGGCGATCCGATCGAGGCACAGGCCCTGTTGGCGACCTACGGCCGGGACCGGCCGGCGGACCGCCCGCTGTGGCTGGGGTCGGTGAAGTCGAACATCGGACACACCCAGCACGCCGCCGGGGCCGGCGGGCTGATCAAGGCGGTCATGGCGATGCGGCACGGCGTGTTGCCGAAGACGCTGCATGTGGCCGAGCCGACCTCCGCCGTGGACTGGTCCTCCGGTGCGCTGGAGCTGCTCACCGAGGCCCGTCCGTGGCCGGAGCTGGGCCGGCCGCGCCGGGCCGCGGTGTCCGCGTTCGGGATGAGCGGGACCAACGCGCATGTCGTGCTCGAACAGGCGCCCGAGGAGCCGGCCGAGGTCGCGACCCCCGCCGAGGTGTCCCTGCCCGCCGTGCCGTGGGTGTTGTCGGCCAAGTCGCCGCAGGCGCTGCGCGCGCTGGCCGACCGGCTGCGCTCCCTGCTCGACTCCGATGCCGCGCCGAACCCGCTCGACATCGGATTCTCGCTGGCTGCCCGGTCGGTGTTCGACCACCGCGCGGTGCTCGTCACCGAGGGCGGCGCGGACGCGGTGGCCGCACTGCGGGCGATCGCCGAGGGTGACGCGCCCGGCGCCGGGGACGGGCGGACCGCGTTCGTGTTCACCGGGCGGTCCGCGGACGCTGCGGACCGCGATCTGTACGAGACGTTCCCGGTATACGCCAGGGCCTACGACAAGATCCTCGCCGAGCTGGGCGAACAGGGCGCGGACTCGACCCGGTTCGCCGCCGAGGTGGCGTTGTTCCGGCTGATCGAGTCCTGGGGCGTGGTGTTCGGCGCGGTCGCCGGGACCGGGGTCGGCGAGGTCGCCGCCGCGCACGTCGCCGGCGCGCTGTCGCTCGCCGACGCCGCACGGCTGGTGACCGGCGGCGACCCGACCGGGGTGACGCTCGGCGAACCGCGGATCCCGGTGGTGTCGTTGCACACCGGCCGGCCGCTCGCCGCCGGCGACGCGCCGACCCGGGCGGGCACCGAGGGGATCGCCGCCGCCGAGCGGTGGTTGGCCGAGCAGCGGGTGACCCGGTTCGTCGAGTCGGGCCCCGAGCGGGTGTCGGCGGGTTCGGTACTCCTGTGCCCGGACGGCCGGTCGCGGGTACGCACCGTGCTCGACGGCGTGGGCGAGCTGTTCGTGGCCGGGGCGGCCGTCGACTGGCCGGCCGTGTTCGCCGGCACCGGGGCCCGCCGGACGACGCTGCCCACCTATCCGTTCCAGCGCGAGCGGTACTGGCCGGCCGGCTCCGCGGGCGCCGGGAGCCCGAACGGCGATGCCCCGGAGCACGGCCCGCTGTTCGAACTGCGCTGGACCCCGGTCCCGTTGCCGGCCGAGGACGAGTCGGAAAGCCTGCTCGCGCTGCTCGGCGACGACCCCGGCGGCCTCGCCGAGGTCGCGCCGCTGCGGTTCGCCGACATCGACGAGGCGGCGGCCTCGTACACCCCGTGGGACGTACTGCTCGCACAACCCTCGGAGCCGGGCCCGACCGGCGACCGGCCGGCCGCGGTACACCGGGCGGTCGAACGTGCGCTCGGCGTGGCGCAGTCCTGGCTGGCCCAGGAGGACCTGCCGGACAACCGCCTGGTCGTGGTGACCAGGGGAGCGATGGCCGTCGACGACTCGGACCGGGTCCGGGACCCGGCCGGCGCCGCGGTGTGGGGCCTGCTGCGCTCGGCCCAGGCCGAACATCCCGACCGGATCGTGCTGGTCGACCTGGACGACGACCCGGCCTCGACCGACCTGCTGTACGCGGTCGCGCAGGCGGGGGAGCCGCAACTGGCCGTCCGAGCCGGGCGGCTGCTCGCCCCGCGACTGGTATCGGCCACCGCCTCGGACGCGCCCACACCGATGCCGGCGGCCGGCGGGACCGTACTGGTCACCGGCGCCGATGCGCCGATGGGCGCGCTGTTCGCCCGGCATCTGGTCACCGCGTACGGCGTCGAGCACCTGGTGCTCGCCGACCCGCACGGACCCGACTCGCCCGCCGAGCGGCTGCGCGCGGAACTGGTCGGCCTCGGCGCGACGGTCACCGTGGTGGCCTGCGATCTCGCCGACCGGGCCGCGGTCCGAAAGCTGCTCGCGGACATCCCGGCCGAGCACCCGCTGACCGGCATCGTGCACACGGAAAACGTGCTGGACGACGGGGTGTTCAGCGCGTTGACCGCCGAACGTGTGGCGCACGTACTGCGGCCCAAGGTGGACGGGGCCTGGCAGCTGCACGAGCTGACGGCGGACGCCCCACCCGCGCTGTTCGTGCTGTGCTCCTCGGTGGTCGGCATGCTCGGCAGCCCGGGACAGGCCAACTTCGCCTCGGCGAACGCCTACCTGGACGCGCTCGCCACGCGCCGCCGGGCCGCCGGACTGCCCGCGGTGGCGCTGGCCTGGGGTCGGATGGTCGACGGTGGTGGCCAGTCCGGACTGCGGGTGATCGGCCGGGGCGAGGCGGGCGAACTCTTCGACGCCGCGCTCGCCACCGGGCGGGCCGTGGTCGCGCCGGCCCCGCTGGACGTGGCCGCGCTGCGCCGGGAAACCACGCAGGTCCCGGTGGTACTGCGCGACCTGGTGCCGCGCGAGGCCCGCCCCGAGGCGAGCGAGGAGCGGCCCGCCGACCGGTTCGCGCGGATGGGCAGGGCCGAGGTCGAGACCCACCTGCGCGACCTGGTGCGCGCCGAGGCGGCCGGGGTGCTCGGCCACGCGACACCGGAGAACCTGCGGTGGGAGGTGTCCTTCCGCGACTCCGGCTTCGACTCGCTCTCCGCCGTGCAGTTCCGCAACCGACTGGCCGAACGGACCGGCCTGTCCCTGCCGACCACGCTGGTCTTCGACTACGCCTCACCCGGCGTACTGGTGGAGCACCTGCTGGAGCGGCTCGCCGTCACCGACGGCGTCAGCCGCAGCTCCGCACTGGCCGAACTCGACAAGCTGGAGGCCGTGTTGATGGCCGTCCCGGTCGACCCGGCGGACGACGACGGGACCGGGCAGACCGAGATCGCCACCCGGCTGGGCGCCATCCTCTCCCGCTGGAACAAGGCCTGGACCGACGCGCGGCCCGACGCGGTCCCCGGCACCGGCGCACTCGACCCGGCCGCCGCGATCGAGACCGCGACCGAGGACGAGGTCTTCGACTTCATCGACCGCGAACTGGGCCGCTCCGCCGCCAACCCCAACCGCTGACCACGCCGACCACTAGGAGAAATGGTGAATGCACCCACCCGCTACGCCGAAGCGCTGCTGACCGGAATGCTCGGCACCTTCGGTCTGGACGTCGAGTACGTCCGGGCGGAGAAGAACACCCTGTACTACCTGGACGAGGCCGGTGTCGAGGTACCGGTCCTCGACCTGGTCGGCGGTTGGGGCTCGTTGATGCTCGGGCACAACCACCCGGAGATCGTGGCGTACGCGAAGGAACTGCTCGACACCGGCTGGCCGGTGCACTCGCAACACTCCGCGCATCCGGTCGCCGACCGGGTCGGCGCGGTGCTGAACGAGATCCTCGGCCGCGAGTTCCCCGGCGCCGAGCCGTACTCGATCAGCTTCGCCAACACCGGCGCGGAGGGCGTCGAAGCGGCGGTCAAACACTGCGAGTTCGACCGCGTGTTGCGGATCAAGAGCCTGTTCGAGGAGATCGAGTGGCACGCCGACGTGGCGCTGACCGCGGTGCGCGAGGGCACCGCGGCGCTTCCCGACGACACCTCGCTGCTGCCCGGTGACATCCCGGCGCCGACGACGATCGAGGAGTTCGCGGGGCTGCTCGGCGCGGTGGCCGGGCACAACGTCGGGCAGGCGGGCACCGGCCCGGTGTTCTTCGCACTGGAGCGGGCCTTCCACGGAAAGCTGGTCGGCAGCACCCAGTTCACCTACAACCCGCTGTTCCGGGCGGCGTTCGCGGGGCTCGGATTGACGGTGACGTTCGTCCCGCCGAACGACGCGGCGGCGTTCGAGGCGATCGTCGCCGAGCACGCGGTCACCGTGCTCGATGTGCGGGTCGTGGACGGCCGGGTCACCCTCGTCGAGCGGGACTTCCCGGTCGTCGCCGGACTGATCGTCGAGCCGATCCAGGGCGAGGGCGGCATCCACGAACTGACCCCCGAGTTCGCGGCCGGCATCCGACGGGTCTGCGACGGGGTCGGCTGCCCGATCGTGGTCGACGAGATCCAGTCCGGGATGGGGCGGACCGGGAAGTTCTTCGCGAGCAGCCACATCGGCCTGCTCGGCGACTACTACGTGCTGGGCAAGTCGCTCGGCGGCGGCCTGGGCAAGGCGTCCGCCATGCTGATCCGCCAGTCGCGCTACCGCCCCGAGTTCGAGCTGGTGCACAGCTCCACCTTCGCCAAGGACGGCTTCTCCACGGCGCTCGCGCTGCGCACCCTCGAACTCCTCGAAGCCGAGGACGGCGCCGCCTACCGGCGGGCCGCCGAACGCGGCGAGCGGATCCTCGCCATGTTGCGCGAACTGGCCGAGGAATACCCGGACGTGGTGGTCGACGTGCGCGGGCGCGGGCTGCTGATCGGCGTGGAATTCGCCGACCAGAGCCGGGCATCGTCGCCGATCATCCGGCAGAAGGCGCTCGCCGGCCTGCTCGTCTTCCAACTGGGCAGCTACCTGCAGGCGGCCCACCACATCCGCACCGGCCCGACCGCGAGTGTGCCGACCATGTTGCGGATCGAGCCGTCGATCCAGATCGGCGACGCGGAGATCGAGCAGCTGCGGACCGGCCTGACCCAGGTCTGCCGAATCCTGCGCCACCAGGACGCGTTGCCGCTGGTGCACCCGCTGACCGATGCCGCACACCGGCAGCCGCCGCGCGTGGAGATCGCGGACTTCTCGCCGGCGGCCGGCGAGGCGGTCGAGCCGAGCGAGCCGGCCACCCACCGGGTCGGGCTGGTCGGCTACCCGCTGACCCCGGACCGGCTGCGCGAGTTCGACCCCTCGCTCGCCGATCTGGACGACGAGCGGCTGCTGTCCTACGCCCGGCGCAGCGAACTGCTCAAGGACCTGCCGGCGTCGGCGCCGATCCGGCTCCAGTCGCCGCAGGGCACCTCGGTGGACCTCACCGTCTACCCGCTGCTGGTCACCCAGGAACAACTGCGCGAGTACCGGGTCTCCGGGCAGACCTTCCTGATCGGCCTGGACCTGGACCGCCGGGTGCGCGAGGCGAAGGCGAACGGCTGCGCCACCGTCGCCCTCGGCTTCGGCCTCGGCGCGGTCGCCGACCACGGTCGTGCACTGCGCGTCCCCGGAGTCACGGTGACCTCGGGCAGCGCGCTCGCGGTCGGCTCGGCGCTGATCGCCGCCGAGCGGGCCGCGATCGAACGGATCGGCGGACTCGACGGATCGACGCTGGCGATCGTCGGCGGCGGTGGGCACATCGGCTCGGCGCTCGCCGCGCTGAGCGTGGACAAGGTCGCCCGGATCATCCTGGTGGGCAGCGGTCGGGCCGGTTCGGCCGAACGACTGCGGGCCGCGGAGCTGCGGATCTACCAGGAGGCCTGGGCGCGGATCGTCGCCGGCGGCGAGCTGACCGGCATCTCGGCGGCGTTGTCCGCCGAGCCGCTGATCACCGGCTGGCTGGCCGAGGGACGCGCCGGCGACGAGCCGAGCGGCGAGGCCATCGCGGCGTATCTCGCCGACGCGCACGAGGGTGACCCATTCGTCGTGACGACCGACGATCTTTTGTCGGTGCGGAATGCGCAGGTGGTGTTCTCGGCGCATTCGAGCCCGGTTCCGGTGCTGGCCGAGAAGCATCTCGCGGACGACGCCATAGTCTGCGATTTGTCCTTTTTCGGCACCGGTGCGGAAGCTGCCGCAGCGGCTTCTCGTGGCGATATACATTACGTGCGCGGGGGTATACTTTCCGTGCCCGACAATGGAATTCCGCCACGTGGTATCAGCGCCTCACCGGGCGCCGGCGAATTGTTTGCGGGGGTGGCGGAGGCGATCACGCTCGCGTGGTCCGGAGCCGGCCGATCGACGGGCGCCGGCGACCTTACCCGCGAGCGGGTGCAGGCCATTGTCGAACTCGCGAAGCAGCACGGATTCGAGACGATCTCCACCTGAAGTCTGCCGAACACCGGTTCGCCGGACCATCGGCCGATGGTCCGGCCTGAGCAACAGAGGTAAATGGAATGTCAGAGTCAGCAGATTCCGAGTCGAAGACCGCGGTGGAGGGCGCGCCCGACCCCCATTACGTCAACCGCTGGTTGATCCTGGCGGTGATCGGTATTGCGCAGATGACGATCTTCCTGGATACGACGGTGGTCAATATCGCGCTGCCGTCGGCCCAGGCGGACCTCGGCTTCAGCGACGGGAACCGGCAGTGGGTCGTCACCGCCTACGCGCTGGCCTTCGGCAGCTTATTGCTGCTCGGGGGTCGGATCGTCGACCTGGTCGGCGCCAAGCGCTCGCTGATGATCTCGATCGTCGGCTTCGGGGCCATGTCGGTGCTCGGCGGCGCGGCCAACGGCTTCCCCATGCTGGTCACCGCCCGCGCGCTGCAGGGCGGGTTCGCCGCGCTCGTCGCGCCGGCCGCGCTGTCCTTTCTGCTGACCGTGTTCAAGGACCCGAAGGAACGGGTCACCGCGTTCGGCGTCTACGGCGCACTGGGCAGCGGCGGGCTCGCGCTCGGCCTGATCCTGGGCGGCGCGTTGACCGACTGGCTGGACTGGCGTTGGTGCCTGTACGTCAACGTGATCCTGACCGCGGTCGTCTTCGTCGGCGCGCTGCTGACGATGCAGAACCGGCAGGCCGAACACCGCCCGGAAAAGCTCGACCTGCCCGGCACGGTGACCGCCTCGGTCGGCCTGTTCTGCCTCGCCTACGGTTTGTCCAACGCCGCCGA
Organism: Embleya sp. AB8; assembly: GCF_049739465.1. Taxonomy (NCBI): domain Bacteria; kingdom Bacillati; phylum Actinomycetota; class Actinomycetes; order Kitasatosporales; family Streptomycetaceae; genus Embleya; species Embleya sp. AB8. The sequence continues at coordinate 108,163 of NZ_JBMHHY010000027.1, forward strand.
CGGCTCGTGGAGCGGCGCCGACGTGTGGGGCTACCTGGTCGGCAGCGGCATCCTCCTGGTCGCCTTCGTACTGTTCGAACTCCGGTCGAGCACCCCGCTGTTGCCCATCCGGATCGTGCTGCACCGCAATCGCGGCAGTGCGTATCTGGCGATGTTCCTGTTGGGGATCGGGCTGTTCGTCCAGTTCCTGTTCCTGACCTACTACCTCCAGCTGATCCTGGACTTCTCGGCGATCAAGAGCGGCCTGGCCTTCCTGCCGATGATCGTCGGGATCGCGATCGGCGCGACCACCATCCCGCCGATCCTCGAACCCAAGCTCGGGTCGCGCATCCTGATCCCGGCCGGCCTGTTGCTCGCCGCGGCAGGATCGTTCTGGCTCAGCCGGCTCACCACGGACAGCTCCTACGTCGGCGGCGTGCTGGCGCCGACCCTGATCGCCGGCATCGGCTTCGGGCTGGTCGTCTCGCTCGGCGCGGCCGTCGCCACCGTCGGCGTCGAACCGCAGGACGCGGGTGCCGCGTCGGCGCTGGTCAATACCGTGCAGCAGGTGGGTGGTTCGATCGGCACCGCGCTGCTGAGCACGCTGGCGATCACCGCCGCGGACAAGTTCGTCGAAGGCAAGCAGCCGACGACACAGCTGGCCGCGGAGGCCTCCGTGGAGAGCTACACGACGGCGTTCTTCTGGGGCGCGATGGTCTTCCTCGGCGGCGCGATCGTGTGTGGTCTGCTGTTCGACCGCTTCGTGACGGCGCAGACCGGCCCGGAGGTCGCCGACCCGGCGACCGTGGTCGGCGCCTGATCCGTTCGGGCGGCATCCGACCGGAAACCGGTCGTCGGCGGTACTGGTTCCCAGTACCAGCGCGGCGGCCGGTTTTTGGGTTCCGGGCGCTGGGATTGCCCGGTCGAAGTGGATTGACTTGACCGCATTACGCGGTGCGGTGAGCCCGCCCCGATCGGGGCGGGCCGGCCGGCCACAATCGAAGGAGGGCTTCGTGACAGCAGTGGCCGATGAGCGGGCGAACGAGACGACGGTCGACCCGGCCGAGCTCATCGCACGTGCCCGCGCGCTTGCTCCGCTGATTCGCGAGCAGGCCCCGAAGACCGAGCAGGACCGCAGGCTCACCGAGGAGGTCGTGGTCGCGCTGCGCGAGGCGGGCCTGTTCCGGCTCAGCACGCCGACCCGATTCGGCGGCTACGACCTGAAGATGTCGGACCTGCTGTCGATCGTCGCGGAGGTCGGCAAGGCGTGCGGGTCGGCCGGCTGGAACGTGTCCATCGACACCGCGTCCACCCGGTTCGCCCTCAACGGGATGCCGGAGAGCGCGCTGGCGGAGGTGTTCGCGGACAACCCCGACGCGTACGTGATCTCCACGGCCCACCTGAGCACCACCAAGGCGTGGCGCGTCGAGGGCGGGTTCAAGATCACCGGGACGTTCCCGTGGAGTTCGGGCTGTGAGATCGCGGACTGGGCCTACATCCCGGTCGTGCCGGTCTTCGACGGCGAGGAGCCGACCACCGGCCTGGTCGGTGCCGTGGTGCCGATGGGCGACCTGAAGATCGAGCGCACCTGGCACGTGGCCGGGCTGGCCGGCTCCGGCACGCACACCGTGGTGGCCGAGGAGGTGTTCGTCCCCGAGCACCGCGCGGTCGCGTTCGACCTGTCCGCCCTGGTCGGCGAGGACGAGCGGGACAGCATGCTCATCCAGGGCAGCGCCCAGTCGCTCGCCGCGATCGTGGGTGCGGCGGAGGGTGCCCTGGAGGTCACCCGCCAGGCGCTGGCCAAGAAGCGGCCGATCACCTACGTCAACTACGAGGCGGCCGTCGACGCGCCGTCGGTGCAGATGTGGTTCGGCGAGGCCGCGCACCTGATCGAGACCGCCCGGCTGCACCTGACCGAAATCGGCGCGGCGCTCGACGGAATTCCGGAGACCCAGCCGATGCCGTGGGAGGAGCGTGCCCGCCTGCGTATGCACCAGCGCTCCGCGCACGAGAAGTCGCGGGCGGGCGTGGAGAAGTTGCTCGACGTGGTCGGCGGCAGCGCGTTCGCCCTGTCGAACCCGCTGCAGCGGCTGTGGCGGGACATCTCGGTGATGAGCCGGCACACCGCGCTGAACTCCCCGATCATTCTCGAGGACTACAGCCGCGCGACGCTGGACATCCACCCGTCGGTGACCCTCCTGTACTGAGCATTTTTGCCCGACCAAAGCAGCACCCGCATCGGTATTGCTCGGCAGCCGCAATGATTCGCCGGCCGCCGAGCAATACCGATGCGCCGTTTTTTCGGGCGGTCGGCGAATCGACCCCGATTGGTATCCGCCACCAGAATTGCGCGCGCATTCTGGGTCGGTGAGACAAGCCGGCTCACCGATACCCGGCGTTGACTCCTTGGTATGAGACGGATCGCCGTGGTCGGGTTGGCTTGTCGGTTGCCTGGGGCCGGCGACGGCCACGAATTCTGGCGGTTGCTGAGAGACGGTACGGACGCCATTCGCGAGGCCCCCGAGGACCGCTGGCGCGGCGCCGAACTGCCGCACCGGCTCGGTGGGTTCGTCGAGGGCATCGACCGGTTCGACGCGGCGTTCTTCGGCATCTCGCCGCGCGAGGCCGCGGCGATGGACCCGCAGCAGCGGATGATGCTGGAACTGGCCTGGGAGGCCCTGGAGGACGCACGGATCCTCCCCGCCGCACTCGGCGGCGGCGACGCCGGGGTGTTCGTCGGCGTCATGTGGGACGACTACGCGGCCCTGCAGGACCGGCTCGGCGCGGACGGGGTCGGCCGGCACACGATGACCGGCACCCGCCGAGCAATCATCGCCAACCGGATCTCCCACTTCCTGGGCCTGCGCGGCCCGAGCCTGACCGTGGACACCGCCCAGTCCTCCTCGCTCGTCGCGGTGCACCTGGCCTGCGAGAGCCTGCGGCGCGGCGACTGCACCACGGCCGTCGCCGGCGGCGTGAACCTGAACATCCTGGCCGAACCCACGCTCGGCGCGGTGCACTTCGGCGGCCTGTCACCCGACGGCCGGTGCTTCACCTTCGACGCCCGGGCCAACGGGTTCGTGCGCGGCGAGGGCGGCGGCGCCGTGGTGCTCAAACCGTTGGCGAACGCGGTCGCCGACGGCGACGACATCTACTGCGTGCTGACCGGCGGCGCGGTCAACAACGACGGCGCGGGCGAGGGCGAGCACACCGGCCTCACCGTGCCCAGCCGCAGCGCACAGGAGGAGGTCCTCCGCCAGGCGTACCGGCGGGCCGGGGTCGCACTGCGCGACGTGCAATACGTCGAACTGCACGGCAGCGGCACCCCGGTCGGCGACCCGATCGAGGCCGCCGCGCTCGGTGCCGCGCTCGGCCGCGCCCGGCGGACGGGCCCGCCGCTGCCGGTGGGCTCGGTCAAGACCAACATCGGGCACCTCGAAGGCGCGGGCGGGATCGCCGGGTTGCTCAAGGTGGCACTGAGCATCCGGCACCGGATGTTGCCGCCGAGCCTGAACTTCGACACACCGCACCCGGACATCCCCCTCGACGAACTCGGCCTGCGGGTACAGACCGAGCCGACGCCGTGGCCGCGGCCGGATCGGCCGCTGCTGGCCGGGGTGAGTTCGTTCGGAATGGGCGGTACCAACTGCCACCTCGTGGTCGGCGAGCCCCCGGCGACCGGCTCGACGGCCCTCCCGCCGGCCGGCTCGCCCACCCGCGAGCCCGAGTCGGCCGGCGCGTGTGTGTGGCCCATCGCCGGCCGGACCGGCGAGGCGCTGCGCGCCCAGGCCGCCCGATTGTCCTCCTTCGTGGACGAAACAGACCAGGCGACGGCGTCCGCCGCGGACATCGGCCTGTCCCTGGCCACCACCCGGACCGCGTTTCGGCACCGGGCCGTCGTGGTCGGCCGCGACCGGGAGCAACTGCGGGAGCGTCTCGCCGAGTTCGCCGCCGGCGCGGCCGTCGCCGGGGTGGTCGAGGGCCAGGCCGCGGCGCCCGGCAAGGCGGTGTTCGTCTTCCCCGGCCAGGGCGCGCAGTGGGCCGGCATGGCCCTCGAACTGATGGCCTCCGTACCGGAGTTCGCCGCCTCGATGCGGGCCTGCGAGGACGCGTTCGCGGCGCACGTCGACTGGTCGCTCACCGACGTGCTCGGCGACCCGGCCGCGCTGGAGCGGGTCGACGTGGTCCAGCCCGCGCTGTTCGCGGTGATGGTGTCGCTGGCCGCGCTGTGGCGCTCCTGCGGCGTCGAGCCGGCCGCAGTGGTCGGGCACAGCCAGGGGGAGATCGCCGCCGCGTGTGTGGCAGGCGCCCTGACCCTCGAAGACGCCGCGAAAGTGGTCACGTTGCGCAGCCGGGCCCTGTCGGCGCTGTCCGGCCGCGGTGCGATGGTGTCGGTGCTGCGCCCGGCCGACGAGATCCGCGAGCGGATCGCCGAATGCGCCGGCACGGTGTCGATCGCCGCCGCGAACGGCCCGTCCTCGGTGGTGCTCTCCGGCGACCCCGACACCCTGGACGAACTCGTCGCCCGCTGGACCGAGGAAGGCGTCGAGACCCGGCGGATCGCGGTCGACTACGCGTCCCACTCGGCCCAGGTGGAGCAGATCCGCGAGCGGCTGCACACCGTCCTGGACGGGATCCGGCCCGGGACCGCGGCGGTGCCGTTCTACTCCACGGTGACCGGCGACCTGCTGGCGGGCGCCGAACTGGACGCCGCCTACTGGTACCGCAACCTGCGGCAGACCGTGGACCTCGAGCGGGCCACCGGGGCACTGATCCGAGACGGACACACCGTGTTCGTCGAATGCAGCCCGCACCCGGTACTCCTGCCCGCCCTGCGGGACACCATCGAGCGGACCGCGGCGGCGCCCGCCGTGGTCACCGGCTCGCTGCGCCGAGGCGACGGCGGCCCGGAGCGATTCCTCACCTCGCTCGCCGAGTTGCACGTACACGGGGTGCAGGTGCACTGGTCGCGCGCATTCGCCCTGCGCGGTGCCCGGCCGCTGCGCCTGCCCACCTACGCGTTCCAACGCGAGCGCCACTGGCTCACCGAGACCGCGCGTCGGGCCGTCGTCCCCGCCGCGCAGCCCTCGGTGGCGGCGGCCGGCCCGACCGGGGGCACGGCCGTGCTCCCGGCCGGGCCCGAGCTGCTCGCCCTGGTGCGGTCCACCGTCGCGGTCGTGCTCGGCCACTCGGGCGGCGACGCGGTCGAGCCCGGCACGACGTTCAAGGACCTCGGCTTCGACTCGCTGTCCTCCGTGGAACTGCGGGACCGGTTGACCGCGGCGACCGGACTCGCACTGCCCGCCGGGCTGTTGTACGGCCACCCCACCCCGGCCGAACTCGCGGACCACCTGGGCGCGTTGGCAACCGGCGGCGAGGCGCCCGGCGACCTCGCCGCAGAGCCCGAGAGCGACGAGCCGATCGCGATCGTCGGGATGGCCTGCCGACTCCCCGGCGGCGTCGCCTCCCCCGAGGACCTGTGGCGGCTGGTGATCGAGGGGACCGACGCGATCTCGGAATTCCCCACCAACCGGGGCTGGGACCTGGACCGGCTGCACGACGCCGACCCCGACCGGCCGGGCACCTCCTACACCAACAACGGCGGCTTCCTGCACGACGCCGACCGGTTCGACCCGGAATTCTTCGGCATCTCGCCGCGCGAGGCGCTGGCCATGGACCCGCAGCAGCGACTGCTGCTCGAAACATCCTGGGAGGCGCTGGAGCGGGCCGGGATCGATCCCGCCGGCCGACGCGGCACACCCGTGGGGGTCTTCGTCGGGGCGATGGCCCAGGACTACGGCCCCCCGCTGCACGCCGCACACGCCGAGTCCGACGGCTACCGGCTGACCGGCAACACGATCAGCGTCGCGTCCGGCCGGATCGCCTACACCCTCGGCCTCCAAGGCCCCGCCGTCACCGTGGACACCGCGTGCTCCTCGTCGCTGGTCGCCCTGCACCTCGCGGCCCAGGCACTGCGAGCCGGGGACTGCTCCCTGGCGCTGGCCGGGGGCGTTGCGGTGATGTCCGGGCCGGGGATGTTCGTGGAGTTCAGCCGGCAGCGCGGGCTGGCCCGGGACGGCCGGTGCAAGGCGTTCTCCGCCGCCGCGGACGGCACCGGATGGGCCGAGGGCGCCGGCATCGTGGTCCTGGAGCGGCTCGCCGACGCGCGACGTGCCGGACACCGCGTACTGGCCGTGCTGCGCGGCAGCGCGATCAACCAGGACGGCGCCTCGAACGGGCTCACCGCGCCGAACGGGGTCGCCCAGGAACGGGTGATCCGCCGGGCCCTTGCCGGCGCCGGGCTGTCCACCGCGGATGTCGACGTGGTCGAGGCGCACGGCACCGGCACCACACTCGGCGACCCGATCGAGGCCGACGCGCTCGCCGCCACCTACGGCCGCGACCGGGCGCCGGACCGCCCGCTGCTGCTCGGCTCGCTGAAGTCCAACATCGGCCACGCCCAGGCCGCCGCCGGCGTGGCCGGCGTGATCAAGATGGTCCAGGCGCTGCGCCACGAGCAGGTGCCCGCGACCCTGCACGCCGACGAGCCGACCCCGCACGTCGATTGGGCCGCCGCCGGCCTCGAACTGGTGACCGAGGCACGGGCGTGGCCGCCGGTCGACCGGGCCCGCCGGGCCGCGGTGTCCTCGTTCGGGATCAGCGGCACAAACGCGCACGTGATCCTCGAACAGGCCCCACCGGAGCCGCGGTTGCCGGCGTCACCGCCCGCCGCCCCGGTCGATCCGGTGCTGCCGTGGGTGTTCTCCGCGAGCAGCCCGGACGCGCTGGCCGACCAGGCCGGCGCACTGCTGGCCCGGGTCGACGCGGATCCCGGCGCCGACCCGGCGGACATCGGATTCGCCCTGGCCGCCGCCCGGTCCGGACTGCCGCACCGGGCCGCCGTCGTCGGCGCCGACCCGGCCGCGCGGCGCCGGGGGCTGACCGCGCTCGCCGCCGGCGCCGAGGCACCCGAAGTGTTGCGCGGCACCGCACGGCGGGCCGACGGCGTGGTGTTCGTCTTCCCCGGCCAGGGCTCGCAGTGGGTCGGCATGGCCGTGGAACTGCTCGACTCGGCACCGGTGTTCGCCGAATCGATGCGGGCCTGTGCGAGCGCGCTCGCCGCGCACGTCGACTGGGACCTGTTCGAGGTGCTCCGCGACCCCGCCGCGCTGGAGCGGGTCGACGTGGTCCAGCCGGCGCTGTTCGCGGTGATGGTGTCGCTGGCCGCGCTGTGGCGCGCCCACGGGGTCGAACCCGCCGCGGTGGTGGGCCATTCGCAAGGGGAGATCGCCGCCGCCCAGGTTGCCGGGGCACTCGACCTGGCCGACGCGGCGAAGGTGGTCGCCCTGCGCAGCAAGGCCATCCTGGCGCTGTCCGGCGCCGGTGGCATGGTCTCGGTCGCCCGGTCCGAGGACGAGATCGCCGAACGGCTGCTCCGATGGGCCGGCCGGCTGTCGATCGCGGTGGTGAACGGCCCAGGCGCGGTCGTCGTGGCCGGCGACCCGGACGCACTGGACGAACTGGTCGCCGAGTGCGAAGCCGCCGGGATCCGGGCCAAGCGGCTCCCGGTGGACTACGCGTCGCACTCGGCCCAGGTGGAGCGGATCGCCGACGAACTGGCCGGCGTGCTGGCCGGATTGGCCCCCCGCCCGGCGGCGATCCCGTTCTACTCGACGGTGACCGCCGGCCTCCTCGACACCACCGGCCTGGACGGCGAGTACTGGTACCGCAACCTGCGGCAACGGGTCCGCTTCGCCGAGACGCTCGGCGTGCTGGCCGAACGCGGACACACGGTGTTCGTCGAGGTCAGCCCACACCCCGCGCTGACCTCGGCGGTCGAGGACGTGGTGGAACACGCGGTCGCGGTCGGCTCGCTGCGCCGCGAGGACGGCGGCCTCGAACGATTCCTGACCTCGCTGGCCGAGGCATACGTGCGCGGGGTGAGCCCCGACTGGCGGGCCGTCTTCCCCGGCGCCCGGCATGTCGACGTGCCCACCTCGGTGTTCCGCCGGCGGCGCCTGTGGCTGGACCCGACACCGGCCGGCGCGTCGGCGGACGTCGAGGCGGCGGGACTGACCGCGGCGGACCACCCGCTGCTCGGCGCGGTGGTGGAACTGCCGGACTCCGGCGGCCTCCTGCTCACCGGACACCTGTCCCGGCAGGCCCAACCGTGGCTCGCGGAACACGGGCTGGGGGAGACGGTGCTGCTGCCCGGCGCGGCGTTCGTCGAACTGGCGATCCGCGCGGGCGACGAGGTGGGCTGCACCGAGGTCGCGGAACTGACCTGCGAGGTGCCGCTGGTGCTGCCCGCGCACGGCGGGGTCGCGGTGCGGGTCACGGTCGGCGAGCCGGACCAGTCCGCACGCCGCGCACTGGCCGTGCACGCCCGCCCGGCGGACGGCTCCGGCGGCTGGACCCGGCATGCGAGCGGCGTACTCGCATCCGGCCCGGCCGAGGACTTCGACCTGACCGTCTGGCCGCCGGCCGGCGCAGTCGCAGTGCAATGGGACGGCGACTACGACCGCTGGACCGCACTCGGCTACCACTACGGCCCGGCCTTTCGGGGCCTGCGCTCGTGGTGGCGGCGCGGTACGGAGATCTTCGCCGAGGTCGCGTTGCCCACCGAACTCGCGCCCACCGCCGGGCGATACGGGCTGCATCCGGCGCTCCTGGACGCCGCCCTGCACGCCGCGGTTGCGGACGGACCGCACTGCCGGCTCCCGTTCTCCTGGCAGGGCGTGTCGTTGCGGGCCGGCGGCGCATCCGCACTGCGGGTGTGGATCACGCCGGACCCGGACGGCACGGACACCGTCTCGCTGCGGCTCGCCGACGCCACCGGGGCGCCGGTGGCCTCGGTGGCGTCGCTGGCGCTGCGACCCCTCCCGGCCGGCCCGCCGACCGCCGGCCCGCCGGACGCACTGTTCCGGGTGGACTGGGTCGAGGCACACGTACCGGAAACCGCCCCCGCACCCCGGCCGTGGGCGGTCGTCGGCGCCGACGAACTCGCGGTCGGCGGGCCCGTACATCCCGATCTCGGCGCGCTGACCGCCGCCGGACCGGTGCCCGAGACCGTGTACGCCGCGCTGACCGGCGAGCCGAGCGCGGCCGGCGCGCATGCCGTGGCCGGCCGGGCACTGCGCCTGGTCCAGGAGTGGCTCGCCGACGAACGATGCGCCGGATCACGCCTGGTGCTGCTCACCCGCGACGCGGTGGTCGTGGAGCCGGCCGAGCCGGACGGGCTCGGCTCGGCCGGCGCCGCGGCCTGGGGCCTGGTCCGATCGGCACAGCGCGAACACCCGGACCGGTTCGTCGTGCTCGACCTGGACGATCACGACGCGTCGATCGCGGCCCTGCCGATCGCCCTGGCGACCGGCGAGCCACAACTCGCGCTCCGCAAGGGCCGGCCACTGGTACCCAGGCTGGCCAGGGTCACCGCCCGCCCGGCCACCCGGCCCGACCTCGCGGCCGGCACCGTGCTGATCACCGGCGGCACCGGCACCCTCGGCGCGCTGTTCGCCCGGCACCTGGTGTCCCACTACGGAGTGACCCACCTGGTACTCGCCGGACGGCGCGGGCCGAACGCCCCCGGCGCGGCCGAACTCGCCGCGGAACTCACCGCATCGGGCGCCACCGTCACGGTCGCCGCGTGCGACATCGCCGACCGCGACGCGCTGGCCGCACTGCTCGCGTCGATCCCGGCCGAACACCCCCTGACCGGCGTGCTGCACGCCGCCGGGCTGCTCGACGACAGCGTGCTCGAGGCGATGCGACCCGAGCAGCTCGAACGGGTCCTGCGGCCCAAGGTCGACGCCGCGCTGCACCTGCACGAACTGACCCGAGGGCTCGACCTGTCGATGTTCGTGCTGTTCTCCTCGGTCGCCGGCATCCTCGGCCTGCCCGGGCAGGCCAACTACGCCGCGGCCAATACATTCCTGGACACCCTCGCCCAACACCGCGCGGCCCGCGGACTGCCCGCCGTGTCGCTGGCCTGGGGCCTGTGGGCGCAGGGCAGCGGGATGACCGGGCACCTCGCCGACGCCGACCTGAGCCGAATGCGCCGAGCCGGCCTGGCCGCGCTGTCCTCGGCCGACGGCCTGGCCCTGTTCGACGCCGCGCTCTGCGCCGGCACCCCCCTGCTCGTCCCGGCCCGACTCGACCCGGCCGCCATCCGGGCACACGGCGCGGTACCGGCCCTGCTGCGCGGCGTGGTGCGCGAGCGGGTCCACCGGGCGGAGGCCGGCACCACCGGACCGGCCGCCGGCGGCGCCTCGCTCGCCGACACCCTGGCCCGGATGCCCGACGCGGACCGCGCACCGGCCCTGCTCGACCTGGTCCGCGAGCACACCGCCGCCGTGCTCGCGCACGGCACGCCCGGCACCATCGCCCCCGATCGCACCTTCAAGGAACTCGGGTTCGACTCGCTGACGGCGGTGGAACTGCGCAACCGGCTGGGCACGGCGACCGGACTGCGGCTGCGCGCCACCCTGGTATTCGACTACCCGACGCCGTCGGCACTGGCCGGCCGGCTCGGCGAAGCCCTCGCCCCCGCGCTCGGCACCGCGGCGAGCTCCGCCGAACCGGCCGCGAAGCTCACGCACCCCGCAGCCGAGCCGGGTGGACCGGATGAATCGGATGAACCGGATGGGCTGGCCGGGCTGGAGCTCGACGAGCTCTTCGACCTCATCGACGGCGAACTCGGCACGACCTGAACGGAGCCCCTGTGCGCAACGAAGACAAGCTGGTCGACTACCTCAAGCGGGTCACGGCCGAACTGCAGCAGACCAAGCAGCGGTTGCGCGACGCCGAGGACGCGAGCCGGGAACCGATCGCCATCATCGGCATGGCCTGCCGGTTCCCCGGCGACATCGACTCCCCGGAAGATCTGTGGCGACTCCTCGACGCCGGAGGCGACGCGATCGGCGAGTTCCCCGCCGACCGGGGCTGGGACGCCGAGTCGCTCTACGACCCGGACCCCGACACACCCGGCCGCACCTACACCCGACGCGGCGGATTCCTGCGCGGGGCCACCGAGTTCGACCCGGAGTTCTTCGGCATCTCGCCGCGCGAGGCGGTCGCGATGGATCCGCAGCAGCGACTGCTCCTGGAAACCTCGTGGGAGGCCCTGGAACGGGCCCGGATCCGCCCCGGCACGCTGCGCGGCGCCCGGGTCGGGGTGTTCGCCGGAGCGATGGCACCGGACTACGGCCCCCGGCTGCACCAGGCCACCGGCGGCGCCGAGGCACACCTGCTCACCGGCACTGCCAACAGCGCCGCCTCCGGACGCATCGCCTACACCCTCGGATTCGAGGGGCCCGCCGTCACCGTCGACACGGCCTGCTCGTCCTCACTGGTCGCCCTGCACCTGGCGGTCCAATCGCTGCGCCGCGGCGAATGCACCCTGGCCCTGGCCGGCGGCGCCACCGTGATGTCCACCCCGGGCATGCTCGTCGCGTTCAGCCGGCAACGCGGCCTGGCCCCGGACGGGCGGTGCAAGTCCTTCGCCGACACGGCCGACGGCACCGGCTGGGCCGAGGGCGTCGGGATGCTCCTGGTGGAGCGGCTCTCGGACGCCGTGCGGCTCGGCCACCCGGTGCTGGCCGTGGTCCGTGGCAGCGCGGTCAACCAGGACGGCGCGTCGAACGGGCTGACCGCGCCGAACGGCCCGGCCCAGCAGCGGGTGATCCGCCAGGCGCTCGACGACGCCGGCCTGTCCCCGGCGGACGTGGACGCGGTCGAGGCGCACGGCACCGGCACCAGCCTCGGCGACCCCATCGAGGCACAGGCGCTCCAGGACACCTACGGCCTCGACCCCGACCGCGAACGGCCGCTGTGGCTCGGCTCGTTGAAGTCCAACATCGGGCACACCCAGGCCGCCGCCGGAGTCGGCGGGGTGATCAAGACGGTGCAGGCGCTGCGCCACGGCGTGCTCCCGCGGACCCTGCACGTGGACACCCCGTCCTCGCATGTGGACTGGACGGCGGGCGCGGTGGAACTGCTGACCGAGCGGCGGGACTGGCCGGCGACGGGCGCGCCGAGGCGGGCGGCGGTGTCGTCCTTCGGGATCAGCGGGACGAATGCGCACCTGATCCTGGAACAGGCGCCGCAACCGGCACCCGTCGCGCAGACCGAGCCGGCCGAGCCGGCCGAGCCGCGGCAGGCACCGGCGTCGCCGCCGGCGCCGCCACTCGTGCCGCTGCTGCTGTCCGGGCACACCCCCGAGGCGCCAGCCGACCAGGCCGGGCAACTGCTGGCCACCGCAGGCTCCTTGGACCCGCTCGACGTCGCATTCTCGCTGGCGACCACCCGGACCGCGTTCGAACACCGGGCCGCGGTGGTCGCCGGCGACCGGGACGGCTTGCTCGCCGGCCTGCGGGCGCTCGCCGCCGGCGACCCGGACCCCGGCGTGCTGCGCGGCGTCGCACACCCCGGCCGTACCGCGTTCGTGTTCGCCGGGCAGGGCACCCAACGGTTCGGCATGGGCCGGGAGTTGTCCGCGGCGTTCCCGGCCTACGCGGCGGCTCTGGACGAGGTGTGCGCCGGCTTCGACGGGCTGCTCGACCGGCCGCTGCGCGAGGTGCTGGTCACCGATCCGGACTCGGCGGCGGAGCTGCTGGATCGGACCGGGTGGGCACAACCCGCGCTGTTCGCGATCGAGGTGGCGCTGACCCGATTGCTCGGCTCGTGGGGCGTGCATCCGGAGGTGCTGGCCGGGCACTCGATCGGCGAGCTGTCGGCGGCGTTCGTCGCGGGACTGTGGACGCTGGAGGACGCCTGCCGGGTGGTGGCGGCGCGCGGCAGCCTGATGGAACGCCTGCCCGAGGGCGGCGCGATGGTGTCGATCCGGGCCACGGAGGACGAGGTCGCGTCGGCGCTGACCGGCACCGCGGCCGGGATCGCCGCCGTGAACGGCCCCGAGTCGGTGGTGGTATCGGGCGAGGAGGACGCGGTGTCGCGGCTCGCCGAGCACTTCGCGGCACTGGACCGACGCACGAAGCGGCTGCGGGTCAGCCACGCGTTCCACTCCCCGCTGATGGCTCCGATGCTCGCGCCCTACCGCGCGGTGCTCGCCGAAGTGACCTACCACGAGCCGGTGTTGCCGATCGTGTCCACGGTCACCGGCGAGCCGATATCGGCCGAGTCGTTGGCTGCGCCGGACTACTGGGTGCGCCAGGTCCGCGAGCCGGTACGGTTCGCCGCCGCGGTGCGTCGGTTGCAGGGCGACGGGGTCACCCGGTTCGTCGGCGTCGGCCCGGATGCCGCGGTGAGCACGATGGCCGAGGGGTGCTTCCCGGACCGGGATTCGGTCTCGGTCGCCATACCCGTACTGCGCGCCGATCGCCCGGAACCGGCCACCGCGCTGGCCGCGTTGGCCGCGGCGCATGTGCACGGCGTGGCGGTGGACTGGCCGCTGGTGTTCGCCGGAACGGGGGCGAGTGCCGTCGAGCTGCCGACCTACGCCTTCCGGCGCGACCGCTACTGGATGGACTCGCCGGCGCAGCCAGGCGACCTGCGGGCGGTGGGACTGGCCGCCGGGGAACACCCGTTGCTCGGCGCGGTGTTGACGCTGCCGCAGTCCGGCGGGACGGTGCTGACCGGGCGGCTCTCGGTGCAGACCCAACCGTGGCTGGCCGACCACGCGGTGCTCGGCCGGGTGATCGTGCCCGGTGCGGCGTTCGTCGAACTGGCGCTGCGGGCCGGCCGTGAGGTCGGCTGCGAACTGCTCGACGAACTGACCGTAGCCACGCCGCTTGTGCTCGCGGAGCGCGGCGGGGCGCAGCTCCAGGTCGTGGTCGAGGACGCCGACGCGGCGGGACACCGGGCGGTGTCGGTGCATGCCCGGACCGAGGACGGCGAGTGGGTCCGGCACGCCGACGGGTTGCTGGCCGAGCGAGCCGAACCGGCCGGGTTCGACGCCGAGGCATGGCCGCCGGAGGGGGCCGCCGAGGTCGCGATCGGCGACGTGTACGCCGACCTCGCCGCGCGCGGCTACGACTACGGCCCGGCGTTCCAGGGGCTGACCACGCTGTGGCGGCGCGGGGACGAGGTGTTCGCCGAGGTCGCCCTGCCCGCGGAGCAGGCGGCCGACGCGGATCGCTACGGCCTGCATCCGGCGCTGCTCGACGCGGCGCTGCACGCGGTCTGGTACGGCTCGTTCCTGGACGGAACGGACGGCGCCGTACTGCCGTTCGCCTGGTCGGGCGTGTCCCTGTCGGCGGTCGGCGCGACCGCGCTGCGCGTACGGATGTCGTCCGCGGGCGCCGACGAGGTGTCGATCGGGCTCGCCGACCCGGCCGGCGTGCCGGTGGCATCGGTGGCCGGCCTGCGCTTTCGGCGGATGCCGACGAGCGGGCCCGGGACACCCGCCGAGTCGTTGTTCCGGGTGGACTGGTCGGCCGCGCCCGCCGAACCGGCCGAGCGGGTGCGCTGGGCGCTCGCGACCGGGCCGGCGGAACTGCCCGCCGACCCGGGGGTGGTGTTCCTGCGCTGCCCGACCGGGCCGGACGCCCGGCAGGTCACCGGCGCGGTGCTCACCGTCATGCAGGAGTGGCTCGCCGACGAGCGATTCGCCGCCGGCACCCTGGTCCTGGTGACCGAGGGCGCGGTCGGCGTCGAGCCGGGGGAGCCGATCGGCGGCCTGGCCCAGGCGGGCGTGTGGGGCCTGGTCCGGTCCGCGCAGACCGAGAGCCCCGGCCGGTTCGGCCTGGTCGACGTGGACGCCGAGACGGTGCCGTGGGACGCGGTCGCGGCGCTGATCGCCCGGGAGCCGCAACTGGCGGTCCGATCCGGCCGGTTGCTGGTACCCGGGCTGATCCGGGCCGAAGTCGGCGCAGCCGCCGCACCGACGGCGGCATTCGGCGCCGGCACCGTGCTGGTCACCGGCGCGACCGGCACACTCGGCGGGATCGTGGCCCGACACCTGGTGACCGCGCACGGCGTGCGGCGGCTGCTCCTGGTCAGCCGCGCGGGCGCGGATTCCCCCAAGGGCGCGCGACTGGCGGCCGAACTGACCGAACTGGGCGCCGAGGTGGTACTGGCCGGCTGCGATACCGCCGACCGGGCCGCGCTGGCCCGGTTGCTCGCCGGCATCCCGGCCGAGGCCGCGCTGACCGCCGTCGTACACGCGGCCGGCGTGCTCGACGACGGCGTGCTGACCGAGCTGACCACCCGGCGGCTCGACGCGGCGCTGAGCCCCAAGATGGTCGCCGCCTGGCACCTGCACGAGTTGACCCGCGACCTCGACCTGTCCGCGTTCGTCCTGTTCTCCTCGATGTCCGGGCTGATCGGCCCGGCCGGCCAGGCGAACTACGCGGCGGGCAACGCCTACCTGGACGCGCTCGCGCACCACCGGCGCGCGCAGGGGCTGCCCGGACTGTCCCTGGCGTGGGGCATGTGGGCCGAACGCAGCTCGATGACCGAGCAGTTGACGGATGTGGACCTGGCCCGGCTGGCCCGACTCGGGGTGACCCTGTTCTCCTCCGAACAGGGCGTCGCACTGCTCGACGCCGCACTCGGCCTGGACCAGGCGGCGCTGGTGCCGGCCGCACTGGACCTGACCTCGATGCGCGGCGGGACGGACGTACCGCCGATCATGCGGCGCCTGGCCGGCCGCGGCGTGCTCTCCCGCGCGCCGCGCCCGGTGTCGGCCGGTTCGGGCTCGGTCCGGGACCGGCTGGCCGGGCTGCCCGAGGAGGATCGCTACGAGGTCCTGCTCGACCTGGTGTGCACCCGGATGGCCGACGTGCTCCAGTACGCGCCGGGCCGGTCGGTCGATCCCGACCGGGCCTTCTCCGACCTCGGCGTCGACTCGGTCTCCGCCGTGGAGTTTCGCAACCGGCTCGGCGCCGAGACCGGCCTGCGACTCGCCCAGACCTTGGTCTTCGACCACCCCACGGCCGCCGCCGTGGCCCGCGAACTGATCCGTCAGTCGGCGTTCCGGACCCCGGGACCGACCGGTTCGGTGCTCGCCGAGCTGGACCGGGTCGAGTCGGCGCTGACCATGTCGTCGGCGACCGGACCGGACGGGGACCAGATCGCCGACCGGATCGAGGGCCTGCTGGTGAAGCTGCGGGCGTTCCGCGACTCCGCCGACCGCTCCGAGGCCGCCCGGCTCGACGTCACCGACGCGACCGACGAGGAACTCTTCCAATTCCTGGACCGCAGCTGAACCCGCCCGCGCCGGCGACGGATCGCCGGCGCGGCAGCCGGAAAACCCGAAGGGCCGGCTGGGCGACCCGCCCAGCCGGCCCTTCGGGGCTCTCGCGCACCACTCCTCGGCGCTACCCGAGCTGCACCGGCGCCGGGAAATAGCCGGCGGCCCTGAAGAACTCCGTGTACCTGCCGAACAGTTCGGCGTCGATCTCCGGACACGCGATCCCCGTGCCGGCCAACGCGGCCTCCGTCGCACTCACATCCATCCGCATGTACAACGCCTCGCCCGCGGTCATGTAGCTCCGGAAGATGTCGATCGTCGGGAAGAGCGCGTTGTCCCGGTCGGCCCGAACCCCGGCGACGAACTCGTCCCAGGACACGTCCTCCAACACGTAACCGGACTCGCGCAACCGGGCCACCATCTCGGCGTAGCCGAGCGCCACCGGATTGAACAGGTGGAAGGTCTCGCCGGCCGTCGTACGGGACAGCGCCAGGATCGCCGCGCTGACGTAGTCCACCGGAACCATCGGGAACAGCGCGTTCGCACCCACCGGCATCGCCCGCGCCTGCAGGCTGCCCTTCAGGCTCAGCCAGACGAAGTCGCGGGCCTGGCAGGCGCCGTTGGTCTGCGCGCCGGAGACCACGTCGGCGCGGTAGATCGACACGGGCAGACCGCGCTCGCGGGCCAACCCGATGATCTTCTCCGCGACGTACTTGCTCTGCCGGTAGCCGTTGGTCAACTGCTCCGGCGGCCCGGTGGGATCCTGCGGGGTCAGCCCGGCGCCGTCGGGGGCCGGCCCGGCGAAGACACCGGTGCTCGACACGTAGTGCAGCGGCACCGTGCGATGCCGCGCGGCGAGCCGAAGCGCCTCCTCCGTACCGGTCACATTGGCCGCCTTCAACGACGCATACGGATGCAACCAGTTGACCGTGGCACCGGCGTGATAGACCACGTCGACCTCGCGGGCGAGCCGGTCGAACCGCTCGGCGTCGAGGCCGAAACGCGGCGCGGCGAGGTCGCCGGTGACCACCGACAGCCGGTCGGCGTCGATCTCGTCCCAGATGCCGTACCAGGTCAGATTGGCCCGCAACCGGTCCAGCGCGATGCTCTCGTCCGCGCCGCGAATCAGGCAGTGCACGGTGGCCCCGGTCGAGCGCAGCAGATCCCGGAGCAAAAACGCGCCGACGAACCCGGTCGCCCCGGTCAGGAACACCTGCTCGGGATCGGTGACCACGGTGGTGACCTGCTCGGCCGGCAGCACATCCGCGGCGAGCCGCACCTCGGCCGCGAAGTCCACGGTGGACCGCGCGGAGGTCTCGCTGCGCCCGGCGAGCTGCACGGACAGGTAATCGATCAGCGCCGCGGGCGTGTTGTGATCGAACAGCAGTGTCGGCGGCAGCCGCAGGCCCGTCTCGCCCTCCAGCCGATTGCGCAACTCGACCGCGGTCAGCGAGTCGAACCCCAGCTCGGTGAAGACGGTGCCGTCCGTGATGTGGTCGGTACCGCTGTGCCCGAGAATCGCCGCCACCGCGGTGCGCACCAGGTCCAGCAGCAGTTCCCGCCGACCGGCCGCATCGAGCGGCGCGAGTCGCTCGGCGAGCAGGCCGCCGCTGTGCTCGGCCGCCGCGGTGACCACACGCCTGACCGACTTGCGGACCAGAGCGCGCAACACGGGCAGGACCGGGCCGGGTTGCCGCTCGATCAGCCCGACGTCGAGGTGCATCGGCACCGTCGTCGGGTGGTCCGCGGCGAGCGCCGCGTCGAACAGGGCCAGGCCCTCGGCCGGCGAGATCGGCCGCAGACCCGCCTGCGTCGCCCGGCCGCGGTCCACCTCGGACAACCGCGATGCCATGCCGCGCTCCTGCGCCCACGCCGCCCACGCGAGCGAGTCGGCCGGCCGCCCGTTCGCCCGGCGGTGCTGGGCGAGCGCGTCCAGGAACTGGTTGGCGGCCGAGTAGTTCGCCTGCCCCGGCGAGCCGACGACACCGGCCACCGAGGAGAACAGCACGAACATGGCGAGGGGTTGGTGGTGGGTGAGTTCGTGGAGGTGCCAGGCGGCGTCGATTTTGGGGCGCAGGACGGGGGTGGTGCGGTCGGGGGTGAGTGCGGTGAGGATGCCGTCGTCGATGATGCCGGCGGTGTGCACGATGCCGGTGAGGGGGTGTTCGGTGGGGATGGTGTCCAGGAGGGCGGCGAGTGCGGTGCGGTCGGCGACGTCGCAGGCCACTGTTCGTACGGTGGCGCCGAGCGCGGTGAGTTCGTCGGTCAGCTCGGTGGCGCCGGGGGCGTGGGGGCCGCGGCGGCCGGCGAGTACGAGGTGCCGGACGCCGTATGCGGTGACCAGGTGCCGGGCGAACAACGCGCCCAACGCGCCCGTACCACCGGTGACCAGAACCGTACCGTCGGGCTCGAGTTCCGGCCCGGCCGCGCCGGCGGTCCGTACCCTGGCCAGCCTGGGGGTGCTCGCCCGGCCCGCGCGGATGGCCAACTGGTCGTGGCCGGACCCGATCGCGCCGGCGAGTCGCTCGGCGCTCGCCGGGCTGCCGTCGAGGTCGATCAGCGTGATCCGACCCGGGTTCTCCACCTGCGCCGATCGGACCAGACCCCACACCGGCGCCGAGCCGAGCCGGACGTCCTCGCGGTCGTGGGTGGCGACGGCGTTGCGGGTGACCAGGACGAGCCGGGAGGTTCCGTACGCCAACGCATCCTGTACCAACTCCAGCGCCCGTACCGTGCTTTGGTGCGCGGCGGCCACCGGGTCGGCGGCGGCCGGCTCGTCCAGCACGGCCACCAGTACCTCCCCGGCGGCGTCCGCGACCCGCTCGACCCGGCGGCCGAGGTCGACCGACGGGATGTCGCCGAGCACGGCCCAATCGGTGGAGGTGAGGTCCGCCGGATCGGGGAGGGTGACCGGCGACCAGACCACGTGGAACAGCGAGTCGCCGACCGGGTCGGCGCCCTGCCCGGTGGGGGGCGCCGGGCGCCGGCGCAACGTACGGACCTCGGCGACCGGTTCGCCGGTGTCGTCGGCCAGCCACAACCGGAACGTGTCCGGCGCCGTGGGCCTGATCCGGACCCGGAGCGCGCGCGGGCCGGCCGCGTACAGGTCGAACCCGTGCCAGGACAGCGTGGTGAGGTCCTGCCCGGCGGCGAGCAACGGGTGCAGCGCGGCGTCGAGCAGCGCGGGATGGATCCCGAATGTGTCCGGGTCCGTGTCGTCGGGGAGCGCCACCTCGGCGAACAGCTCCTCCCCGCGCTGCCACAGCGCCCGCAGCCCCCGGAACACCGGCCCGTACGTGTGCCCCTGCTCGGCCGAGTGCCCCTCATCGGCCGGCCGCGGGTAGAAGTCGTCGAGTGTGGTCGGGGTCGCACCGGGCGGCGGCCAGTCGGCCAGGGAGATCGCCGGCGCCGGCGCCGACTCGGTGAGCAGGCCGGTGGCGTGCACCTGCCAGGGGGCGGCCGGGTCGTCCCGGTCCGACCGGGAGGCCACGGTGATTCGCCGGTGCCCGTCCTCGGCAGCCGCCCCGACGGTCACCTGCACCCGGACTCCGCCGCCGGCCGGGACGGTCGGCAGGGTGTCCACGGTCAGGTCGGCGATGCCGGCGCAGCCGACCTCGTCGCCGGCCCGGACCGCCAACTCGACCAGGGCCGCCGAGGGCAACGTCGCGACGCCGTCGATGCGGTGGTCGGCGAGCCACGGGTGGGTGTGCAGGGAGAGCCGGCCGGTGAGTACCGCACCGTCGTCCCCGACCAGCTCGACGGCCGTGGTCAGGAACGGGTGTCCCGGGTCGGTCAGGCCGAGCCCGGCGGTGGTCTTGCGCCCGCCCGGCGAATTGCCGTCCAGCCAGTAACTCTGGTGTTGGAAGGGGTAGGTGGGGAGGTCGATCAGGGTGGCGGTGGTGTCGGTGAACAGGTGGGGCCAGTCGACGGGGTGGCCGGTGGTGTGCAGGTGGGCGAGGGCGGTGAGCGCGGTCCGGATCTGCGGTCGGTCGCGGCGTTGCAGGGCGGTGAAGGACGCGTCGGCGACGTTGTCCGGGCCCATCGCGGTGAGGACACCGTCGGGGCCGATCTCCAGGAACCGGGTGACGCCGTGCTCCCGCAGCCGGGTGAGGTGGTCGGCGAACCGGACCGGCTCACGGATGTGATCCACCCAGTACAGGGCCGAACACACATCCTCGGTGTCCGCGGCCATCGGGATGACGGGTTCGGCGAGTTCGACACTTTTGACGACGGCGGCGAACTCGTCCAGGACGGGGTCCATGAGGGGGGAGTGGAAGGCGTGGCTGACGGCGAGCCGTCGGGTCTTGCGGCCTCGCTCGCGCAACGTGTCGGCGATGTGGGTGACGACGTCCTCGACGCCGGAGATCACCACCGACGACGGCCCGTTGACGGCGGCGATCCCGACGTGGGCCTCGTGTCCGCTCAGCAGGTCCAGGACCTCGTCCTCGGTCGCCTGGACCGCGACCATCGCGCCGCCGGCGGGCAGCGCCTGCATCAACCGGCCCCGGGCGGCGACCACCCGGCATGCGTCCGCCAGGGACAACACCCCGGCGACATGTGCGGCGGCCAGCTCGCCGATCGAGTGGCCGGTGACGAAGTCGGGCCGTACGCCCCACGATTCGAGCAGCCGGAACAGTGCCACCTCGACCGCGAACAGGGCCGGCTGCGTCCACCCGGTCTGATCCAGACCCTCGCCGCCGAACACGACATCCTTGAGCAGCCCGGGCAGGACCGCATCGAAGTGGCCGCAGACCTCGTCGAACGCCGAAGCGAACACCGGGAACGCCTCGTACAGCTCCCGACCCATCCCCGCCCGCTGCGCACCCTGACCGGTGAACAGGAACGCCGTACGACCCTCACCCGCCACCCCGGACACCACCCCGGGACCGGACTCGCCGGCGGCCAACGCCCGCAGCCCCGCCACGAGTTCGTCGCGATCACCCGCCAGCACGACCCCACGATGCTCGAACGTCGACCGCGAGGCAGCCGCCGACAAACCCACATCCGGCAACGACAGCTCACCGACCACAGTCGCCAACCGCTCCGCCTGCGCCCGCAACGCCCCGGCCGACCGGGCCGAAACCACCACCGGCACGACGGGCAACTCGGTCGATTCGGCGGGTACTTGCGGCTCGACTTCGGGCGCCTGCTCGACGACCAGGTGTGCATTGGTACCGCTGACCCCGAACGACGAGACGGCCGCCCGCCTCGGCCGCCCGGTGGTCGGCCACGGCCGCGGCTCGGTCACCAACTCGATCGACCCGGCGGACCAGTCCACCGCCGGCGTCGGCGCGTCCACGTGCAGCGTCTTCGGCACCACGCCGTGCCGCATCGCCAGCACCATCTTGATCACCCCGGCCACCCCGGCCGCGGCCTGCGTGTGTCCGATGTTCGACTTCAACGAGCCCAACAACAGCGGCTGATCGTCCGGCCGGGACCGACCGTAGGTCGCCAGCAGCGCCTGCGCCTCGATCGGGTCGCCGAGCATCGTTCCCGTACCGTGCGCGTCGACCACGTCGATCTCCGCGGGGGAGAGACCGGCGTTGGCCAGCGCCCGGCGGATCACCCGTTGCTGGGACGGGCCGCTCGGCGCGGTCAGCCCGTTGGAGGCGCCGTCGGAGTTCACCGCGCTGCCCCGGATCACGGCGAGTATCGGGTGCCCGAGCCGCTGGGCGTCGGACAGTCGGGCCAGAACCAATACCCCGACGCCCTCGGAGAATCCGGTGCCGTCCGCCGCAGCCGCGAATGCCTTGCAGCGCCCGTCCGGCGCGAGCCCGCGCTGCCGGGAGAACTCGACGAAGCCGTCCGGTACCGGGATCACCATCGCGCCGCCGGCCAGCGCCAGGGAGCACTCGCCGTTGCGCAGCGCGGTCACCGCGTGGTGGATCGACACCAGCGACGACGAACACGCCGTGTCCATGCTGACCGTCGGCCCTTCCAGGCCCAACACGTAGGAGATGCGACCGGAGGCGACACTGGTCAGCATCCCGGTCATCGCGTAACCCTCGATGCCCGTGGACGCGGAGTCGACCGTGGAGGCGTAGCCGGTGTACATCACGCCGACGAACACCCCGGTGTCGCTGCCCCGCAGCGAGCGCGGATCCATCCGGGCCCGCTCGATGGCCTCCCACGTGGTCTCGAGCAGCAGCCGCTGCTGTGGGTCCATCGCCAGCGCCTCGCGCGGCGAGATGCCGAAGAACGCCGAGTCGAACCCCTTGACGTCGCTGAGGAAGCCGCCCTCCCGGGCGTAGAACTTGCCCATCGCGTCCGGGTCCGGGTCGTACATCCCGGCCACGTCCCAGTCGCGGTCGGTGGGGAAGTCGGTGATCGCGTCGACGCCGTCGGCGGCCACGCGCCACAACTCGTCGGGCGTGGACACGTCGCCGGGGTAGCGGCAGCCCATGCCCAGGATGGCGATCGGCTCGGACCGGCTCGTCTCGAGTTCCTCGACCCGGGCCCGGGCCTTGTGCAGGTCGGCGGTGACCCACTTGAGATAGTCGAGGAGCTTCTCGTCCTTGTTCATCCGCTCACCGCTCATGAGGACACCGCCCGAATCGAGTTCTCCAGCCCGGTCCCGGTCGAGGGGGCCTGCTTTGCCAGCACCGACGAGCCGAGCCGCTCCGCCAGGTACAGCGCCAGGTGCAGGCGAAGGTGGTCCTCGCGCAGCGACTGGCCGAGCAGTTGCTCCGCCTTCTTCACCCGGTAGACCACGGTGTTCTTGGCGACGTGCAGGTGCTTGGCCGTGATGGCCACGGCCCGTTCGTTGTCCAGCAGGCAGCGCACGGTCTCGCGCAGCGCGGCCATCGACCTGTTGTCGGCGGCGAGCGGGCCCAGTTCACGGCGGACGAAGTCGCCGGTGGCCTCGGTGTCGTTGCCGAGCAGGATCACCAACTCCAGGTCGCCGTAGTCGCACAGCCCGGACGGCCCGGGTTCGGTGCCGCGGCCGACCCGCTCCGCGGTGATCGCCTGCTGGTGGGAGCGCTGGAAGCCGGCCACGCCGTCGCCCGGCAACCCGGACGCGACGTGGATG
This sequence comes from Embleya sp. AB8, assembly GCF_049739465.1. NCBI lineage: Bacteria > Bacillati > Actinomycetota > Actinomycetes > Kitasatosporales > Streptomycetaceae > Embleya > Embleya sp. AB8. The sequence goes on from NZ_JBMHHY010000027.1 coordinate 131,322, forward strand.
TGCGCGGGCAGCTCCACCGGCTTGTCCGAGCGCCGCAACTCGCCCGGGCGGTCGGTGGCCCGGCCGCCCCACGCCCACACCCGCCCCGGGCCGACCGGGAGCAGCAACATCGAGGAGCAGCCGACCTGGTCGAGCAGGCGCAGCGCGGTGGTCTCCAGCTCGCGACCGCTGTCCGGGGTGATCTCGTCCTGCCACAGGACCAGCGCGACGTGGTGCAGCGTCAGGTCGTAGCGCAGCCGGCGCAGCGCCTTTCTCGTGTCCACCGGCTTGCCCTGGAGAATCGCGGAGACCAGCTCGAAGCGTTCACCCACGGATCCGGCGAACCAGCGGTCACGTTCGGCGGCGAACTTCTCGGCCACCGCGGCGGAGAGGGTCTCCATTCCCTCGAACAGGTCGGCGGAAATGGACCGCATCACGGCCGGCTGATCCTCGGTGGGGATCATCGCCTCGGCGGACTCGAACAATTCGCAGGTGAAACTCGCGTGGGCGGCCCGGACGTAGCGGAGCAGCAGATCGACGGTGGTGTTGTCCGCGATGCGTTCGCGAATGGCGTCGGTGAGTTCGGCGGAAAGCAAACCGGTGATGGCGCGCACCCCGCTGAGCCGCAGGGCGACCCAGAGGGCTATCGCTTCGACGAGCCGCGTTTCACTGGATGATCTTCGATCGAAGCGGGCGTACGGCTCCTCGGCCAATTCGGCCAGCAGCAGGCGGCTTTGCTCGATCGCCCACCCGGTGGTACCGGAACCGACGCGGTCGACGACCTCCTCGATCAACTTCGGGTTCGTCGCCGGTAAGTGGAGTACGGAATCGTCCGCCGGGCGAAGTAAATGCAGGAGTGAATAGGTCGAGGTGATCTGTGCGTGCGCGGGAACAACGGCGTGCGATATCGGGTAGCTCGACACGAGTAGCCTCCGTACCGGAAAGCGGACGCAACTGGGCGTCGGCAGCCTTACACGACTGCGCGCGCGGTGGGTAATCCTCCGGTAACCGCGCGCCGATGGCGAAATTACCGCCCGGTGGCGGCCCCCGAAGCAGTCATGGGCGCCGGTTTTGCGAATGCTCCCTGCGGTGGGCGGTCGACGGCAGCGCGGCCCCGGACCCGGCAGGCGGGCCCGCCGTCACCTGGTTCGCGGCCGGCCGGTGTCGGCCGAAGCGCCGCACCAGCGGCGTCTCCACGCACCGGTACAGGATGAACGAACACACCAGGATCACCGCGAGCAGCACCGGGATCAGGAGCGCGCCGGTCAGCGGCGAGAAGGTGCGGGTCGGTCCGATCCACTCGGTGAACGACATGATCACGATCCAGTGGACCAGGTAGAACGCGAACGAGATCTCACCCAGGAACACCATCGTCGGTCGGCGGAACACCGAGGGGGTGCCCCGACGGTCGGCCACCGCGGCGGCGGCGATCAGCGGCGCGGTCCACACGCACGCCAGTCCTGCGGTGCCCGCCAGATACGGCTCGTACAGGGAGATCACATATCCCGCGACGGCAATGGCGAAAGCGGGCAGCAGGCCGATACGCGGCCACCGGCCGGCGGCGACGATTCGGGCCAGGAGAATACCAAGAACGAATTCGAGGGCGCGGACCGGCGGGAAGAAGTACACGAACCACACCTGGGTGAACGACAGATCGCCGTGCACCGCGAAGGCATTGAGCCGCGGCTGATCGGTGACCACATATGTGGCGATGAAGAACATCGCCACGATCAGCCCGAGTACCGCCGCGACGGCGGGCCACAACCATTCCTCGCGGACCCGGCGCAGCACCGGCAACAGGGCCGGAAAGGCCAGATAGAAGAAGAACTCGCAGGACAACGACCAGCTCACCCCGTTGACCGCCGAGCTGGTGCGGATGTCCGAGAACCAGGACTGCTGCATGGTCAGCGACGCGAGCCAGTCCACCGTGCGGGTGGGCCGGTCCGCCCACAACACGTAGAGGGCCGCCAGGCCGAAGGTGACCAGGTACATCGGGCCGATCTTGACCAGGCGCCGGCGCCAGAACGACGGCGCGGTGTCGTTCGACCGGGCGGTCCAGGTCAGCACGAAGCCGCTCAGGATGAAGAAGAAGCCGACGCCGTAGGAGCCGGAGAGGGAGAACGTGTCCCTGAGCTCCTTCCCGGTGTCGCCGGAGACGAGTGGGGTGTACCAGAGGATGTGCGTGGCGAAGACCAGCAGCGCCGCCACGATGCGAAGGCCCGTCAACGACGGCAGCCGGCCGAATCCGGGGGAGGCGGGCGGCTGCGTACGGCCCACGTCGCTCGGGCCGGTTTCCTTGATCACCATGAGATCACCAGGAATCGAAGTTCGTGGGATGTGATTCGTGACCGCGCAGGAATAGTCGCCTGCGATATCGGATAGCCTGACACCGAATAGCCTCCGTACCGGAGAACGGACGTGACCGGGCGGCGGCAGTTTTGCACGATCCCATCGGCGATGGGTAATGATCCGGTAATCGCGCCGAGCCGGCACGATTACCGCGCGATGGGCGGCGGCGATCGGCACTCGCGATATCGTGCGCTGCGCGGTCCACCGATACGTGGCGTGGTCCATTGACGCGTTGATTGATCCGATCGGCAGTGCAGTCCATTGATTCGCAGCGATGGGGAGTGCTCGTGACCAAGCCGGCCACACAAGACGTTCGGATCAGTGCCGGTGCCGGTGCCGGTGCCGTTGCCGGTGGCGGAGTGGGTGCCGGTGCCGGAGTTGGCGCCGGTCCGGTGCCGTGGGTGCTTTCCGGGCGCAGCGCGGCGGGTCTGCGCGGCCAGGCGACTCGACTCCTTGCCCGACTCGAGTCCGACGCGGCGCCGGACCTCGCCGAGGTGGGTCGCTCGCTGCTGGCGGGCGGCGCGGCCAATGAACACCGGGCCGTGGTGCTGGGCCACGACCGGGCGGAGTTGCTCGCCGGGGTGCGGGCACTCGCCGAGGAGCGGACCGCGCCGAACGTGGTCGCCGGCCGGGCACCTCGACAGGCGGACGCCCGGCCGGTGTTCGTCTTCCCCGGCCAGGGCACCCAGTGGGTCGGCATGGCGGTGGAACTGTTGGACACCTCACCCGTGTTCGCCCAGGCGATCGGGGACTGCGAGCAGGCGCTTTCGCCGTACCTGGACTGGTCCCTGACGGACGTGCTGCGCGCGCTGCCGGGGACCCCACCGCTGGACCGGGTGGACGTCGTACAGCCGGTGTTGTTCTCGATGATGTTGTCGCTGGCCCGGTTGTGGCGCTCGTTCGGCGTCGAACCGGGGGCGACGGTCGGCCACTCGCAGGGCGAGATCGTGGCCGCGCACGTGTGTGGCGCATTGCCGCTCGCGGACGCGGCGCGGATCGTCGCGCTGCGCAGCCAGGCCCTGACCGGGATCCGCGGCCGCGGCGAGATGCTGACCGTGATGGCCGGCAACGACTTGGTCCGCACGATGTTGGCCGACTGGGACGGCGCACTGTCGGTGGCCGCGGTCAACGGCCCGGCCACCATGACGGTGTCCGGCGACGTGGGCGCGATGGCCGAGTTCGGCGCCGCGCTGTCCGCGGCCCGGATGATGCGCTGGCGGGTGCCGGGAGTGGACTTCGCCGCGCACTCCGCGCATGTCGAGGACCTGCGGGAGACCCTGCTCGACCTGGCGGCCGGGATCGAACCGGCGCGCAGCGAGGTGCCGTTCTACTCGACGGTGACCGGCCGGCGGATCGACACCGACGAGCTGGACGCGGAGTACTGGTATCGAAACCTGCGCCAAACGGTCAGGTTCGACGACGCGGTCCGCGCCCTGGTCGCCGACGGCCACACGATCTTCGTCGAGTGCAGCGCCCAGCCGGTGCTCACGGTCGGGATGCAGGACACCGTCGAGGAACTCGGCCGCTCGGCCGTCCTGTTGGCCACGCTGCGCAACGAGGACGGCGGAATGACCCGCTTCCTCACCGGCCTGGCCGAGGCATACGTCAACGGGGCCAGGGTGAACTGGACCGCGGCCTTCGCATAGCCGACCCGGGCCCCCTGGCCGGAACCTCCCGACCAGGGCCTGCCCGCGCCCGGCCACCGACTCCGTGGTCCGCGTGGCCGGGCCCGTACCCGCGCCCGGGTACGGAGTCAGTCGACATTCAGCCCCAACGTGCGAAGCTTCGGCTCGATTACCGCCCGGCAATACGGCTCGAACCGATTTTGGTTGTAGAAGTCCTGCTGATCGGGATCCGCCACGAAGAACTGCTCGTACGGCCGAAGGTCGGTCACGATGTCCCGGCCGATTTGCCGCCGCACCAGATCCATGACCTTCTCGGCCCGCTCGCGTTGGGTCTCGTCGGCATGGAAGATCGTCGAGTGGTAGATCGAACCGCGATCCGCGCCGCTTTGATTCGGGGTGGTCGCGTCATGGCTCCGGAAGAAGAAGATCAATACCTCTTCGAACGAGATCTCCGCCGGCCGAAACGTCAGCTGAACGGCCTCGACGAATTTCTGCGGGTTGAGCCCGTGGCGCTGATAGGCCTCGTAGTCGGGCGGCGGCCCGTGATCCCCGGCGAATCCCGCGACACTCGAGGTGATCCCGGGGGTTCGGCGGGCCACCGCATCAAAAGACCAGAAACAACCAGGACCGAGCGTCAGCGTCTCGACATCCCCGTCCCCGGACATTGCCTGGACCATCGGAATCCTCCCCGGATTCTTGTCCGCATTAAGACCCGAAACCCTAGCAGAATTGAGCCCTTTCAGCTCCCGCGTCAAGCCCTCCACAACCACCCGGAAGCAAAACCGGCCAAAATCCGGTCACGCCGGACCGGGCGATGTCGAAAGCGCCGACGAGCACCGCCGGGACGGGGAAGCGAGCCCGGTCCGGTCTTGCGTCGTCCCCACGAGTGGCCGCGCCCGGCGCGAGATCGACCCGGCGAATCAGGAAGCGGCCGGTTCGACCGGGTCCACCACGACCAGTTCCTCGATGTGCTCGCCCAACTGCTCGCGCGCCTCCTGGGGCAGGCCCGTGTCCATGATCAGGGTGTCCGCGTCGCCGAGTTGGGCGATCGTGCTGATCCCGATCAGGCCCCACTTGGTGTGGTCGGCGACCACGACCAGGCGGCGGGCGGCGCGCACGAGGGCGTGATTGGTCTCCGCCTCCAGCAGGTTGGGCGTGGTGAAGCCGACCCGCGGGCTGATGCCGTGCACGCCCAGCATGAGCATGTCGACGTTGAGACTGCGCAACGCCGCGACCGCGACGGGACCCACCAGCGCGTCCGACGGTGTGCGGACGCCGCCGACGATCACCACGGTCTGGTCGGGACGGCCGGACTGGTGGAAGACGTCCGCGACCGGAATGGAGTTGGTGACCACCGTGAGTCCGGGGACGTCGACGAGTTGCCGGGCCAGCGTCCAGGTCGTCGTTCCCGCCGACAACGCGATGGCACTGTTCGGCGTGACCATCGCCGCCGCGCGTCGGGCGATCGCCTCCTTCTCCGCGGCCTGGAGACCGGACTTCGTCACGAAACCCGGCTCCGCGGTCGAGCTGCCGTCCCGCGAGGTCGCCCCACCGTGCACCTTGGCGATCAACCCCTGCGCCGCCAGCACCTCGAGATCGCGTCGAATCGTCATGTCCGAGACCCCGAATTTCCGGACCAGCGTCGCGACACGGACGGACCCCTGATCGGCGATCATTTCCAAGATCGTGTTTTGTCGCTGACGTGCCAGCATCCCCGATCCTCCCCACCCGTGGGTAACCAACAAATTCCAACATAGCAGTGTTCGTTTCCGGCACCGGACTTTGTCGTCGGGAAAGACCCGCAGGCGCGCGGCCCTTCCCGCCCGGGAGGAGGCGGCGCGGCCGGAGGTTTACCAAACCGAGGCTTGTTGGTTAATGTTGGAACTGCTAGATATATGAGTCGCATTACGAGTGAATACAGCGCATCCATGTTCGATTTCAAGATCGACGTTCGATTTCAAGATCGATGCCAAGATCGATGTCCGGATCGATTTCTCGGGCGCGAGGAGACTCCGATGCGCAGGTCCCGCCTTTTCGCAGGTCAGAGCGCTTCCGCCGGGGACAGCGAAACATCACGGCCGAACCCGTCGGACCGAGTCGTGTTCGACGCGTCGACCCTCGACCACCCGCGATCCTCCCGGACCGCCGACTTTCACAGGGGCTGATCATGACGCACCGCAGACGCGCCCGGCGAGGAGCCGCGATGGTGGCGGTATTCGCATTCGCCGTGGCGCTCACGGCCTGTTCGTCCGGAAAGAACGACACCGGGTCCGGGACGCCCTCGGGTCCACCCGCCCCCTTATCCGGCACCATCAAGATCGCTTATCTGCAGAAGCAGGGAGATCAGCAGTACTTCGTGGACGAGGCGGATGGCGCCCGCGCGAAGGCCAGGGAACTCGGCGTCGACCTCAAGGTGGTCAACCTCGGCAACGACACCAACAAGGCCGTCAGCGAGGTGCAGGCGGCGATGGCCCAGAAGTACAACGGTGTCGTGATCGTCGTACCCGACCCGGCCGTGGGACCGCAGGTCGTCGACATCGCCACGAGCGGCGGCGCACCACTGCTCGCGTCCGACGACCAGATCTGTATCGGCGGCGCCGACCCGACCAAATGCGCCAAGGACAAGCTGGTCCCGCGCGTGGGCTTCAGCGGCCCCCAAATGGGCGCGCAGGTGGGCCAACGTGCGGCCGACGAGTTCAAGAAGTCGGGCTGGACTTCCGCCGACACCGCGATCATCGCCGCCTGGAAGCAGGACGTGACGGTCTGCACGGACCGGGTCGACGCCGCCCACGCGGCCTTCAAGCAGGCGACCGGAGCGGACCTCAAGGTACTCAAGGTCGGCACCGACAACACACCGCCCGACGCCCAGAACAAGACGGCGGCCACGATGAGCGGCAACCGATCGGTGAAGCACTGGATCGTGTGGGGCTGCAACGACGAGAACGTCAGTGGCGCGGTCACTGCGCTGCAAAACGGCGGCTACGGATCCGCCGACGTGATCGGCGTCGGCCTCGGCGGCTATCTGGCGTGCAAGGACTGGGGTTCCGGCAAACCCAGCGGGATGAAGGCCGCGCTGTTCATCAACGGCCACGACGTCGGCGGCCTCGCCGTGCAGACCATGGTCGATCGGCTCAGGAACGGCAAACCCTTCCCCGCCGAGGCGTTCGCGACGACGAAGATGGTCGACCCCTCGAACTGGCGACAATCCGGCCTCGAGTGCACGTGACCGGGTCCCGCCCGCGGCCGGGTCGACCCGCCCGCCGGCACCTCTGACGGCACCGACCGCCGTCGCCGCCGAGCGCACCGCCCGCCGGCAATCCGACCGCACCGCCCGCCGGTACCTCCGACCGCACCGCCCGACGCCACCTCCGACCGCCCGCCCGGCACGAGTCGCGGCGACCCGGTGCCCGCCCGGGTCGCCGCGACCTCCCGAACGCCCCCGAGGTCCAACCATGACGAAAAGCCCATCCCTCGATCTCCCGGGCCCCGCGCTCGCCGTCGAGAACATCCACAAGAACTTCGCCGGAGTCCACGCACTGCGCGGCATCACGTTGGACTTCCCCCGCGGTACCGTCACGGCGCTCATGGGGGAGAACGGCGCCGGCAAGTCGACCCTCATCAAGATCATCAACGGCGACCATCGACCGAGCGCCGGCCGGGTCCTGGTCGCCGGCACCCCGCGCGAACTGCACAGCCCCGCCGACGCGCGCAGGCACGGAATCCGGGTGATCGGCCAGGAACCGGAGATCGTCCCGCACGTCAGCGTGGCCGAGAACGTGCACATCGGCGCACTGCCACACCGGGCGGGCCGGGTGCTCGACCGAGGGGCGCTGTACCGGCGGATGCGCGCCGACCTCGAACGCCTGGGATTCGCCCACGCCATCGCCCCCGAAACCCTCGGCTCCCAACTCTCGCCCGCGCAACGCCAACTCGTGGAGATCCTGCGCGCCCTCACCACCGAGGCCCGCGTCCTGGCCTTCGACGAACCGACCTCGTCGCTGTCCGAGCACGAGGTGGAAGCGCTCTTCGCGCTCATCCGCCGGCTCCGCGACCAGGGCCACGCCATCATCTACGTCTCGCACCGGATGCAGGAGATCTTCCGCCTCGCCGACCGCATCGCGGTGCTGCGCGACGGCGAGCTGGCCGGCGTACGCGACGCCGCGCAGGCCGACGAGGGCGAAGTGGTGCGACTCATGGTCGGACGCGACCTGTCGGCGCTGTTCGCCCGCAGGCGCGGCGCGGGCGACCGGGTCGTCCTGGCGGTACGCGACCTCACCACCGACCACGTCTCGAACGTGCGCCTCGACGTGCACGAGGGCGAGGTCGTCGCCCTGGCCGGCCTGGTCGGCGCCGGACGATCCGAACTGGCCGGCGCCCTCGTCGGCGATCTGCCGATCCGCGCCGGCGAGGTACACGTCGAGGGCCGACCGCTTCGGCTGCGCATGCCTCGGGACGCCGTTCGGGCGGGCATCGGCTACGCGCCCGAGGAACGAAAGGCCCAGGCGTTGTTCATGACCGGCTCGGTCCGCTACAACATCAGCGTCGCCGTCCTCGACCGCCTGCGGCACTGCCGATTCGTCGGCTCGCGTCGCGAAGCACGCCTCGCGCAGGAGTTCGTCGACCGCCTCGAAGTGCGCACCCCGTCCATCGACCACGAGGTGCGCAAGCTGTCCGGCGGCAACCAGCAAAAGGTCGTCCTCGCCCGCTGGCTCGCCCGTAGACCCAAGATCCTGATCCTGGACGAACCCACCCGCGGCATCGACATCGGCGCCAAGGCGGAAATCTACCGCCTGATCGACGAGTTGGCCGCAAGCGGCGTCGCCATCCTGGTCATCTCCTCCGAACTGCCCGAGGTGCTCGGTCTCGCGGATCGGATCGTGGTGATGCAAAACGGCAGGATCACCGGCGAACTCGACCGCGCGGACGCCGACGAGGAGGGCATCCTCGCCCTCGCCATGGCAGACGACCTTGCCGCATCGACCCGGGGGAAGCCGTCATGACCACCACGACCAACGCGCCGCCGCCGCTGCCCGCCACCTCCGCCGGCGCCCACGGCCGGGCGCTACCCCGCCGCCTCGCCTCGGCCGTCGGCGCGCAGAACACCAGCCTCATCGGTGCGCTCATCGTCGTCGTCGGCACCTTCGCCTGGCTCGACGACGGCTATCTCACCACCGCCAATATGACCGTGATCGGCGACACGGTCGCAGTGACCGGCCTGCTCGCGGTCGTGCAGACCGTGGTGATCATCTGCGGCGCGCTGGACATCTCGGTCGGCTCGCAGGCGGGCATCGCGTCCGTCGTCAGCGCCATGGCGTTCACCTCGACCGACGGCAACGCCGCCCTCGGCATCCTCGCCGCGATCGGCGTCGGCATCGCGGCCGGCGTGGTCAACGGCATCGTCATCGTGTACGGGCGGGTCAACCCCGTCATCGCCACGCTGGCCACCCTCGCCGCGTACAAGGGTGTCGCCCAACTGCTCGCCGGTGGCCGCGCCCAGGGCTACGTGCTCGGCGACGACTTCTTCATCTTCGTGGCACGCGGCAAGATCCTCGGACTGTCCGTGCAGATCTGGACGTTGTTCGTGGTCGCCGTCGCCGTACACATCCTGCTCAAGTACACCGACATCGGCCGCAACATCTACGCCATCGGCGGCAACGACACCGCGGCCCGCCTCGCCGGCATCAACATCAACAAGTACCTGGTCTCCGTGTACGCCCTCGCCGGCGTCGTCGCGGCGATCGCCGGCGTCATCCTGACCGCGCGCACCGGTTCCGGTCAGCCCACCTCCGGCAGCGAGGGCCTGGAACTCAAGGCCATCACCGCAGCCGCACTGGGCGGTTGCGCCCTCAAGGGCGGCAAGGGCGGCATCGGCGGCACCCTCCTCGCCGTCTTCCTGCTCGGCGCCCTGGAAAACGGCCTCAACGTGGTCGGGGTCAACTCCTTCTGGCAAAACGTCGCCCAGGGCGCGCTGCTCGTCGTCGCGGTCGTCATCCAACAACGGCGCAACGGGGAGCGCGCCGTCGGACTGCCCACGTAGGACCCACAGAGGAAACGATGTTCACGATCGAGCGATCGTCCCGAGGACCACCCACCGCGCGCCATCCACCCCGCGCCACCCACCCCGCGCCACTTACCTCACGCCTGGCGCCTCGCGCCTCGGTGACTCGAAGGTGCGCCCTCATCAACCTCGTTCAGTCCCATGCAATTTCGATCCGATCCAATCCTCGAACTCCGGAGCCGTCCGTGCACAAAGTACGAACCACCCTCACCCGCCGCCTCGCGGCCACCCTCACCGCGCTGCCACTCCTGATCCCGGCGGTGGGCACGGCCGCACTGGCCGGTGCGTCCGTCGCCGCCGCCCCGTCGGCCGCCGCCGCGCCCGACGGTCAGGCGGCGCTGCCCCCGATGGGGTTCAACAACTGGAACTCGACCCACTGCCGGGCCGATTTCAACGAGGCGATGGTCAAGGGCATCGCCGACCTCTTCGTGTCGAAGGGGCTCAAGGCCGCCGGCTATCGCTACGTCAACCTCGACGACTGCTGGGCGTTACCCAGCCGGAACGCGTCAGGCGATCTGGTCGCCGACCCGGTCCGCTTCCCGCACGGCATCAAGGCCGTCGCGGACTATGTACACGGCAAGGGTCTCAAGTTCGGCATCTACACCAGTGCCGGCACGAAGACCTGTAACACCGCCGGATTCCCCGGCGGCCTCGGCCACGAGCGCCAGGACGCGAACCTGTTCGCCTCCTTCGGCGTCGACTACCTCAAGTACGACAACTGCAACAACCAGGGCGTGGACGCCAAGAAGCGCTACACCGACATGGCGAACGCCCTGCGCGACACCGGCCGCCCGATCGTCTTCTCGCTCTGCGACTGGGGCGAGAGCAAGGCCTGGGAGTGGGCGGCCCCGATCGGTCACCTGTGGCGCACCACAGGCGACATCTCGGACAACTGGTCCTCGATGATCGACATCGCACACGAAAACCAACCGCTCGCCCCCTACGCCGGCCCCGGGCACTGGAACGACCCGGACATGCTGGAGGTCGGCAACGGCGGTATGACCGCCGCCGAGTACCGCACCCACTTCACCCTCTGGTCGATGATGTCCGCACCGCTGCTGATCGGGACCGATCTGCGCAAGGCGAGCGCCGAAACCTTCAAGATCCTCTCCAACCGCGACATGATCGCCGTCGACCAGGACCCCCTGGGCAAACAGGGCACCGTGGTCGCCAACGATGGCGGCCTGGTGGTCATGGCCAAGGAGTTGAAGAACGGAGACCGGGCCGTCTCACTGACCAACGAGACCGGGACCACCGCCACGATCTCCACGACCATGGACGCCCTGGGCATCGGCAACAGCGGCCCCTACCGGCTGAAGGACCTGTGGACCAAAGCCGTTTCCACGAACAGGTCCGGCACGATCAGCGCCTCCGTACCCGCCCACGCCACCGTCGCCTACCGAATCACCCCCGGCCGGGCTCCACTTCCGCCCGCCGGTACGTCCCACCTGTCCGACCTCCCCTGGACGGGCATGGTCAACGGCTGGGGACCGGTGGAGAAGGACCGGAGCAACGGTGAACGAGCCGCCGGCGACGGCAGGGCCCTGACCATCAACGGCACCGTCTACCCCAAGGGCCTGGGCGCGCACGCCGTCAGCAGGATCACCTATCACCTCGGTGCCCGGTGCACCGGACTCACGGTGGATGTGGGCGTCGACGACGAGAGCGGCCCGGGCGGCGCAGTCGTCTTCCGGATCTACCGGGACACCACGAAGGTCGCGGACAGCGGCGTGCTGACCACGTCGGACCCGGCCAGGACCCTCACCGCCGACCTGACCGGAGCCCGCACCCTGACCCTTGTCGTCACTCCCGGCGGCAACAACATCGACCACGACCACGCCGACTGGGCAACCCCCAGGCTCACCTGCATCTGACCCCCGACCGGGGCCTCCGCGATCCGGCCCCGTGATGTCGAGGCCGGCTGCTTCGACGGCGGGGCCCGGCCGTCGAAGCAGCCGGCCCGCAGCCCCGCTCCGTGCAGCGCCACCACCACGGCGCGGGGCTGCGTCGTGCTTCGGTGCGGGTACGCGGGCGCGGGACGGGGCGGTGGAGAACCCAGGCTCGCGGTGTGTTCAGTGCCCGCAGAGCTGTTGGAACTCCGGGTGGGTGCGGAGGAGTTCGGCGTATGTTCCGGTGGCGGAGGCCGTTCCGTTCGAGAGCATGACGACGGTGTCCGCGGCCTCGATGGTGGACATCCGGTGGGCGATGACCAGGAGGGCACATTCCTTCCGAAGGTTGTGCATGTTGACCGTCAGGGCGGCTTCGTTGGCGGGGTCGAGGTGGGCGGTGGGTTCGTCCATCAGCAGCAGGCGGGGGCGGGCCAGCACCGCTCGGGCGATGGCGATCCGCTGGCGTTCGCCGCTGGAGAGGAGTACTCCACGTTCGCCGACCTCGGTGTCCAACCCCGCCGACAGGTGGCGCACCTTCCGGGTGAGGTTGACGAGGTCGAGGATCTGCCACAGCCGGTCGTCGGTGGCCTCCGGGGCCGCGTAGCAGAGGTTGTCCCGCAGGGTGCCGTGCAGGATCGGGCAGTCCTGTTCGACCCAGCCGATGTGTGAGCGCCATTCGTCGAGGTCGAGGTCTGCGGCGGGTTGCCCGCCGATGCGGATGTTGCCGCTCCATGGTTCGTAGAACCGGTTGATCAGTGCGAAGGTGGTCGACTTGCCGGCCCCGGACGGGCCGACCAGGGCCACGAGCGCGTGCGGAGGAACGGTGAGCGACAGCCCCCGCAGGACCGGTGCATCGGGGCTGTAGCCGAACCGTAGATCACGAATCTCCAGCGAAGGGGCCGAGGTTGGGCCCTTGGTCCGTGGCCGGCACAGTGCGCCGCGGCTGATCGTGCCGGCGGTGGTGGTGCCGGCGGTGGTGGTGCCGGGGGTGGTGGTGCCGGGGGTGGTGGTGCCGGGGGTGGTGGTGCCGGCGGTGGTGGTGCCGTTCTCGGTGGGGAGTGCGTAGACCTCTTGGATGCGTTCGGTGGCGCCCTTGGCCCGGTTCACCGAGGCGATGCCCTCCATCAGCTCGGTGAGGGGTCCGGTGAGCTGGGTGGCGTACAGCAGCATTGCCACGAGGGCACCGAGTGACAGGGCCCCCTGGTCGACCCGGGCCGCGCCGATCAGCAGGACCAGGACGAAGGCGGCGTTGATCGCCAGCTGAGCCGTCGGGGCGATCACGGCCGTCAGCCGGGCGCTGCGGACCGCGGCATCGTAGGCGCGGTGGGCCAGCGTGCCGAGGTGGTCGATCTCGCGTTGTTCGGCGCGGTTGGCCCGGACGGTACGCAGGGCCGACAAGGCTCGTTCCAGTCCGGCCGAGATCGCCCCGACCGCGGTCTGCAGCGCCGTCGACGAACGGCCGATTTCCGCCGAGAGCCGGTTGATCACGGCGCCGCACGCGAGCAGCACGCCCAGGATGAGCAACATCAGGACCGGATCGATCACGAACATGGCGACGACGCTCCCCAGGGCCACGCACAGGTTGGTGGCGATCTGGACGGAGACATGCGTCAGTGCCTCGCGCAGGACGACCACGTCGGTCGAGGCACGCGCCATCAGGTCGCCGACGCGCAGGCGGTCGAAGGTGTGCATGTGGACCCGTAGCAGGTGCGAGATCAGTCTGGTCCGCATGGCCAGGACGAACCGCTCGCCGGTGCGTTCCAGCAGGAAGACGGCGACGGCGCCGATGAGTGCCTGCGCCAGCAGCAGGAGGGCGAGGACGGTGACCGGGAACAGGAGTGGTCGGTGCGCGGTGAGTGCGTCGACCACGCCCTTGGCGCCCAGGGGTTGTGCGATGCCCACGGCGGCTGCGGCCAGGGTGAGGAGCAGGGCGTAGCCCAGGGGACGCCGCTGCCCCTGGGTCAGGGCCCACAGCTGTCGAAACATCGTGTGCGCGGCTCCATTTCAAGACCGTCGCGGTCAGGACCGTGGCCCGGGGCCGTGGCGGCGAGCGTGCTCGGCAGGGGCTTGAAGACACGCCCTAGGGGCAGGGCGCCCGCGTGGTGCCGGGCACCGCGGGCCGGCCCGGCCCGGCCCCGGGGTCAGCCGGCCTCCACCAGTCCGGACGAGCGCAGTTGTTCGGTCATCGTGGTGAGGTCCTGATGTGCCTGGGCCGGTGCGATGTCGAATCGGGTCGCGAATTCTTCGGCCACTTGATCCACGGTGTGGCCGGCCAGCAGGCGCTGCAGTGCGTAGGCGCCGGTCTGGTTGAGCTGCCAGTAGTCTCCGGTGCGCCGGCTCAACAGCACGGCGCCGTCGTCCGTGTCGGTGGACACCGTGTGGGTGGTCAGGCGGAGCTTCATACGGCCCTCCGGGCGTGGTCGTGGCGCGGGTCGGTGGTCAGGCCGTACGGGTCGGCGGCTTGGGGGCGACGGTGAGCAGCGGGCGGAAGTAGCCGTCGGGGTACGGCTCGTCGATGACCCGGCCCTCCGCCTCGACCCAGGCGTGGGCGGCGAACGGCGTCGTGCGCACGCCGGCCTGCCAGGTGGGCCAGACGCCCTTGAACCGGCACAGTACGGCCGTGGCGATCGACCGTTGCAGGCAGTTGTGGACGGCGCAGCGCAGGCTGACCGCCACGACCGCGCTGCGCGCCGCGGAGGCCTGGGCGGCGGTGCCCGGGCGGGCACCGGTGCGCAACATCCCGAGGACGGCGTGTAGATACCCGGGCGGCAGTTTGGCCAGTGGCCGGGCGATGGCCACGGCGGTCAGCGGCAACAGGCGCCGGTGCAGGGGCAGTCGGGTGCCGGGCCGGAGCGCGCAGGGGGGACTGGTCACGGCGTCTCCTCGAGGTCGGGCGCGCGGCGCGGCCGGTCGGCGACGCCACGGGCGGGGCCGGCGAGTGCCGGCGGGATGGTGGGGCGGGCCGCGATCTCCCGCAGCCACAGTTCGGCGCCGATCGTTGCTTCCAGTTGGGCGGACCAGACGTCCCCGGCGCGCGGTGGGGTGATCAACGTGGTCCGCAGCCGGTCCACGTCGATCAGGCCGCGGCGGGCCAGCAGCGAATCCGCGAACAGGTCCAGCAGGTCCGGAACATGCTGCTGCAAGGCGCGATCGACGGACTCCTCGCAATCGCCCTTGGTGATCCGGCCGAGGATCACCTCGGGCACCAGCCCCTGCATCGCCGCGGCCAGCACCGGCTTGTACCGCCGGGGGTCGTAACGCTCATGGGGAAGGACCGACAACACGGCCTCGACGACCCGGTCATCCAGGTAGGGCAGCTCCAATGGAAGCCCCTCGGCGGCGTACCCGCGGCAGAGCAGCCGAAGCTCGGGACCCCCGCTGCGCAGGGCGGTGAGCGCCTCGTGTTGCCCTCGGTCCGGCGCGAGGGGAACGACCTGATCCGCCACCTCGCGGAAGACCCGCTGCGTGGTCCGCACCGCGTCTCCGGTGGCCCACGGCGTCGCCGGGATGCGTTCCCCCCAGCCGAGTGCCGAGGCCCGGGGCGGCGACGCGGTTCGGGCGAGGTCGTCGGCACACTGCCGCCACCACGCGCCGAGATCTCCCCCGCGCACCAGCCCGGCCAGGCTGGGCAGCAACGGCAGGCGGTGCAGCGCCCGATGGGCCCGCAGGTGCCGCCAGGCGGTCACCGGCCGGTGGCGAAAGAGGGTGTGCAGGTAGGCGGCGCCTCCGGTGAACAGTTCATCCGCGCCGTGCCCGGCCAGATGTCGGGTGGCGCCGTGCTCGACCAGGTGCCGGATCCCGAAACGGATCGCGTTCATCCCTCGGGTGGCGGCTCGCGGGGCCTCCGTGTCGAGCGCCCAGTACGGCGGGGCGAACACCGGGGGAGCGTCGGTGTCCGGCACGGTCAGGTGCTCGGCGGGCGCCAGCAGGAGAGCGGCTTGGCCGGCGTACAGCGGATCGTCGTTGATCGTGCTGCCGCCGGTCCAACAGAAGGTCAGCAGATCGGGACGGTGTTCGGCGGCGAGAAAACACAGCGATGTGGAATCCATGCCACCCGACAGGTCGGCCGACAGCCTGCCCTGGTCGGGTTGCCGGTGGGCCACCGCCTCCCGCAGTTTCGCGCGCACCCCGGCCGCTCCCTGCGCCAACGGCAGGCTCGGCTCCGGCGGTTGCCACCAGCGCACGGATCGGGCGGCGCCGTCGCCGGGGATCACGAGACAGGAGTCCGCGGCCACCCGGTGCACACCGCGCCACCAACTGCGCTCACTGAGCGGCGCGAACAACATCCCGTAGGTCACGCCGGCGGCGACCAGGTCCTCATCCGGCTCCGCACCGATCGCTGCGGCCAGGACGTCGGCTCGGTCGCAGGCGATCGGCACATCACCCAGACGCGCGCTGAACACGCAGCGGGTCCCGGTGACGGTGCCCTGGAACCGCACCTGCCCATGGATCGAGGCCACCACGTGCGTATTGCCGGGCAGGCGGCGGGCGAGCGTGTCCAGGTCGGACACGTCGCGCACCGACGAGACCAACGCCTCGAGACGAGCCAGCGCGACCGGGCTCGGGCCGAACACCGCCACTCGCACCGGACCCGCCGCGGACACCACCAGGTCCTCCGGCGCCCACGAGCCGACCAACCACGGCCGCCCGGAGGCATGGGTCACCAGCTGCGGCGCTGCACCGCCGATCCGACGGTGGGCCCAGGCCCCGCCCGGGGAATCCGGAAGGACCACAAGGTGGTCGTTGAGCGACCGCAACTGCCTCACCCCCAGGTAACCCGGCGGCATCCGCACCGCCGGTGCTTTGACGACACCGCACACACACTGGCCCCGGCGCCGACCGGCCGACCCCGCTCAGGACGTCGACCGGGCCGGCGCTTCGGAACGGAATCGGGCATCACCGGGTACGAAATCGTGCATCACCAGGTACGGGATCGTGCCTCACGAGGTGAAGACCACACGACCGGGCCACGTCGAATTCCCCGCGTCCCCTGGCCCCCCCCAGTCCCCAGTCCCCAGTCCCCCCGATCCCTCCGATCCCCCGATCCCTCCGGACCACGCCATTTCCATGACGATATAACCAGACCATTTCCAACTCGATAATATGAAAAGCTTAAGAGTTTGCGCTTGGTTCCGAACACTCCTGCACTCTCTGCACCCCTGCCGGAGCGGTTCCCCACTCTACTCAATACCCAAACCGGGCCGACCACACGGCGTTTCGCTCACCATCAACCCGCGTGAGGGTGAAGTCGGCTCGCAATGGCCCGAGTTGGATTATGGGGGTGGACACCGCGGCCGAGAGCCGGCTCAATGGATAAGACGCCGAACCAGGCGTCGACGTAGATGCATTGGAGAGCACCATGACCAAGAACCAGCAGCTGCCCAAGCGCTATACGCCGCCCACGGCCGCCAAGGTCGGCGACTTCACCAAGAACACGGATGGCACCGTCTACACCCAGAAAGACGCGACGACCTTCGGCTTCAAGAAGCCTCGCTAACCAGGCGATCAGGCAGAACAGCCCGCCGGCCACGCCGGCGGGCTGTTCCGCCTGGCGCGGCTCGATGCTATTGCCGACGGGCCTGCGAGAGCCCGACGAACATTCGAATTCGAACTCCGGTGCGGACTTTCCCGCGCGCGAGCGGGCCGGCGCAGAACCACCGGACTCATCGCCGCCACAGAAAACCAGAACCACCAGAGAACCCACCACAGAGCCCACCGTCGTCGGCAACCTGCTGCCGCTCCTTACGGGTTGCCGCCGCATTTTCGACCTGGGCCACATCGCCCGCGAGAACTTGAGCCGATTGGTGCGCCGGCGGTTGGTGATGCCGAAGGCAAACGCAATCAGCCCACGCGCACCTTCAAGACCAAGAACGACGCCGTCGCCGAACTCGCCCGCATCCGCCACGAGTTGAACAAGGGCGTCAGGTCGGTTCGGCTTTCCCGGGGCGACTTCGCTCCGCTATGAGCCTCGGTATCCGGCGCAACCTGTCGGTGCGCAACGTCGCCCGGTACGGACGCCATCCCTCGTGAGGCGAAGCAGCGTGCGAAGGCAGTGAAGCCCGCCGTCGAACCCTGGGACCAGGACGAGGTCCAAGCCTCGCACCATCGTCTACGACCGCGCCCTCGACCGGGGCACCCGCAACAAGGTCGTGGAGAAGGACGCCAGGACCGGGACCGAAAAACGGACCCTGCCCCTGCCTGCTCCGACCCTCAAGGGCGTGAGAGGTTGTGAGAGGCAGGCCGACAAAACGGACGGAGGCCCTGCCTCGCTTTCGCGAGACAGGGCCTCTGACCTGCATAAACACCGTCGGGATGACAGGATTTGAACCTGCGACCCCTTGACCCCCAGTCAAGTAGACGAGGCATATTCGCAGGTCAGAGATACTTTGCTGCTTGATACGACGTTTGATTTCCACCATATCGTGGCGTTTCGTGCATGGTGTGTGGTCCACGGCTGGTCCACACGAGGGGAGTCTCGGCGTCCATGCAGGTCCGGTTCCGGATGCCTCATGGGTCTGCAGGGTCGTGCGAGTGTCTGTTGGCATACTGGGGGGATGGACGCACGCGTGCGGTATGCGGATGTCCGGCCGTACACGGTGCCGGACACCTTTGCGGAGTTGACGGGCCCGGCCGAGGGCATTGTCGTGCTGCCCACGTCCTTGGATTGGACCCCGAAGCAGGCGTACGACCTGGCGGACGATGTTGATGTGCGTCTGCTGTACGAGACGGTGCTTCGTGAGGCGATGCATACCGAAGAAGTCGGTCGCCATGTGAACGGGGCCCTGCTGGTGCATATATGGCCGCAGCTGTGGTTGCCGCTGCGCCTGCGGGTGATGTGGGAGTCGAAGTTCCCGGACCTGGTGCCCGTCGCCGCATAGCATTCCGGGCATGGATCCCCTGCACGCCAGACTCGCCCGCATCGGTCTTGCCGCCGCAGCCTCCTACGGTTTCGTCCTGGCGGGTGGCTATGCGGTTCAGGCCCACGGTTTCCTCGAACGTATTTCGGACGATGTGGACCTCTTCACGAACATCGCCGACCCCGGGGCGTTCGCCGAGGCCGTGAATCGCGTGGCTGCGGCCTACCGGGTGGATGGTTTCACGGTCGACGTCGAACTCCTCGGGGATGTGTTCGCTCGTTTCACGGTGATCGACGAGGCAGGGCGCGAGGCGAAGGTCGAGATGGGCTGCGACTGGCGATCCCGCCCACCGGCACACCTCGACATCGGCCCCGTCCTCCACCCCGACGACGCGATCGCCAACAAGGTCACCACGCTGTTCGGCCGAGCCGCCCCACGTGACTACTTGGACGTGGACGCCGCCCTCGCCTCCGGTCGCTACACCCCGGAACGCCTCCTCGAACTGGCCGAAGAACACGACGGCGGCTTCGACCGACCCTATTTCGCGCTGGCCCTCCAAGCCGTCGACCGCTGGCCGGATCGCGAGTACGCGGTCTACGGAATCGACGTCGAGCAGATCGCACGCATGCGCGAGCGATTGAAGACATGGGCCGGACGCATCAGCGGTTCTTGACCGCCACGTTGGGCCGGGTGAACTGCGTTCCGTGGTCCCATGGGCTCGCTGGGACCTGACGCGACATCGACGGACCGTTCGGACGCAACAGCATCTCAAACGAGGTCGGTTGTGCATGGTCCGGGTCGTCGATGAACGCACACAATCAGTCATTTCTTCGATACGTATTGCGATGATCCCATCCCTCATAGATCCTGAAACGTTGCCGGGGACCATCAGGGGGAGCAATGCAGGTAGTGGGCCCAAGCGAGCTGAGCGCCGTCCGAGAACGGGCTGCGATGTGGATCGACAGGGTCAGAGGCTTGGATTACCGCAATGCGTGGCTCTACCACACGAGCCGACAGAGCCGCCTGTCGCTCGAAGACGCCGAGCCTGAACACCTGATGCGGTTGAGGGCAGGGTCCGAAAAGCCCATATCGCTGAGGACCCTCTTTCCGGAGGAAGCCCGGTACCAGCGGGCCGCCGAAGTTGCTCGGCTCCTTGCCCGCCGCGCCAAGACCACCCACAGCGAAACGGGTGTGGAAACGCTGCACTTGGCCTCGGGGTTGGCGACGATCATGATTCCGGTTTCAGCCGGGCAAAAGCCTCGCCCAGCCCTGTGTGCTCCGCTGCTCGTTCGAGCGGTGCGCCTGTCACGTGGCAGAGGTGCCGCCGCCGACTTCGAGCTGACCAGCGCCGAGCACCCGTTCTTCAACCCAGTGCTGCCCTATGCCTTGGCCAGAGAGTTCGGACCGAAGGTCCGGCCGGAATCGTGGCTCACTGGCATCGACGCGACCATTCGAGACCAACGCGATCTGCAGGGACAGGTTGCCTCGGCGCACGAGGCGTTGACCGAACTCCTGAGCCGCTGGCGCTGCGTTCCGAGTGTCGAATCGGCGACGTTCATCGGTGTGTTCAACTACGAATACCAGGCCATGGTGGCAGACCTCGAGAACGCCACCGATTTGATGGCCGGCCACGATGTCCTAGCGGCGATGGCGGGACACCAGGGTGCGTGGGACCGTCTACACGACGGTGCCGCCGTCACCGCCTGGATGCCGGGCGCCGATGATGTGGACCCGGTCGACGAATATCTCGTTCATGATGCCGACTCCTCGCAGACGCGGGCCATCAACCTTGTCATTTGTGGCCAACACACGCTCATTGACGGACCGCCGGGCACCGGCAAGAGCCAGACGATTGCCAACGTCATTGCCTCGCTTGCGGCGCGAGGCAAGAGCGTCCTCTTCGTGGCTGCCAAAAAGGTGGCGATCGAGGCGGTCACCGAACGCTTGGCTGACATCGATCTGGGTGACCTGGTGCTCGATCTACACGGATCCGGCAGCGACCGCCGCGGCATCACACAGCGCCTCAACGAGGCCTTCGAGCGCGCGGGGACTCGCGCGCCGGTGGACGTACAGCGCCTCCATCAAGCGCTGAAGGCGGCGCGCAGCGAAACGAACCGGCATTGCGAGGCTCTCCACCGAACTTGGGAGTTCTGGGGACTGAGCCTTTACGACGTCATGGCGGAGCTCCTGCCTCTGCGTGAAGAGGGAGCACACGTCGTCCGCATCGACCAAGCCGTGTTGCGTCGCCTCCCATCGGATCGCATGAATGAACTGGCCTCACGTCTGGCCCGGTTCGTGGCCCACGGAGGACTCGCCATCGTGCGTGGGGAGGGGCCTTGGGCCCGTGCGCGGATGAAGACCCCTGGCGACGTCGACCAGGTGCTGAGCGATCTCGACGCCGCGCTGGAACTGCTCCCGCTCACACGCCGAAAGATTCGTGAGACGGTCTCGATCGCGGGTCTGCGCGAACCCGCCGAACTCACCGACTGGGAAGATCTGTTCGAGCTCTTGAAGCGTGTAGAACAGACTTACGCGCGGTGGGGCCGCGGCATCTTCCAAGAGCAACTCCAAGAGCTTTGGTATGCGTGTGCCGACCGCACCGCGCGGGCGGGACGCGCCTGTCCCGAAGCCGCTCGCGGCTTCGTGCGCAGATACCGTCTGCGGGCCAGGGCCCGCGCATTGCGCCAGGACGATGTTCGACATCGAAGCCGCCTGTGCGATGAAATCGCGCAGGTCATCACATGCGGACAGCATTGGGCCCAATGGTCGCGCGACGGTGGTCGACCGGACACGGTGGACGGTCTCGAGTCCTTGATGTCTGACTTCGCGAAGCTCTACCGCCGTCTTGGCGCAATTGCCGCGCAGACATCCGTCGACCCCGAGCGGGTGCGAACCAGCCCGCCGGCTCTCCTGAATGGATGGTTGGGTCAGCTCGACGCGGACCGAGACCTCGTCGATCAGCTTCCAGTCGTCTTGACATTGTGGGCGGATCTGAAGGTCGCCGGACTCGGTGGTTTCGTAGCGGACCTGGCCGACCTCGACCTTGACCTCGATCGGCGGATCAGCGGGCGCGAGGCGGCTCGAACGCTGAAGACGGGTTGGCTCACTGCCCTGATGCGCCACATGCTCTCCGAGGAGCCGAATCTTGCGGAGTTCGTCGGTGAGGAACACAGCGAAGTTGTGGACCGATTTCGTACGGCGGATCAGCTTCACCTGGATCGCAACGCTGCGCGCGTCCAGCGCGTGGTTGCAGAGAATCTCCGACAGGCCATGGACGAGCACAGGACGCAGTGGCGAAGACTCCATGGCCAACTTCAAGGGCGCAATCGTGTGCCCCCGTTTCGCACATTGATCACAGAGTCGCCCGACGTGCTGCTCGCCCTGCATCCATGCCTGGCGATGTCTCCCCTGATGGTCAGTCAACTCTTGCCTTCGGAGCAACTGTTCGACGTCGTCATCTTCGACGAGGCCAGCCAGGTCCAACCACATCATGCGATCACCTCGATCATGCGTGGCCGGCAACTTGTGGTGGCAGGAGATGACCAACAACTCCCGCCCACGGACTACTTTCAACGGGCGTTCGAGGACCGAGAGGAGGAGTACGAGGACGTCGACGATCGAATCGAGTACGAGTCACTCCTCGGAGCGGTCAAGGCCCTCCTGCCTCACCAAGCGCACCAACGGCTTCGATGGCACTATCGCAGCCGCGATGAACGACTGATCGCCTTCTCCAACGTCGAGTTCTACCGCGAGGAACTGATTACTTTTCCCGGCACCGTCCAGGGAAAGCCGATTCGCCTTGAGGTGGTTGACGGCACAGCCGTTCCCGGGCAAAAGGGATCGACACCCGAAGAGATTCAGCGGGTGGTCGACCTGGTGTGTGAGCACGCCCCCGCGACCGCCCCGAAAAGTCCCTGTGCGTCATCGCTATGGGGGAGCCGCACTCAGACCGCATCGACCTGGCGCTCAGCGACGCACGTCGAAGCGATCCGGAGCTCGACGCCTTCCTGGCCCGAGAGGTGCCGGCTCGGGACGAGTTCTTCGTCCATGCGATCGAAGCTGTCCAGGGTGACGAACGCGACGTTGTCATCTTCAGTATCGGGCACGCCAAGCAGGCCAACGGCAGGGTGAACCGAAACTTCGGTCCATTGAACCGACGCTACGGTGCACGGCGACTCAACGTCGCGATCACTCGGGCCCGAGAGCGGATGACCGTCGTCAGCTGCTTCTCGGCCGGCGACATTGCGCCGGCGCGAACCACGGTGGACCGCCACCACGGCGTGGAAGTCTTGCGTCGCTACCTGGTGTACGCCGCCGCGCACGGTGGTGGCGACATGCCTCCGAGAGCCCTCGATGTTCCGCTCAACGGCTTCGAGGAATCAATCCTCGACGCTCTCCGTGAAGCCGGCATTGAAGTGATCCCGCAGTGGGGCGTATCGGAGCTCCGCATCGATTTCGCCCTCTTCCATCCTCGGCTGCCGGGTCAGTCGGTACTGGCAGTCGAGGCCGACGGAGCCAGCTACCACAAGGGCCACAGCGCGCGCGATCGCGATCGCCTGCGCCAACGCCACCTCGAACGACTCGGATGGAAGTTCCACCGCATCTGGTCCACCGACTGGTTCCGCGATCCCGATCGGGAACTCGGGGCGACCGTCGCCGCCTGGGAACGCGCCGTCCAAGCCTTCGACGCAGCGGAGCCGATGACGGCCTCCTCGCCCAGGGCCCGTGACGTTCCGGCGTTCGGGGCGGATGCAGCCACCAGAAACGTCCGACTTCCGCGGCCGTCGATTGCACCTCGGGCCTCAATCGAGGACTACCCCGAACAAGAGCTCGTCGCTTTGATGTGTTGGCTGATGACAGATGGCCTGCCACGCGATGGCGAGTATCGCGTCAGGGAAGCCATGCGTGAACTCGGACTCAGTCGACGGGGGAGACGCATCGATCAAAGGCTGACTGACGCCTACGATACCGCCCGGAATTCCAACGAGCATTGGGAATGAGCAATGTCGCAGCTGGATCCTCGAACGCTCGAACGGCTTGCAGAATTCATTGTTGACATCGACGGCCCCTACAATCGCAGCGGATGGGAACTCGAACGGCTCTTGGAGCACAGCGGTTGGGATCCCGTGCCGCCCTACGACGGATCATGGCGGGTTTCATGGCTTCTCCGGGAGATGAACCGGCGCGACAGCAACAGCGACGACGTGCGGAGACTCGTATGTCGTCTTTGCGATGCACGCGAGTATGACGACGGCATGAGTACGGCCAATGCCGTCCGCACATGGCTCAACGACACTGTGCTCAAGTCCGAGCAGCTCGCGGTGACTTACGTCTCCGGGTTTCCCGTACTCGGTCCGCTGGCCCTCAATACAACGGTGTACACCCACATGCCGGAAAAGCTTGCCGAGCGGTTGCCTCGCCTGATCGCAGACCCCCAGGTGGTCGACGTACTGACCGAACGCGCGCGACAGGCGGAAGTGTGCATGGAATACGGTGCCCCTCTTTATGCGGTGATCGGGATCGGTAGCTTTGTGGAAGGTCTACTCTTTGCCGTGCTCAGGCAACACGAGGAAGACTTCGCCGAGCAGTTCCATCAGAACGGCAAACCGATGGCGGACACGCGGGTGTCCTTGAGCTATCTACTGGATACGGGTCAGGAACGCGGCTACGTGGACGTCGACGCAACGGAACTGATGTCCATCGTCCGGACCTATCGCAACTTCGTTCATCCGCGTGCCCAGATCAGTTACGGCCTTACTCCCGACGAGGACACAGTGAAGATGTGCTGGACACCGGCCCACGCTGTCCTCAACGACCTGGAGCGGCGTGTCCTGAAGGCGGGGCCAGGGACGTGAAGTAGACCCGGCGTATTCGCGAGTCACCAAGGGTCCGAGGCGCTGCCGTCCGGTTCCAAGCCGTACGTGACCATCGTTGGCAGGTTGTGTTCAGGGAGCCGCTCGTAGTTCAACAGTCGTAGGGCGTGAACTGCCCTCTGGTCGGCCGCCGCTCGCGCGAAGTCTTCGGCATCGGCCGCTCGTCCCTCTTCTTTCCACAGGCTCACGAGGTCCGCCGCAGCCATTGGATGCCCCCGAGTCGCCCATGACCCCTCCAACAGGCTTCGTTCCGTTCCTGGAACTGGTTGAAGCCGCCGGCGATGTCGTTGCGGCGCGCTTCTTGCTCCGCTGTGTCTGCGACGGGTACCGCAGTGCTTGGATCGATCTGCGGCAGGGGCGAGTCGCCTGCGGAGCGGGACACGCGGACAACCGGCGGTACTCGATGCGCGCGCGAAGGGCCCGGCAGCGGGTTGCCAGTCGGGTGCGCGATCGCCTGTGTCGATACCCGACTGCAGGAGGGTGCTCGCGCCAAGTGAACAACCCGACGTCGTAGGTGGCCCGTAATCTGTCCGGGTGAACCTTCAAGCGCAGATCGAACTCGTGACCGTGCCACAGGAATTCACCCGCCTGTGCAACGCGGTCCTGCGCGCCGAGCACGGAGCGGACTTCCTGCCGATCGACGATGATCGCTCCGACCGAGGGAATGACGGCTACCTCAAATCCGAGCAACGGATGTTTGCCATCCACTGCTTCAAGCGACCGCAGAAGCGTCTCATCGACGCCGAGATCCAGGCGAAGATGCTCGGTGATCTCCGTAAGGCAATCGTGCTGGCTCAAAGTGGCGACTGGGCAGTCCAAGCCTGGACCTTCCTCTCCAACTACCCTATCCCGGAGGGACTTGGGGCCAAGGCAGTGCAGATGGGCCGATCGGTCGGCATCGATGTCAGTTGGCGAGGCCCCGACTACTTCGCCGAAGCGCTGCAGCGGCACCGCCCTGTCCGAGAACTGTTCCCAAGTCTGCTTACCAACGACGTCCTGGAGCGGCTTGACCGCATCTACAACCGAATCGATGCCCAGGCTCGTCCACCAGAGGGGATTGGCGGGTTCCAGGCAGTCCCGACGTCCGAAGCCGAGAATCAAGCCCTCGTCACATGCGCGCCAGTTGGTTGGGAGTACCTCCTGTTCGCCGGTGCCCTCGTCCAAGGCAAGCATCGCCTCGAGCCAAAGTGGCGTGACTACGTACTTGGATACGCCCGCCCGAACGGACGCCGCGTCCAGGAGCACGACGTCGAGCACGAACTCCGAGGTCGGCTGACAGATTTGTTGCAGGTCTCGCAAACCGTCATGATCATCCTTTCCCCCGATGCGCAGGAGCGAGCTTTCGGTGCCCCAGGGGTTGCCGGTGACTCGGACGCCATTGTTCACTTGGCCGAGCGGCTCGTCTCGTGTTACGAGGAGCTACTTGATTGGTCCGCCGACATTCGTGGCGCCGTGTACCCGATCTCCATGAAGCACGCAGCACAACTGGCCGCATCCGTCGTTGGCCAACCAGCCAAGGAGATGCGCGCGTTCTTCGACCAGGCCGCAGCGACAATGGACGGATTGCCGGACGCAGTCGCTGCGGGGCGGCGATTGGATTTGGTACTGCGCCTCACGCTGACGGTGGACGACCGTGTCATCGCCGACTTCAACAGACAGTTCTCCCGAAGATGGGGCCGACGACGACTTCGGTAGGAACGGCACCGAAAACCTCTCCTCGCACAGCGCAGTTTCTACGCGAGGATGGTTGGAGGAAAACCCCGGTGCCCACCGCGCGTGCATTCTCCGTCGGCACCTGTCGGCTCAACGGCGTCAGGGAAGGCCAGTGGCTCACTTTGTGCAGCTGACACCTCGGCAGGCCACTTCCTCGCGGACCTTGCAGAGAGGTCGCAGAGCACCGTCAGGCAACCGCACAATTCAAGGATTGCGCCGAGTCACCCAGACGAGGGCATGGCAAGACGCTGTCGGGCCGACCGAGCTTTCTCATTGAGATGCCGTCCCGTCGAGGGACCTTCGACGAGACGGCGATCCGTGGTTAATCCTGGTTGTCGTCCGGAGAACTCTGCATGGATCGTCGGAGGCGAACGGCACGGTGTTTGAGCTTGCTCCGCTTTGACGGACACCGTCGTTGTGGTGGTCAGGCCGCGAGTGTGGCTTCGTATTCGACGGGCGTGCGGTAGCCGAGGCTGCTG
>NZ_JBMHHY010000028.1:0-155723 GCF_049739465.1 Embleya sp. AB8
TGGGCCCGGTGCGCCGAGTTGTCCGCAGGGTGGGCCGAAACGCCGGTCGGGCGACCAATTTCAGCCCGGCCGGCGTTTGAGGCCGCCTCGGCCGGGGGCCGGGTTCCCGGCCGGGCCAGCGTTTGAGGTGGGCCTGGTGCGCGGAGCTTTCCGTAGGGCGGGCTGAAACGCGGGCTGAGCGACCAACTTCAGCCGGGCGGCGGTTGAGGCGACCTCGTCCGGGGGCCGGTGTCCCGGCCGGGGCGGTGGTTGAGGTGGGCCCGGTGCGCCGAGTTGTCCGCAGGGTGGGCCGAAACGCCGGTCGGGCGACCAATTTCAGCCCGGCCGGCGTTTGAGGCCGCCTCGGCCGGAGGCCGGGTTCCCAGCCCGTCCGGCGTTTGAGGACGGCGAGCGGACGGGGGGCCAAGTCGCGGGCACGCCAAGCCCGGCACGGACCCGCTGCGCCGAATCGCCGATTCGCCGGCCGAGCAACCAACTTCAGCCCGGCCGGCGAATGAGGCCACCTCGCCCGGCCCCGCCTACGGCACCGGCGCGAACCCCCGGCTCCGGCGACCGTCGACGCCCACCGGGACGTCCCCGTCGATCGTCACCCGATGCAACAGCCGCCGCGTCTCGACGAAGTCGCGGATCACCCGGTGTTGCGTCGCCCGGTTGTCCCAGATCGCCACGTCACCCGCCCGCCACTGCCACCGCACGGTGTTCTCCACCCGGGTCACGTGACTTTGCAGCAGCGCGATCAGCGCCGCCGAATCCGCCGCGTCGAACCCGACCAGCCGCCGGACGAACGCGCCCAGCAACAAGGTGCGTTCGCCGGTGACCGGGTGTATCCGAACGACCGGGTGCTCGGTCTCGTACACGGTCGACTCGAAGACCTCCCGATACTCCAGCTGCGCCTCGGAGAACCCGTCCGGATCGGCCGCCGCGTAGTCGTGGCGATTGCTGTGCACCGCCCGCAACGAGCCGGCGAACGCCTTCAACTCGTCGGGCAATCCCTCGTACGCAGTCGCCGTATTGGCCCACAACGTGTCGCCGCCCACGTCCGGCAGCTTCACCGCACGCAGGATCGACGCGAGGGGATACGCCGGCACGAACGTCACGTCCGTATGCCAGCGGTCGGCGACCACCCCGTGGTCGCTGTCGATCGGCACGATCAGCTCGCCCTCGGCGGACGCCGTCGGATGCCCGATCGGCTCGCCGAGCAGCTGCCCGAAGGCGATGTGGCCCGCGTCGTCCAGGTGGTCCTGGCCGCGAAAGAAGATCACCTTGTGCCGGTGCAGCGCACCCCGAATGGTGTCCACGGTGATCGTGTCGAGATCGCCGCCGAGGCGAACTCCCTCGACCACGGCCCCGATTCGGGTGGCGACCGGCGATACCGCGATGGTGGTTGCAGTCATGACTGTCCGATGTCCCTTCGACCTTCAGATGCGGGCGAGAACGTCATCCGAAGCGGGCGCACACACGGCCCCCGACCGTCGAAATACCCGGACGGTCAAGCAACACGACGGATCGCCGGAGCCGGCCGACACAACAGGCCGAAGCACGACGAACCGGAGCCGGCGTACGCCCTACCGACAGCGCGTACCGGGCGGCACCGGCAAATGGGTGATCCGATGCCGACGAATCACGCACGCGACAACATGACCGCCGACGCCGGCCATCCGCGCACTCCCCACGATCCCCACGCCCGGATTCTGACCGCAGCCACACACCCGGGTCAACCACTCGCCGACATCCGACCCACGGCCACCGCACCGCTGCCCTGGACAGGGGAGCCGGCCCCAGTGCGCGGGGCACCTCCGGCGACACCGCCAATCGGGTGACGCAGGGTGACATCAAGCATGTGGAGATCTAAACTATGTACATGAGCATGCCCATAATTCTGCCCGTGGCAGAGGTTCGCAGTCGCTTCTCCGAGCTGATCACCTATGTCGAAAGCAGTGGTCGTCGTGTCGCCGTGACCCGAAACGGCAGAGGCGCGGTGGTCATGGTCTCGCTCGGCGAGTTGGAGGCTCTGGAAGACCGCATCGCGTCATTGGAGGAGACCCTCGCAGTGCTGCGTGAGAGCGGCGCACTGGAAGAACTTGCCGAAGCGAAAACCGAATTCGAGGCCGGAGGCGGCGTCACAGCCGAGCAACTGGACGCGATGCTCGCGGACCGTGCCCGGCGGGAACAACCCGGTTCGCAGGATGTGGCGTGACCTTGGCATCCGAACCCGAGCCTGATCGCCTCCGGCTCTCGTCGGGTGCCGCGCGTGCCCTTGCCGAGGCGGCGGCCGGTGGGGGTTAACCCTGGGGTAATGCTGGCGCAACAAGGGCGCGGGACAGTGGGGTGCGGGTGCGGGTGCGGGTGCGTGGGTGGTCTGGGGGAGTGCCGTGGGCGAGGCCGGTGGGGTGGGGCGGGTTTCCGGGGGTGGGGATGGGCGACATGGTGACGTTGTTCGGCGCGACGCTGGCGGATGGTCGGGTTCGGGACGTGGTGTTGTGCGACGGGCGGATCGGGGTGTTGCGGGCGCCGGGTCGCCGGATTCAACGGCCGTCGGCCGGGCTGGACTTGGCCGGCTATCTGCTGTTGCCCGCGCCCGCCGAACCGCACGTGCACCTCGATCGTGCGTTGCGGCGGCAGCCGGTGGGCTCGGTTTCGGGCGGCCGGGACGATGCGTGGCGGTCGTGGCGGGTAGGGCCGGTTCGGTACCACCCCGGCGACCTGCGGCGGCGCTCGCGCGAGATGTTGCGCGCGCTGGCCGTGCGTGGGGTGACGGCGGTCCGGACCCAACTCGACGTCGGCGGTCGTACGCCGCTGCGCGCGGTGGAGGTGCTGGCCGAACTGGGCGCCGAGTTCCGGCGCGTACTGGATGTCCAGATCGTCGCCGTGCCGGTGCCGGGCACACCCGAGCGCACCATCGTGGACGCGGTGAGCGCCGGCGCCCGGGTGCTCGGCGGGCGGCCCGGCGGCGCGGCGGACTGCCGGCAGGAGATCCGCCGACTGTTGCGGCTCGCCGATCGTGCCGAGGTCGGACTGGATCTGCACCTGGACGACGGCTTCGACCCACGCCTGCTCGCGGTCGGCGACCTGGCCCGGCTGCTGCGCGCGTCCGGCTTCGACCGGCCCGTGACCGCGAGCCACCTGACCGGCCTGAACCGGCTCGCGCCGGCCGCGCTGAGTCGGGTGGCCGAGACGATCGCCGCGGCCGGCCTGCGGGTGGTCGCGCTGCCCTCGGATCGCGGCTGTGGGCTGCCGATTCGCGAACTGCTCGCGGCGGGGGTCACCGTCGCGGCCGGCGGCGACCATCTGCGCGACGCCGGGCACCCGATGGGCCGCGCCGATCCACTGGCCACCGCCGCGGCCACCGGCCTCCCGCCCGGGTCGGCCTGGGCCACGGTAGCCGGCCACGCGCGGGACGTGCTCGGCCTGGAGCCGGGCGGCTTGGCCCCGGGCGCGCCCGCCGACCTGCTCGCGGTACGTGCGCCGTCCCTGGCCGAGGCCCTCCGCACCCGTCCCGGCGACCGAGTCACGATCCGGGCGGGCCGGGTGAGCACCCGGGCGGTACGCCGCACCCGAGTCCGGACGGCGGCCTGACCGAGGCCCACCCCCCGGGGGGCCGGCCGGAACGACCCCGGCCGCCGCCGATCAGCCGATCACTCGGCCGCCCTCTCCTCCTGACGCGCTTTCAGCGCCTGGCGGCAAGCCTGGTCGGCCGCGCGCGTGGTCTCCGGGAGGCGATAGCGCGGGGTCAGCGCCAGGACGTGGGCGCAGGCCGTGTCGAGGTCGACGCCGTGGCCGATGGAGACGAACACCGGCTTGACTCCGTCCCGGGTACGCAGCGCGCGCCCGACCACGTCCCCTTCGTGCACGAGGTCGGTGCCGGCGCCGCGCGTCTCGCCCGGCGCCTCGTACGTCCCCACGAACGGCGTCTTGCCGACCCCGATGGCCGGCAACCCGGTCAGCACGCCGAGATGGCAGGCCAGCCCGAACCGCCGCGGATGTGCCAGCCCCTGGCCGTCGCACACCAGCAAGTCCGGTACGACGTCGAGCCGTTCGAGCGCGGCCAACAACGCCGGAATCTCCCGGAACGCGAACAGTCCCGGCACATACGGAAAGCCGGCCACCCCGGACACCACCGACCGGGCCAGCACGGCATGCGTACGCGCGTCCAACACCACCACGGCGGCGGCCAGTTCGTCCGAGTCCTCGGCGTACGCCACATCCAACCCGGCCACCCGCCGCACCTCCGCCGGCGCCGGCCCCGGCCCGACCACATCCACCAGACCCCGCAACCGATCCTGCACGGCCAACGCCTCGACAGCGGTCCGCGGCCAGGGCTCGATCGCACTGCTCACGCCGGAAGTACTCACCCGGAAACGCTACCGCCCACGCGGGCCGGTCGTATCGGCCCGAACCCGGCCACCGACTAATCCGATCCGGCGTCACGCGCCGACGAGGAGTGTGCAGGGAACCCGAGGCTTGCGACATACCATGGGAAATATGGACCGCGAGGAGTTCGACCGGCTGACTGCCATCGCCAATAGTGTGCGGACGCCGTCCAACTACAAGATCGAGATCAGCGACGGCACGCTCGTGATGATGACCGGTCCCTCCGGAATCCACGAGTTCATCGTGCGCCGGCTCCGGATGCGCATCGAGCAAGGTATCGCCGGGCGGGCCGAGTGGGCCGGGATGGCCGTGCACGGTGGGATCGACGTGCTGGACGACACGAACCTGATAAGGCGCAACCCCGACGTCTGCATCTTCCCCGAGGACGATCTCCTCACCGTCGAGAACCACGTTCCCGCCGCCGACCTGCGCCTGGCCGCCGAGGTCGTATCGCGATCGAATCCCGAGAACGACTGGGAGGCCAAGCTGCGTGACTATCCGCGCATGGGCATCCCGGTCTACCTGATCGTCGACCCGCGCCAGGGCACGATCGCGGTGAACTCCGAGCCGAAAGGCGGCCGATACACGGCACGCGCGGCCTTCGCCTTCGGCCAGGACGTTCCCCTCCCGGGCTTCGACTTCTCGATCACGACGGCGGACTTTCCGCTCTACTGACCGGCGGTCGGGTCCGGGCGGTTCACAACATGTGGTCCGCCGTGCGCAGGATTGCGTGTAGGTCGATGGCCGCGTCCCAGGCGGCCCACGTGGACAGGGCCGCGCCGGTCAGGGCGATCAGGGTGGCGGCGCCCGGGGGGCTCCACGGGGTGGGCCAGCGGTCGGCGGGGGTCGGGGCCAGGAGTGCGGCGACCCGGCGTGGGACCGGGCCGCCGGTGGCGGCCATCGCGCCCGGCGGGGCGGCGGTGCCGGCCAGGGCCGCCTTGCCGACCGCGCGGGCCACCACCCGGCGATCGCCCACCACCCGTGCGGCGGCTTCGTCCGCGCAGCGCTCCAACGCGTACTCGATCGCCGTCCGCATCGGCCGCAGCAGCGGATGGGCGCACATCGCCAGCGTCGCCACCAGCAACACCCGGTCGTGACGCCCTGTCAGATGCGCCCGCTCGTGCGCGAGCAGCGCGCGTCGTTCGTCGGCGTCCAGGCGCGCCAGCATCGACGCCGAGACCACGATCCGAGGTCGCCGCCCCGGCAGCGCGAATGCGGTCGGCGGTCCCACCGGCAGCACCGTCAACTCGGTGGCGCCCGCCGCCCCGACCCCCGCGCGCAACACGGCCAGCGCCCGCCGCCGGCGATACAGCAGCACCGCCACGCAGACCAGCGCCGCGGTCAGCGCCACGCTCGCCAGTGAGCCGATCACCTGTACGTTCGGGATCGAGGCCCGCACCTGCGCGTCCGACCAGTGGTCCGGCAGTGGTACGCCGGGCAGTTGGGCCGTACCCACCACGGTGAGCAGGCCCAGGCTCGTGCTCGCGCACAACGCCAGGACCGAGGTCAGCGCGGTCAGCAGGCACACCACCCGGCGCGGCGCCAGGTGGTCCGCCGCGAGCCGGGCCACCGGCACCGCGGTGATCGGCAGCAGCAGCGGCAGATAGACGATCCAGCGCACCCGACTACGACCCGCCCTCTTCCAGCAGTCGGCGCAACAACGCCTCGTCGTCGGTGGACAGGTCGGAGACGAACCGGGCGAGTACGGCCTGCCGGTCCCCCTCCTTGTCCAGCACCTGCCGCATCCGCCGCGCGGCCAACCCCGCCTCGTCGTAGACCGGCGCGTACACGTACGACCGGCCCATCCTGGTGCGCTGGAGCACACCCTTGTCGTGCAGGCGGGACAGGATCGTCACCACCGTGGTGTACGCGAGTTCGCCGGACAGTTGCTCCTGGACCGAGCCCGCGCCCATCGCGGTCGGCGAGGTCCACAGCAGCGACAGGATCTCGGATTCCAACTCGCCGGGGCCACGCCGCGCGGGCGGTCCGCCTGCTCTGCTTTCGGTCACTTCGGCCTCCGGTGGATGGGCACAACGCCCCGGCAGCCTAAACCGTCGGCGGCCGATGCGGCCCCTCAGGTGGTTCTGCCAGGTAGCCGCGCATCAGCACATCGAGCAGTACGTCGAAGTCCATCGGCGGATCGACCGGGAACCGGCCGCCCTCCTCGATCGAGGTCCAGCCGAGCAGCGCGGCGGCGAACACGTACCAGTACTGCTGCGCGTGCTCGCGATCCGCGCCGCCGAGGACGAACGCGGCGACCGCGCCCTCCTCGATCGGCAGATGGCCCGCGTCCCGGTGCGGGCCGGTGAGCATCCGAGTGGCGAAGCCCGGGATCGCGCGGAACTCGCGATGTACGGACCGGGCCAGGTCGAGCAGCCACTCGCGCCAGGTCTCGGCGGTCGGCGGCGCGGCCGGGGTGATCCGCTCCGCCATCCGGCGGCTGACCAGATCGAGCAGCCCCTCGCGGCCGTCCACCCACCGGTAGAGCGCCGACGTGGCCACGCCCAGGCGTTCGGCGAGCGCCTGCATGGTCAGCGTGTCGAGGTCCATGGTCAGCGCGGCGGCCACGATGCGATCGGGGTCCAGCCGGGCCGGCCGACCGAGCCGGGGTGTGCGGAGCGCGGGTCGCGGGGCCTCTGACATGGGCCCAAGCGTAGCCGGCGGGCCTACCTTCAAGCTTTAGTGAAATGGCTTCACAAATAAGTTAGGGAAGCCTAATCTCGGTCGGGATCGGCCGACCACCGGCCACTCTTCCGACGAAGACGAAGGAGCACCATGCGTACGCCGCCCGAACGGGTCCTGCTCGGCCTGTCCTGCCTCGCCCTGTTCATCGTGGTCCTCGACGCCACGATCGTGGCCGTCGCGCTCCCCGACATCCGGGACGACCTGGACTTCGCCGGCAGTGCGCTGCCGTGGGTGGTGAACGCGTACACGCTGGCCTTCTCCGGCTTCCTGCTGATCGGCGGGCGCTGCGCGGACTTCTTCGGCACCCGCCGGATGATGCTCGCGGGTCTGGCTCTGTTCACCGTCGCCAGCCTCGCCTGCGGGCTCGCCGACCACCCCGCGACGCTGCTCGCCGCGCGGGCCGCGCAGGGCCTGGGCGGCGCGTTGTTGATGCCGACCACGCTGACCCTGCTCCAGCACACGTTCCCGGACGGGCCGAGGCGGACCCGGGCGCTGATGATCTGGAGCATGGTCGGCGCGGTCGGCGGCGGCGCGGGCACCGTGCTGGGCGGGGTGCTCACCGATTTCCTGAACTGGCGTTGGGTGTTCCTGGTCAACGTGCCGCTGGGGGTGCTCGCCCTGGTGGTCGCGTGGCGGGTGTTGCCGGCCTCGGCGCGGGCCGCGCGGCGTGGGCGGATCGACGTGTTCGGCGCGCTGCTCGCGACCTGCGGACTGACGTCGGCGGTCTACGGGACGATGGAGTCCGTACCGAAGGGGTGGAGCGCGCCGGCGGTCTGGGGACCGCTCGCGGGTGGGCTCGTGTTGTTCGCGATCTTCCTGATACACCAGGGGCGTTGGGCCCGCGATCCGCTGGTGCCGCTGGGCATCTTCCGGGCCCGGTCGGTGTCCGGGGCCAATATCGTGATGTTCCTGATGGGCCTCGGCTTCTTCGCCAGCCCGGTGCTGCTGTCGCTGTATCTCCAGGGTGTCCACGACTATTCGCCGCTCCAGGCGGGCCTTGCCTTCGTACCGGTCGCCTGCACGCTGATGCTCGGGGCGCGTGGGGCGGGCGCGCTGATGGCCGCGCACGGCACCCGGCGGATCACCGTGGCCGGCGCGGCGCTCGCCGCGGCGGGCTTCCTGTGGTTGGCCCTGGGGTTGGGCGAACACGGCGCGTACGTGACGACGGTGGGGCTGCCGGCGGCGTTGTTCGGGCTCGGCATCGGGGCCTGTTTCACGCCGATCGCCCAGTCCGCCACGACCGGTGTGCCGAGGGAGCGGGCCGGGCTCGCGTCGGGCGTGCTCAACACCACGCGGCAGGTGAGCGGTGCGGTCGGGCTCGCGGTGCTGAGCACGATCTCGGCCCAGGTGAGCGGCGCGCACCCGACCCCGGGCCGGCTCGCGCACGGGTACGCGGTCGCGTTCGGCGTCGCGGCGGCCTGTGCCGGGGCGGCGGCCGTCGCGGCGGCGCTCGCGATGGTGCGCGACCAGCCGTGCGTGGCCGCCGCCGAGCGGGTGCCGACTTCGGTCTGAGCCTGCGTCAGGCGGCGGTGACCAGCGGCGCGGGGATGGCGGCGGCGCGGCGCACCAGGGTCGCGCAGCCCTCCGCGCGCAGCGCGTCCACCAGCACGTCGTGCCGCCGGGAGCGGGCGCGGGCCGGATCGGCGTCGGCCGGGAGCAGTACGGCCACCCGCCGCTCCGGCAGCCCCCGGACGAACGTGGCGAGCGCCTCGACGAGCCGGCCCCGCTCGTCGTGGACCACGCTCAGCGGCGCGTCCACGCCGGACGCGTCCCACGCGGCGATCAGCGCCTCCCGGGCGGCCCGTTCGCCGGTGTGGGTGACATGTACCGCGATCGCCCGGCCGCCCATCGCCCGAGCGGCACCGAGCGCGGCGAGCGCGGCGGCGTCCATCCGCACGATCGGCACCACCACGACCTGCGGCCCGTCCTCGGCACTGCGCGCACCTCGTCCACCACGTCCACCGAGCCCGGTGGCCCGGCGGATCGAGGCGGTGTGGCGGATTCCGGTGACCCGACGAATCACGGCGAACATGGCGGCCCCCTTTCGACCGCCCCCAGCCTGACCCCGAACCCTCCGGAACGACCCGCCCGTTGACGCGCTCTTGGCGCACCTCTTGCCGATCCGAGCGGGTCCCTTACCCGAACTCCGCCCCCGTGTTTCCCTGCCGCACGCCCGGGGCGCCGGCCGCGAACGGCCGCGAACGGCCGCGAACCGCAGGCGCCGGGAGTACGACGGGAGGACGACGGGAGGTCGAAGGCAGACGCGAAAAGGCCCCCCGGCCGCCTGCGCAAGGCTGGGCCGGGGGGCCTTTCGGTCACCGGCTCCCCAAGGGGGGAGGATGGGGAGCCGGCTGCTTTGTGGTGGAACGACCGCGACGGGTCAGTCCGTTGCGATGGCGCGCAACACGTTCATCCGCGCCGCCCGGAAGGCCGGCATCACCGCGGCCAGCAGGCCGACCAGTGCCGCCGCGACCACGATGCCGATCACCGTGCCCCACGGGACCGCGAGCACGTCCAGACCCTGCTTGGCGAGCAGGCGCTGGGCGCCGATGCCCCACGACATGCCGAGCGCGAGCCCGACCAGGGCGCCGAAGACCGCGATCACCATCGACTCCAGGCGGATCATCCGGCGGATCTGCCGGCGCGAGGCGCCGATCGCCCGCATCAGGCCGATCTCCCTGGTGCGTTCGACCACGGACAGCGCCAGCGTGTTGATCACGCCCAGGATCGAGATGATGATCGCCAGGCCGAGCAGACCGTAGATCAGGTAGAGGAACGTGTCGATGC
This sequence comes from Embleya sp. AB8, assembly GCF_049739465.1. Lineage (NCBI taxonomy): Bacteria > Bacillati > Actinomycetota > Actinomycetes > Kitasatosporales > Streptomycetaceae > Embleya > Embleya sp. AB8. Next base: position 9,844 of record NZ_JBMHHY010000028.1, read on the forward strand.
TCCCGCTGATCAGGGCCTTGTAGTCGCTCTGGTCACGGGCCTTGACCTGTGGGAAGGGTTCGAGCGCCGTCTTGAGCGCGTCGCCGACCTTGGTCGCGTCCTGACCGGAGGCCGCGTTGATCGTCATGATCTGGTACTGCACGTCCGGGACGAACTTCTTCATGATCGTGTTGGGGATCATGAGCGTTTCGCCGAAGCCGATCGCGCCCTTTTCCTTCTTGCGGATCGCGCCGACCTCGACCGTGGTCTTCGCGCCGTTGGGGAAGGCGAGTTCGATCTTGCCGCCGAGGCCGAGGTGGTGGTCGTTGGCGTAGTTCTCGCCGATGGCCGCCTTGCCCGCCGCCATCGCCGCGTCGCCGCTGCCCTGGAGGTAGGTGGTCTTGAACCCCTTGTCGACGCCCGGGTCCGCGCCCACGACGAAGTCCTTCTTGGCCTTGCCGTCCGCGGTGACCGTGGCGTTGCTCATCGTCTGGGTGGACACCTCGCCGACCCCGGGGACCTTCTTCGCCGCCGTGACGACGCCCTCGGGGAAGGTGCCGGTCAGCGACTGGATCGTGTAGTCGGCGCCCAGGGACTTGTCGATCTGCTTGTCGAACGAGGCCGACATCGACGAGGCCGCCACCGACATGCCGCTGACCAGCGCGACGCCGATCATGATCGCCGCCGCGGTGGCGCCGGTACGGCGCGGGTTGCGCAGCGCGTTCTCCCGGCTGAGCCGGCCCATCGAGCCGAACAACTTCGGGTACCAGCCGGCAAGGGCCGGGATCACCGTGCGGGCCAGGAGCGGCGCCAGCACGATGAAGCCGAGCAGGGTGAACAGCACACCCAGGCCCAGGAAGCCGCCGCCCTGACCGCCGTTGCTCGCGGTGGCCCCCGCGACCAGCGCCAGCGCACCGAGGCCGAAGAGCACCGCGCCGATGATCGAACGGGTCTTGATCGACTTCTGCGGCGGGGCACCGGCCTCGCGCAGCGCCGCCATCGGGGCCACCCGGCCCGCGCGACGGGCCGGCACGTAGGCGGCGATCACCGTGACGATCACGCCGACCAGGTAGGCCACGATCGGGGTGGCCGCCTTGATCACCAGGGACGTGCCCTTGAGGTCGACGCCGACCGAGCTGATCAGCGCCTTGAGCCCGACCGCAAGCCCGAGGCCGGCCGCCAGGCCCAGCGTCGAGCCGACCAGGCCGAGCAGGACGGCTTCGAGCAGCACCGAGCGGTTGACGTCCGCCCGGCTTGCGCCGATCGCCCGCATCAGGCCCAGCTCACGGGTGCGCTGGGCGACCAGCATCGAGAAGGTGTTGAAGATCAGGAAGATGCCGACCAGCACCGCGACACCGGCGAAGCCGAGCATCGCGTACTTCATCACGTTCAGGAAGCCGCTCAGCGAGTCGCTGGAGTCCTTGGCGGACTCGGCGGCGGTCTTGACCTCGAAGTTCTTCGGGTCGTTGAGCGTCTGGACCACACGCTTCTTGAGCTCGTCGTCGCTGACGCCCTTCGCGGCGGACACCGACACCGAGGTGATCAGGTTCGGATCGCCGAGCAGCCGCTGCGAAGCGGTCGCCGAGTCGAACGAGATGAGCGCCGCACCGGGGTTGGTGGTGATGAAGCTCATCAGCCCGGAGACCTTGACCTGGAACTCCTTGTTGCCGGGTGCGATCACCCGCAACTCGTCACCGATCTTGACGTGCTTCTTGTCCGCGGTGTCGGAGTCGATGATCACCTCGCCCGGACCCTTGGGCTCGGTGCCGCTGCTGAGCTTGACCGGAGAGCGGTCGGTCGGGTGCCAGGCGGTGGCGATCGTCGGCGCGCCGGACGTGGGGCCCACCGACTTGTTGTGCTTGTCGACCACGGTGATCGACTGGAGGGTGACGTCTGCGTACGCCTCCTTGACGCCGTCCACCTTGGCGATCTTGTCGATCACCGACCGTTGCAGTGTGGGCGTCTGGCCCGTGGCGGCCAGGTCGTTCTTGTCGAAGTCGGACTTCGGGTCGACCGAGACGTCCGACGCGGTGGACTTGAACAGGTCGTCGAAGGTCTTGGTGATCGTGTCGGTGAACACCAGGGTGCCGGAGACGAACGCGACCGACAGCAGCACTGCCAGGGCGGACAGCACCATTCGCCCCTTGTGGGCGAGGAAGCTGCGGAACGTGGCTTTCAACATGGTGTGGGGACTCTCCGCCTGCTTCAGCTGGTCCGGGCGCCGTCGAAGCGCTTCATGCGCTCCAGCACGGCGTCGGACGTGGGACGCAGCATCTCGTCGACGATTCGACCGTCTGCCAGGAACAGGACCCGGTCCGCGTAGGACGCCGCGTTGGGGTCGTGGGTGACCATCACGATGGTCTGACCGAGCTCGTTGACACTGCGCCGCAGGAAGGCCAGCACCTCGGCGCCGGAGCGCGAGTCCAGGTTGCCGGTCGGCTCGTCGCCGAAGATGATCTCCGGCCGGCTGGCCAGCGCGCGGGCGCACGCGACACGCTGCTGCTGACCACCGGACAGCTCGCTCGGGCGGTGCTTGAGCCGGTCGCGCAGACCGACCGTCTCGATCACGTTGTCCAGCCAGGCGCGGTCCGGCTTGCGGCCCGCGATGTCCATCGGCAGCGTGATGTTCTCCAACGCGGTCAGCGTCGGGAGCAGGTTGAACGCCTGGAAGATGAAGCCGATGTTGTCCCGGCGGAGCTTGGTGAGCGCCTTGTCCTTCAGGCTCGTGATCTCGGTGTCGCCGATCCAGCTCTTGCCGCTGCTGACCGAGTCGAGGCCGGCGAGGCAGTGCATCAGCGTGGACTTGCCGGAGCCGGACGGGCCCATGATCGCGGTGAACTGACCACGACCGATCTGCACGTCCACGGCGTCGAGAGCGACGACTCGGGTCTCGCCTTCGCCGTACGCCTTGGTGAGCTGCTGCGCGCGGGCGGCGATCGTGCCCCTGGAGTCCGCGTCGGTCATGGCAGCCGTGGCCGTAGTCACGAGTCTGTCCCCCATGTGAGGTGATTAGGGTGGCGCGCTCCGCGGTTGCAGTGCACTCGATCACCGTATGGGGAGGCCGGTCCGGCCGAATCGTCTCCAAGGACAGATCCGATCGTCCTACGCAGGGAGGACCCCGGGTACGCCGAACGACCCTTCCCCCTAGGGGAGCCCCGTACCGGCGAGGTAGAGATCACGGACGCGTGGATCACTCGTCACACTCCGTGGAGATCCACCGGGTCAACGATCCACATCTGCCCATCGATTCCCGAAATGTCGCGTTCGGTTTCGCCGCACGCCTCGGGGATGGTGCCGTCACTCCTGGGAGGGACCCGCCGGCCCCCGATGGCGGGTCACGATGGCCGCGCCGATCCCGGCCATCATGGCCCGCAGACTCGGCGGCGCCACCGCCTCCAGATCCGGGCCCAGCATCAACAACTGGCCGGCGGCGACCTCCTCGGACTCGGTCCGCACCCGCAGCTCGACCCACCCCGCCGGATCGGCCGGCCCGGCCGAGTCCAGCGCGTCGCGTGCCACCACCGGACCGAACACCCGGGGCAACGCCCGCAGTCCCGACGGCGACACCCTGACCACGCAGTCGAACCGCATCAGCGAGCGGGCGAAGTCCTCGTTGCTGTGCGCCCACCACGCGCCCAGGTCGAAGCCGTCCGGCCGGTCGAAACGATCCGGTCGGCTGCTCGCGGCCACCACCCGGGACACCCGATAGCTGCGGATGTCGCTGCGATGCCGGGCCACCAGGTACCACACGCCCGCCTTGAGCACGAGGCCGAGCGGATCGAGCCGACGGGCCACTTCCCGGTCGCGGCGCGCGTATCGCAGATCCAGCCGGTGACCGGTCCAGACCGCGCCGGCGATCTCGGTCAGGTGCGGCACCCCCTCGTCGCGCTGGAACCAACCCGGCGCGTCCAGATGGAACCGCTGCCGCACCCGCCCCGCGCGGGTGCGCAGATCGGCGGGCAGGGTGGCCAGCACCTTGGTCTGCGCCGCCACCAGGACGGTGTCCAGGCCGAGCGCGTCCGCCGCGTGCGGCGCGCCGGACAGGAACAGGGCCGCCGCCTCGTCGCCGGTGAGCCCGTCGAGCCGGGTCCGCCAGCCCTCGACCAGCCGGATCCCGCCGTGCGGCCCGGTCTCGGTCCACAGCGGTACACCGGACGCCTGGAGCGCGGCGACGTCGCGGTAGACGGTACGGACCGACACCTCCAGTTCGCTCGCCAACTCGGCGGCGGTCGCCCCACCGCGTCGGTTTTGCAGATGCAGCAGCAGGGCCACCAGTCGACCGGATCGCATGACCCGAAACTAACCCGGAATCCCTGCCGGCGGTTGTCAGGGATCGGCCCGCAGGATGGGCGCATGACAGGTTGGTCGGAGTTCGAGAAGGCCGAGCCGGAGTTCGCGGCGACGGTGCGCGAGCGGTTCGGGATGTACAAACACCACGTGCTCGGCACGCTGCGCCGGGATGGCTCGCCCCGGCTGACCGGCCTGGAGGCGGACTTCCGGTTCGGGCAGCTGTGGCTGGGGATGATGCCGGGCTCGCTCAAGGCGCGGGATCTGCTGCGTGATCCGCGGTTCTCGCTGTTCGCCAATCCGGGGGAGGGCGCCCAGATGGCGCACGGCGACGTGCGGGTGAGCGGGCGGGCGATCGAGGAGGTGGACGAGGAACTGAAGGCACGTTACGTCGGCGCGACCGGCGCGCCGACGCCGTTCCATCTGTTCCGGGTCGAGCTCGCCGAGGTGAGTCGGATCGGCGTCGAGGGCGAGGAGATCGTGGTCCGGACCTGGCGGCCGGGCGGCGCCGTACGCACGATCCGGCGCGGGAACGCCGCGGAGACGGCGCGCGAGGAGGGCTGAGCGGGGCTGGCCCTCGGCCCCCGAGCGCCGGCCGACCGCGGTGGTCGGCCGGTGCTCGGGGGGCGTTCGGTTACCCGTGTCGCGGCATCGGGTCGGCGTCCTCCACCGCCCGGTCGGGCGGCGTCAGCCCGGTACCGCGATGCAGCGTCAGCTCGCGGGTGATCCCGATCCCGGCCAGGAACGGGCGGTCGTGGCTGACCACCAGCAGGGCCCCCCGATAGGCGTCGAGCGCCTGTTCGAGGCGACGGACCGAGGCCAGGTCCAGACTGTTCGTCGGCTCGTCCAGGATCAGCAGGTGCGGCGGCGGCTCGGCGGACAACAGCGCGGCCAGCACCGCACGGAAACGTTCGCCGCCGGAGAGGGTGCCGACCACCTGTTCCGGACGGTTGCCCTTGAACAGGAAGCGGGCCAGTCGCCCGCGCAGTTCCGCGTCCGAGGCCGACGGCGCGAACCGGCGCACGTTGGCGAACACGGTCGCGTCCTCGTCGAGTACGTCCAGCCGCTGGGGCAGCAGGCGCACGCCGTCGACGCCGAGCCGGACCGTGCCCTCGGCGGCTTGCTCCGCACCGGTGAGCAGGCGCAACAGCGTGGTCTTGCCGGAGCCGTTGTCGCCGACCAGCGCGATTCGTTCCGGGCCGCGCACGATCAGGTCCAGGCCGGTCGGGCCGAACAGTCCGCTCGACGTGTTCAGCCCCTCGGCGACCAACACGGTGCGGCCGGCCGGCACCTCGGTCTCGGGCAACTCGATCCGGATCTCCTGGTCTTCGCGTACCGCGTCCCGGGCCTCGGACAGCCGGGCCCGGGCGTCGTCCAGGCGACCCTCGTGGGTGCCCTTGAGCTTGCCGGCGGAGACCTCGGCGGCCCGCTTGAGCTTGCCCGCGACGATCTTGGGCAGGCCCGCCTCCAATTGGGCCTTGCGCCCGGTCCGCGCCCGGCGGGCCAACTTGACCTGCGCCTCGGCCAACTCCCGTTTCTGCCTGCGCAACTCGGTCTGCGCGGTGCGCACCAGGCGGTCCGCGGTGGCCCGTTCCTGGTCGAGCAGTTCCAGGTAGGCGCTCAGATTGCCGCCGTAGCTGCGCGCCCGGTCGGGGAGCAACTCCACGATCCGGTCCACCAGATCGAGCAGGACGCGGTCGTGGCTGACCACGACCAGGACGCCCGGATATGTGCGTACCGCGTCGTAGAGCCGCTCGCGCGCGGACTCGTCGAGGTTGTTGGTCGGCTCGTCCAGGAGCAGTACCTCGGGTCGGCGAAGCAACAACGCGGCCAGCCCGAGCAGGATCGACTCGCCGCCGGACAGCGTGCCCACCGGGCGGTCGAGGTCGACGTGCGGCAGCCCGAGCCGGTCGAGTTCGGCGCGGGCCCGCTCCTCGACGTCCCAGTCGTCGCCGACCGCGTCGAAGTGCCGTACGTCGGCGTCGCCTGCCTCGATGGCCAACAACGCCGCACGGGTGTCGGCGATGCCGAGCACGTCGTCGACGCGGCGGGCCGCGTCGAGTGGGAGGTGCTGCGGCAGATAGCCGAGGTCGCTGCCGACGGTGACGGTGCCGCCGGTGGGCCGCAGGACGCCGGCGATCAGTTTGAGCAGGGTGGATTTGCCCGCGCCGTTGACCCCGATCAGGCCGGTTCGGCCGCTGCCGATGGCCAGATCGAGATCGGCGCAGACGGGGGTTCCGTCCGGCCAGGCGAAGGACAGCGCGGAGCAGACGATCGTGGGTGCGGTCGGAATGGACATGAGGTGACTCCCGGGACGCGTGGTGAACGGATCGCGTGGGACACCGCGCGGCGGGATCGGAAGGGGCCGAAACACTGGCACCGGAAACGAGGAATCGTCCGGGACGGCCACATCGAGGTCACAGCCACACCGAGGCGGAAAGGCGACCGCGAGCACACAGGGGGCTCCAGCGGCGCGATGTCCTGACCTCAGTTGCGCAACGGACCATCCAGACGGACGACAATGTGACCCCGTCAGGCTAACCCCGGGGTCGGCGCGAACTCAACCACTTTCCTGGTCCGGCGCGGCGAGGCCGGCGCCGGCCTCGATCCGCCGGGCCCGTCGGTCGAGTGTGTAGCCGACCGCGGCCGTGGCGATCAGCAGGGCCAACGGCGCGGCGAAGGCGATCAGTACGTGTACGCGCAACACCAACATCGCGCCGGTGAACGCGCCGAGCGCCATCGCGAGCGCGGAGAGCAGCCGGCGGCCCGCCCGCGCGCCGCTGCCGCCGAACCTGCGGATGTCGGCGGCCAGGCCGGTGAGCGTCTGGGACAACACGGTGGTGGTCAGGTCCGGTACGGCCAGCCGCCGGGCCACCGCGTTCTGTAGTCCCATGGCCAGGCCCAGGAGCAGGATCAGCGTGTATCGCTCGCCGGTGCCCAGGCCGCTCACCGCCGCGGCGACGATCAGCGCGGCGGCGAGCAGCACGGCCTGGAGGGCGCAGCCGATCCACAACAGGCGCAGCCGCCGGTCGCCGAACACCGTGCCGAATCGGCCGCCGGCGGCGGCGCCGACCAGGAACGCGGCCAGCGCGGCGACCGAGGCGGCGACCGACAGACCTGGGGCGCCGGCCAGCGCGAAGCCGGTGAAGACCACGTTGCCGGTCATGTTCGCGACGAACACCCGCCCGAGTTCGAGGTAGCTCAGCGCGTCGACCAGGCCGGTCACCACGGTGAGCACGATCAGCAGCGGCGGGAGCGGGCCGTGCGGGTCGTCGCGCGGCGGCAGCAGGGTGTGCTTGGCGTCCCGAAGCGTCTCGCGCATCGATGCCCCTTCGAGATCGGCCGTCCCTTGCCCGGCCGCGAACGCCGGCCGGGCTATCCATAGCCCGTTCGGTGCGCGTGGACACCTCGACCGGGCCATGAGCCCGGTCACCCCGCCGCCGAGTGGCCGTATCCGTTCATCCCATGCGGTGATCATGATCCTCCGCGCGGCTCGGCGCGGTGCCAACCGGGTCGGTGGGCGACCTAGCCTGCTGTGGATTTCTCTACATTTCCAATCACTTGGGGCATTCGTGCGATCATCCCGCGGCGTGGCCGCAATCGTCCTGGTGGTGGCGGTGGTCGCCGCCCTCGGCTTCGTCGTCTTCGCCCGAGGGCACGACGCCGACCCCAAGCAGCAGGCCGCGGCGCCGGCCAGGGCCCCGCAGGGACCGGCGGCCGCCGGCCAGGCGCCGGTGACCCTGATCGGCGATGGTTCCACGTCGAACACCGGGGAGCAGCCGGGTCGGCTCAAGCCGGAGAAGCTCGCGCCCGGGGCCACGCCGCCGCAGTTCGTGGTGTTCTCCTGGGACGGCGCGGGTGAGGACGACAAGAGGTTGTTCTCCAGGTTCCGGCAGGTGGCCAAGGAGAGCAACGCGAAGATGACGTTGTTCCTGTCCGGGGTGTACGTGTTGCCGGAGGCCAGGAAGGCCCGGTATCAGCCGCCGCACAAGCCGATCGGCGCCTCGGACATCGGCTATCTCGACGACGGCCACGTGCGGATGACGCTGGAGCAACTGGGCGCCGCGTGGCGGGAGGGCCACGAGATCGGCACCCACTTCAACGGGCACTTCTGCGGGCCCACGGGTGTGGGTTCGTGGTCGCCGGACGATTGGCGCAATGAGGTCGAGCAGGCGCGGGAGTTCGTCAAGAACTGGAAGACCAACACCGGGTGGACCGACCTGCCGGCGCTGCCGTTCGACTACGACAAGGAACTGATCGGCGGCCGGGCGCCGTGCCTGGAAGGGCAGCGGGCGCTGCTCGCGGCCGAGCCGTCGTTGGGCTTTCGCTATGACGCGAGTTCGCCCGGTGGGCGGCAGGTGTGGCCGGAGAAGGTGAACGGCGTGTGGGACCTGCCGTTGCAGCAAATCCCGCTGCCGGGGCGCAAGTTCGAGGTCCTGTCGATGGACTACAACGTGATGTTCAACCAGTCGCAGACGGTCAAGGGCGATCCGGCGAGGTTTCCCGAGTGGGAGGACCAGGCGTACGCGAGTTATCTGGCGGGCTTCGATCGTGCGTACACCGGGAACCGGGCGCCGCTGCTGATCGGGAACCACTTCGAGGGGTGGAACGGCGGGATCTACATGAAGGCCGTCGAGCGCACGATGCGCACGGTGTGTGTGCGGCCGGAGACGAAGTGCGTGAGCTTCCGCGATCTGGTGGATTGGCTGGACGTCCAGGACGCTTCGGTGTTGGCCAAGCTGCGGACGTACGACATCGGGGCGAAGCCGGATTGGGCGACGGTCGTCCCGGGCCTGCCGGTTGCGCCTGCGGCGCCGCCTTTGCCGCTTCCGGCGGGTGGGTCGGCCGGGCACCGGGCCGCGGCGATCCGGGACCGCGACTGAGGTGGCCTCAAACGCCGGCCGGGCTCTTCGCCTCAAACGCCGGCGGGGCTGATTGAGCCCGGCCTCCGGCCGAGGCCGCCTCAAACGCCGGCGCGGCTGATTCGCCTCAAGCGCCGGCGGGGCTGATTTTGGCTCGGCTTCGCTCGAGGTCGAACGCCGGCGGGGCGATATATACAGCCCCGCCGGCGTTTGAGGCCAAGCGGGCCGCGGGGACGTTTGGTCGGCGTTACCCGTGGGGATGGCGGCGGTCTTCGCGCAACAGTTCGGGGAGGGTTACCGCGCCGGAGCCGTAGCGGCTGACCACGTCGTCGGGGTTGGAGATTCGGCAACGTTTCATGCTGAGGCAGCCGCAGCCGATGCATTGTTCGAGGCCGTCCCGGAGTCGGACCAGGGCTTCGATCTCCTCCTCCAGGCGGCCCCGCCAGGCCCGGCTGATCTTGGCCCAGTCGGCGGGCGTGGGGGTTCGGCCCTCCGGCAGCCGGCCGAGCGCGTCGCGGATCTCCTCCAGCGACAGGCCGATGTTCTGCGCGGCGCGGATGAAGGCCAGCCGGCGCAGGATGTGCCGTTCGTACCGGCGTTGACCGCCCGACGTGCGGCTCGCGGTGATCAACCCCTCCGCCTCGTAATAGCGCAGCGCGGACGCCGCGAAGCCGCTGCGCGCGGTCATCTGCCCGACCGTCAACAAATCCGTTCCGGTAAGCACGTCGTCTCCCGAAGTTCGCCCGATCGCTTGACCTCAAGCCCACTTTAACTTGCAGTGTAGAGGGGCAGCCCATCACCGGGTGGGGTGCGGAATGCCTCTGGAGACACCATGCCTGTCGCACTCGTCACCGGCGCCTCCCGCGGCCTCGGCCTGGCCCTGGCCCGCGCGCTCGCCATCCGCTCCTGGACCCTGGTCCTGGACGCCCGCCGAGCCGGCGATCTGGACCGGGCCGCCCGCGAACTGCGCGAGCTGGGCCCCGCCGACGTGATCGCCGTCGCGGGCGATGTGGCCGACCCCGCGCATCGCCGCGAACTGCGGGACGTGGTCGGCGAGTCGGGTCGGCTGGACCTGCTCGTCAACAACGCGAGCGCGCTCGGCCCGAGCCCGATGCCGCGGCTCGCCGACTACCCCGAGGCCGAGCTGGCCCGGGTGTACGAGGTGAACGTGTTCGCGCCGCTCGCGCTGACCCGACTGACCCTGCCGGTCCTGCTCGACACCGGTCGTGGCGTAGTGCTGAACATCAGCTCGGACGCCGCCGTCGACGCCTACCCCGGCTGGGGCGGCTACGGTTCGAGCAAGGCCGCGCTCGACCAGGCCACCGCGACCCTGGCCGCCGAGCAACCGGGCCTGGACGTATACGCGTTCGATCCCGGCGAGATGAACACCGAACTGCACCAACAGGCCTTCCCGGGCGAGGACATCTCGGATCGACCGGACGCCGAGACGGTGGTGCCCGCGCTGCTGCGGCTGCTCGACGAGCGCCCCGCGAGCGGCCGGTACACCGTTGCCCAACTCGCCCCGGCGGTGACCTCGTGACCACGGCGATCGTCCGCGAGGCGACCGAGCCCGCCGAGGCGCGCGGGCTGGCCCGAGACGGCGTCCGGCTGCTCGTGCACGCCGAAAACCGGGTCGAGCACACCGTGTTCCGCGACCTGGGTCGGCATCTGGGCCTCGGCGACCTGCTCGTGGTGAACACCTCCGCGACGCTGCCCGCCGCGGTGGACGGCTACCGGGCCGACGGCTCACCGGTCACCGTGCACTTCGCCACGCGTCTCGACGAGGAGACGTGGGTCCTGGAACTGCGGCACGCCGACGGTACGCCGGGCCCGGTCGAGGGGGTGCGCCGCTTCGAGGCGGTGCGCTTTCCCGGCACCGGGTGCGGGATGGCGCTGCTCCTGGACCCGTACCCGCAGGAGCACACCCCACAGCGCCTGTGGAAGGCCCGGATCACCGTGCCGCAGGCCCGGGTGGAGACCTTCCTGGCCGAGCGCGGCCGACCGATCAGCTACGCCTACGTGCCCGAGCGCTGGCCGCTGACCGCCTATCAGACCGTCTTCGCCCGGGACGAGGGCAGTGCCGAGATGCCCAGTGCGGGACGGCCGTTCACCACCGAGCTGGTGGTCGACCTGATCACGCGCGGGGTGACGATCGCGCCGGTCGTGCTGCATACCGGGGTGTCCTCCCAGGAGGTCGGCGAGCCGCCGCTGCGCGAGTGGTTCAGCGTGCCGGAGCACACCGCGACGCTGGTCCGCCAGGCCCGCCGGGTGATCGCGGTGGGCACCACGGTGACCCGGGCGCTGGAGTCGGCGGTCGGCGCCGACGGCCGGATCGGGCCGGCCCGCGGCTGGACCGAGTTGCTGCTCGGCCCGGACCGGCCGGCCCGGGTGGTGGACGGCCTGATCAGCGGGTTGCACGCGCCGGAGGCCACCCATCTGTTGCTTCTGGAGGCGGTGGTGGGCGCGGCGGCGGTACGTCGGGCCTACGCCGCGGCGCGCGCCGAGGACTACCTGTGGCACGAGTTCGGGGACAGCTCGCTGCTGTTGCCCTGACCGGGCCCCGGGGGGCTCGGGCGGGAGCGGGGCTCAGCGCACCAGTTCGGACACGGGCCCCGCGCGCCCGGTGCTCCCCGGTGGTCGGGTGCGTGGCGAGCGCACCCACCACAGCACGATCACGCTCGCCACCGCCGCGACCGCACACCACGTCGAGGCGAAGGAGTGGAACCACAACCGCACGGTGATCGCCGCGCCGATCGCGCAGACCAGGCCGAGCAGACGCAACAATCGGTCGCGCGCGAGCAACAACGAGCCCAGGGTCGCGACGAGGTAGCCGGCGATCACCCACGCGGCGCCGGGGATGCCCACCGAGTAGCGCACGGTGTTGCCACAGATCTCGGCGTCCACCGGCCGGGACGCGACGGCGTGTGCGAGCGCGCCGCTGACCACCAGGCCGAGCAGGATCAGGAACGTGGCCCGGACCCGCTCCCGGCCGCGCGCCAGGGGCCACTGCGCGGCCAGCACGGCGAGCGGGACGAATGCGGGCAGCAGCGGGAAGGCGATCACCGCCCAGGCCTCCCGGGCGATCTCGGCGGTGCCCGAGGACACATCGCCCGTCTCGCCCTTCCACACCACCGACTCGATCAGTTGATGCGCGCCCAGGATCACCGGGAGCAGTGCCATCGGCAGATCGTTGATCCGCCGTACCGACGCCACACTCGCTATGCCCACGGCCGTGATGGCACTGCCCATCACGAGGTCGGCCTCAGCGCTCCAACACACGGCTGCCTCGTCTCGCCGGGGAGGGTTGTTCCGTGGCAGGCGTACCCATAGTTGGTGTGTTCAACAGTTCATACGCTCATTCGGCCCCCGGATGCGGCGTGGCATCGATCACGCCCGGGTGTAGTGCGCACGTACCGCCGGTTGGCCCGTGTAGTTGGGGCCCGCGGTGTCGTCCGCGCCGAGATAGCGGTACGGAAAAGCCACCTCGCGCGCGCCGTTCAGGCCGATTCGGCGACGGCGCGGATCGTACGTGAAGCCCTGCCCGCGCAACTCGCCCACCGGATCGCCGGGAAGCGCGAGCCCGGCCGGGTCGAAGTCGGCGACGAACACGCCGGTGGGGGTCAGCCAGGACGCGATCCGGGTGAGCAACCCGAGCCGGTCGCCCACGTAGTGCAAGCCGTGCACGCAGGTGATCAGGTCGTAGCGGCCGGGCGGCGTCCAGTCGGTCGCGTCGGCCGCGATCAGCTCGAGGCCGGCGGGCCGGGTCGCGGGGACGAAGAAGTCGACCAGGTCGACCCCGGTGATCCGCACCCCCTCGGCGCGCGGATCACCGGCCGCCTCGAACAACGCGCGGCCGGACCCACAACACAGGTCCAACCACGCGGTGCCCGGGCCCAGTCGGGACAGCGGGTCGAAGCCCAACTCGCGGGCATAGCCGTTGACTCCGCGCAGTCCCCGCTCGCGGTTCATCGCATTGTTCGCGACGACCGGCGAGCGGGACAGCGACGCGTCGTCGAGCAGTGCCGGCGGGTCGGGCGTTGGGCTCATCCCGACAGGTTAGGAGGGGTGCGCGAGGTGCCGATCAGCTGCCCGCCGTCCACTGGTCCCAGGTCAGGTTCCAGGCGCCGTAGCCGTTGTCGGGCGCGACCGGCTTCTGCTCGTTGCCCTTGACCTGGACGATGTCGCCGCGGGTGGAACGCTCGTAGATCCACTTGGCGTTGTCCAGCGTCATGCTCACACAGCCGTGGCTGGTGTTGGCGCTGCCGAACACGTCGGTCGACGCCCACGTGTTGGCGTGCAGGTACGTCCCCGAGTCGGTGAGTCGGATCGCGAACTGCACGCCCTTTTGGTCGTATTCGTTGCCCAGGCCCACGCTCTGCGAGTTCATGTCGACCGAGAGGTCGCGGTCCTCCATCACCATGGTCCCGTTCCACGTCGTGTACTTGGGGTCCTCGCCCGCGGTGATCGGGATGGTCTTGACCACCTGGTCGTTCTCCGAGACGGTCATCGTGTGCGCCTTGGCGTCCACCACGGTGATCCGCTTGGTGTCCGAGATCTTGAAGCCGAAGCTCTTGAACTGCTTGGACATCACGCCGCCGCCCAGGTCCACGCCGCGCAGGTTGAGGTCGACCTTCACCTGGGTGCCGACCTTCCAGTACTCCCTGGGCCGCCACTCCACCCGCGAATTGCCGAACCAGTGCCACGCGCCCTCCACCGCCGGGGTGGCGGTGACCTTGATCGCGTCCTGGACGGCCTTGTGGTTCTTCACCGGCTCGTCGAAGGTGATCGAGACCGGCTGACCCACGCCGACCGTGGCATCGGCGTCCGGCATGAAGGTGGCGGTGGCCGCCTGGGTCGGGTTGAGCACGGTGAACACCGAGGTCGCGGTGGTCGGCTTGTTCTCCGCGTTGGTCGCGGTCGCGGCCACCGTGTACTTGCCGCCGTACATGAACGGCACCTGGGGCTTCCAGGTGTTGCCGGTCAACGCGCCGTCCACCGACTCGCCGCCCGCGTTGGTCACCTTGACCTCGGCGATCTTGGCGCCGCTGCCGGCGACGGCGACGGTGATCGGCGCGGCGGGGTCGACGCCGGTGGCCTTGTCCACGGGGGTGAGCGTGACCGTGGCGGCCTCGGCCGGCGTGGTGCGGTTCTGGCCGGCCGCCTTCGCCGGGTCCGGCGCCTTCTTCTTCGCGTCGTCCTTGCTGCACGCTCCGGTCAACAGCAGGGCCGCCGCCGCGATCGCGGCGACCCCGGCGCGTCGGGTGGTTCGAGACATGGAAAGGGCCCCCCGGGCTGTGGCGTTCGCTGGATTCACCAGAGGGACGCCGGCGGCGGCGCCGCCGTTGCACGGGGGGCCCGGTGTGACCGAGATCTCAGTCGAGGGCGGGTGGCTCCCGGGTCACTCCTTGGTCGCGCTGCCGGCCAGCCACTGGGCCCAGGACAGGTTCCACGCGCCGTAGCCGTTGTCCGCCGCGACCGCGTGCTCCTGGGAGTTGACCACCTTGACCACGTCGCCGCGATCGGCGTGGTCGTAGAACCACTTGGCGTCCTCGGGGGTCATGCTCACGCAGCCGTGGCTGGTGTTGACCCGGCCGAACGGCGGATTGGCCTTGTCGTACCAGTAGTTGCCGTGTACGAAGGTGCCCGACGTGGTGATCCGGACCGCCCACGGGACGTCCGGGATGTCGTACTCCTTGCCCAGACCCACGGTCGCCGAGTTCATCCGGGTCTTCTCGTACTTCTCCATCACCACCATCACGCCGCCCCACGTGTCGTACTTGGGCGACTCGCCGGTGGTGACCTTCGCGGTCCTGACCACCTTGCCGTTCTCCGTGGTGGTCATCGTCTTCGCGGCCACATCGACCGTGGAGATCCGGGCGACACCGCTGATCCCGAAGTTGAAGCTCTTGTACTGGCGCGAGCCCGAGCCGCCGCCGAGGTCGGTGCCACGCAGATTCAGGTCGACCCTGACCTTCGTCCCGGCCTTCCAGTATTCCTTCGGCCGCCACTCCACCCGGGTGTTGCCGAACCAGTGCCACGCGCCGGAGACCGCGGGTGTCGCGGTGACCTTCATCGCCTTCTCCGCCGCGGCCCGGTTGGTGATCGGCCGGTCGAAGCGCACCGAGACGGGCTGGCCGACGCCGACGGTGCCGCCGTCCGGGAAGATCGAGGCGGTCACCTCCTTGCCCAGCGTCTGGGTGGTGAACCTGGTGGAGGTCGTGGTCGGCTGGTTGTCCGCGTTGTTCGTGACGGTGCCGATCGTGTACTGGCCGCCCGGGGTGAACGGGACCTTCGGCTTCCAGGACTTGCCGTCCGCCGAGAGGGTGCCGTCGACCGGCTCGCCCTTGGCGTTGAGCACCTTGACCGAGGCGACCTTGCCGCCCTCCACCGCGAAGGTCAGCGGTTCGGCGAGGTCGACGCCGGTCGCGCCGTCCTCGGGGGTCACGGTCAGCTTGGGCGGGATGCCCTTGGGCTGCTCGGCCGGCTTCCCGGACTCGGTGCCGCCGGCGCCGGCCGGGCCGACCGGGGCCTTGGACTCGCTGCCCGCGTTGCTTGTCTTGTCGCCCTTGTCGCCGCCGCCCGTCAGCCCGCAGGCCCCCGTGAACAGGATCGCGCCGGCGACCAGGACGGCCGGAACGGTGCGCCGTCGCATCGCTTTACCTGCCACGTTTCGGGATTCCCTTCAAACGGGTTCGGCGGATTGCGCCAATGGGTCGAGGAGCCGGAGGCCGCGCGATGCGAGTCTCCGCATCATTGACTGTCCCAGGGGGTCCAAGGTTGCTCTCCGATGGATGTGATATGCGTCTCGTATCGAGCGGGATCGGCTCGATTCGGCGCGCCGTCGGGCGTGAGTTCGAACACGGTGCGGGCCCGTTCGGGTGAGTCGACGAGATCGCCCGCGGGTCGTGGGGAGTTCGCCGGGACGCCATGTCAAAGCCGTTCGGACGTGGTCGAATTCGGCCACGCGGGGGATTTCGGGGACCCGACCCGGGCCCGGCGGAGATGGGTAAGTCACGGACATATCAGGTCGGTTGACGACACGTCAGGCTACGCACGCGTCCGGAAGGTCGGTGTTGGGCCTGTCCGGATCGGGCCGGGTAGGCTCACGCCCGACCAGCCCCCGGCCACGAGGATCCGCTTGATGTCAGCAGTACAGACGCCCCCTCGCGCCCGGTCCGAACGTCCCCCGATGGGACGGGTACTGCTCGCCTTCGCGGTGGTCCTGCTCGTCACCGGAGGCGTCCTCGCGTGGGCGGTGTCCACCGTCGGCTCGCGCCATCGCGGCACGGTGGCGGTGGGCGGCGGCGCGGTGGCCCTCGCGTTGGCCGTGGCCGTCGCGGCCACGGTGTACGCGATCGGCGTCGCGGACGTGTTGCGGGCCCGGGTCGCCGCGTCGGCGGACGACGCGGCCCGCCGGCACGACACCGAGCGCGACCGGATGTCCGCGTTCGAGGCCGAGGCGGTCCGGCTGGCCGACGAGACGCTGCCGATGCTGGTGGCCGCGCTGCGCGACGGCGCGTCGGTGGACACCGCCCTGGCCGGCCTGCCCGGGCCGCAACACGAGGTACTGGACCGGATGTTGAACCGGGTCGCCCGCGAGATCGGCCAGGGCGAACGGATGCGCGCCGCGGCGATGTCCGCGTGCGCCAACGCGGCCGGGCGGGTCCAGGCGTTGTCCACCAGCATGCTCGCCGACCTGCGCGAGATGGAGAACCGGCACGGCGAGGAGGTCTTCGGCGACCTGCTGCGGCTCGACCACAGCACCGCCCAGGCGGGTCGGCTCGCGGACAGCATCGCGGTGCTCACCGGCGCCCGTTCGGGTCGGCGCTGGACCAAGCCGATCGTGATGGAGAGCATCCTGCGCGGCGCGGTCGGCCGGATCAGCGCCTACCAGCGGGTGCGCGTGCACTCCTCCAGCGAGGCGGCGGTGGCCGGCTACGCGGCCGAGGGCGTCATGCACGCGCTCGCCGAACTGATGGACAACGCCACCAAGTTCTCCCCGCCCTCGGAACAGGTGCACGTCTACGTCGAAGACGTGCCCGCCGGCGTCGTGGTCACCGTCGAGGACGGCGGCCTGGTGATGGGCGAGTTCGCCCTGCGCCGGGCCGAACAGGCGGTCTCGGCGGAGGTGTTGGACCTGACCACGCTCTCCGGCACCCGGCTCGGCCTGGCCGTGGTCGGCTGTCTGGCCCGCAAGCACGGGCTGACCGTGTCCTTCCGGCCGTCCTCGCGCGGCGGCACCGGCGTCGTGGTGATGATTCCGCGGCAGTTGGTCACCGAGGTCCGACCCGAACCGCGCAAGCGCGCCGCGCCGAGTGGGCGACCGGTCGAGCCGGCACCGGTTCCGGAGCCCCGACCGGCACCGGTCACCCCCTCGGCCGTCGAGCCGATCGCGGAGCCGGCCGCCGAACCGGCCGTCGCCGAGGTACCCCGGGCGGCACCCGCGGCCACCCTCTCCGGGCTGGCCAAACGCCGCCCCGGACAGACCCTGGCCGCCGCGGCCAAGGCGGCGCAGCGGGCCGAAGCGGGCCCGGATCCCGCCGAGCGGTCGACCAAGCCCCGCCCCGCGCCCGGGTCCCGCTTCGGCGCGTTCCGTCAGGCCGTCCAGGGCGACCGACCGGGTCGGGACGTGACGGCGTCCCCCGACGACAATTCCTGATCGCCCCTTCGCCGGGTCGTCCGCAACGAGAGAACGGAGGCGGGGGTCGGCCATCCGACGGATGTCCACCTCGGAAGCCCTATGAGCGCAACAGCACACGGCACCGACGCACAGCGGATCGGCACGCAGGGCCGGCCCGAGCGCGACCTCGACTGGCTGCTCGAGAACCTGATCGAGCGCACCCCGGGCACCCGGCACTCCCTGGTGTTGTCCAAGGACGGCCTCAAGCTGTGCCGTACCGCCGGACTGACCGTGGACCAGGCCGACCAACTCGCGGCCATCGCGTCCGGCATCCAGAGCCTGTCGCACGGCGCCTCGATCGAGTTCGGCGACGGCAGCGGCGGCGTCCGGCAGTCGATGACCGAGTTCCACGGCGGCATCCTGTTCATCGTCGAGGCCGGCGAGGGCGCCCACCTCGCGGTGATCGCCGCGGACGACGCGGACGCCGGGGTGGTCGGCCACAACATGAACGAGCTGGTCGAGCAGATCGGCGAGTATCTGAGCACACCGGCCCGGGAGTTCGACGAAGGCGGCCGATCGGCATGATCCGGCGGCCAGTCGACAGCGGCGACCCGGACCGGCTGTACACGGTCACCAATGGCCGAACGCGCGCCGACGAGGAGGCGTTCGACCTGGTCACGCTGATCGTCAGCGAGTGCGAGCCGAGTCCGGGCATGCAGTCCGAGCACGTGCGGATCCTGCGGATGTGCGATCGACCCACCGCCGTCGTGGAGATCGCCGCCGAACTGGGCCTGCCGGTGGGCGTGGTGAAGATCCTGCTGTGCGACCTGCTCGACACGGGGCGAATCACCGCGCGGCATCCGCGCACCTCCCCGCGCCGGGCGCAACTACCCGATACCGAGATCCTGAAGCAGGTGCTCGTTGGACTCCACAACCTCTGAGCTCGCCGCGGCCGACCCGGCCGTGCGTACCCCCCTGGCGAGCACCGCGCGCGACGGGCTCAAGATCGCCATCGTGGGCGGGTTCGGCGTCGGCAAGACGACGATGGTGCGCTCGGTGAGCGAGATCCGTCCGCTCAACACCGAGGAGACGATGACCCGGGCGGGGGTCGGGATCGACGACGCCCGCAGTGCCGACGGCAAGACCACGACCACGGTCGCCTTCGACTTCGGGCGGATCTCGCTCAACGACGAGATGGTGCTCTACCTGTTCGGCGCCCCCGGGCAGGAGCGTTTCTGGTTCCTGTGGGACCGGCTGTTCGCCGGCACGCTCGGCGCGGTGGTCCTGGTGGATCCGCGACGCCTGGAGGACTCGTGGTACGCGATCGACCGACTGGAGCACCACGGGATGCCGTTCGTGCTCGCCCGCAACAACTTCGGCCCGCCCGAGCACACGTTGGACCAGGTGCGCGAGGCGTTGTCGCTGCCCGCGGAGATACCGATGGTCGACTGTGACGCGCGCAGCCGGGAGTCCAGCAAGGCCGTGCTGATCGCGCTCGTGAACCATCTCTACACGCTGTCCTTCGCCCGGGAGCACGCCCTGTGAGCACGCCTGCCGACCTCAACGACCCGAACGCCCCCGCGCCGCCCGAGGGTTGCCCGGCGCACCCGGGCGCCTCGCCGCCGGCCGCCTCGCATGTGGGCGCGGCGCGGTTGTCCGGCCCGGGCCTGTGGCAGGACCCGCACGGGATGTATCGCAAGTTGCGCCAGGAGCACGGCTCGGTGGCGCCGATCCTGCTCGACGGCGACATCCCCGCGTGGTTCGTGCTCGGCTACCGCGAGGTGCACCACGTCACCGCCAACGACCAATTGTTCGCCCGGGATTCGCGGCGCTGGCACGCGTGGGATCGGATCGCGCCGGACTGGCCGCTGATGCCGTTCGTCGGCTACCAGCCGTCGGTGATGTTCACCGAGGGGCCCGAACACCGGCGCCGCTCCGGGGCGATCAGCGACGCGCTCGCGGCGGTGGACCAGTTCGAACTGCGCGCTCAGGCGGAGCGGATCGCCGACCTGCTCGTGGACGAGTTCGCGGGGGTGGGCGAGGCCGAGCTGATGGCCGACTACGCGCACCGGCTGCCCTCGCTGGTGGTGGCCCGGCTGTTCGGGCTGCCCGAGCAGGAGACCCCGGACCTGGTCCGGGACCTGGCCGGCTCGCTGGACGGCGGGGAGGGTGCGGTCGAGGCGCATCTGCGGGTACGCGCCACGATGGCCCGCCTGCTTGAGCGCAAGCGCGAACGGCCGGGTGCCGACGTGCCCTCGCGGCTGCTCGCGCACCCGGCCGGACTGGCCGAGGAGGAACTGATCCAGGACCTGCTCGTGGTGATGGCCGCCGCTCAGCAGCCCACCGCGAACTGGATCGGCAACACCCTGCGGTTGATGCTCACCGACGACCGTTTCGCACTGACCCTCTCCGGTGGCCGGCGCAGCGTCGGACAGGCGCTGAACGAGGTGTTGTGGGAGGACACCCCGACGCAGAACTTCATCGGCCGCTGGGCGGTCCGGGCCACCGTGCTCGGCGGGCAGAAGATCAAGGCCGGCGACCTGCTGGTGCTCGGCCTGTCGGCGGCCAACACCGATCCGCAGGTGCGCCCGGACTCCTATGTCGGCGCGGCGGGAAACAACGCGCACATGTCGTTCAGCCACGGCGAGCACCGCTGCCCCTACCCGGCCCCCGAGCTGGCCGAGGTGATCGCGCGCGCGGCCATCGAGGTATTGCTGGACCGGCTGCCCGACGTCAACCTCTCGGTGCCCACCCGGGAACTGGTCTGGCGCGACTCGGTGTGGATGCGCGGCCTGGAGCACCTCCCGGTCGAGTTCACCCCGGCCTACGTGGGCTGAATCGGGAGCCGGTTCGGGGGCGGGCGCCGGGCCCGCCCCCGAACCGGGCTCAGGCCGGCGGGGTGAAGGTCACCGGCAGGGCCACCGGGCCGCGGGTGAACACGCCCTTGTCGGCGGGCGCGAACCCCGGTGCGAAGGCCAGGTCGGGCATCGCGTCCAGGAGTTGGTTGGTACCGACCTCGACCTCGGCCGCCGCGAGCAGCGCGCCGACGCAGAAGTGCCGGCCCAGCGCGAAGGACAGGTGGTCGGCCGCCGCGGAGAACGCGGTCTTCGTGGTCAGGTCGTCGCGGAAGATGTCGAACCGGTCCGGGTGCGCGTAGCGCCGGTCGTCCCGGTTGGCCCCGCCGATCAGGCAGGTCAGCGTGCTGCCCGCGGGCACCACGCCGCCGCTCAGTTCGACGTCCTCGGCGGGTTGGCGCATGATCATCTGCACCGGCGGCGAGTAGCGCAGCGTCTCCGCGAACGCCCGGGGGATCAGCGAGCGGTCCGCGCGTACGGCGGCGAGTTGTTCGGGGTGTTCGAGCAGGTTCTTGAACAGGCTCCCGATCGCCTTCTCGGTCGTGTCGCCGCCGGCGGCCAGCAGCAGGCTGCAGAACGCCTTGATGTCCTCGTCGCTCATCCGGGTGCCGTCGATCTCCGCCAGACACAGCGTGGACAGCAGGTCGGGGCCCGGGTTCGCGCGCCGCTCGGCGATCAGCGGCAACATGTACGCGGCGAACTCGGCGCGGGTGCGCAGTCCGGCCGCGGCGACGTCCGGGTCCTGGCTCAGGTTGCCCAGGAACGCGATGACCGAGGTGTACCAGCCGTGGAACCTCGCATGGTCGGCCCGGTCCAGGCCGAGCATGTCGGCGATCACGTTGACCGGCAGGCGCTGCGCGAACTCCGGGACCAGGTCCACCGAACCGCGCCCGCGAAAGGCGTCCACGAGCTGCCGGCTGTTGCGCTCGATCACCGGCAGGAAGGTCTCCTGGAGGGTGTTGCCCCGAAACGCCGGCGCCACCAGGGCCCGGCGGACCGCGTGTTCGCGTCCGCTCAACTGGAGGATGGTCCGCCCGTGCACCGGCTCCAACTGCCAGTCGTAGTTGTCGGTGGTGAACACCGGCTCCTTGAAGGCCCGTTCCACGTCCGCGTAGCGCGAGACGAGCCAACTCTGCATCCCCTCGTGCCACAGCAGCGGGTGTTCGTCCCGCATGGTCCGGTAGAGCGGATACGGATCGGCCGCGAACTCGGGCGAAAGTATGTCCGGCACGTCCAGGGTGGTCATCGAATCCCCTTGTCCAACAACGCAATCGAAGATCATCAACCAACTCGTCCAGGCTATGGACCACGACCCCGGGGGTCCACCCTCGCCCACGGCTTCCGAGTTCAGGAGCTCCTTGCGTCCGCACCGGCCGAAGAAACTGCGGGCTTCGCAGCGATGTCCGGGATCGCTCGGACGTGGTTTGCCGGACCGAAGAAGGCGACCAAGCGTAGGAATTGACAGCGAAGCGTCGTATCCCGGGCGGTCGCGTCAGCGATCCGACTACTCTGGTCCCGCAGATCACGGACAGGGCCGGAACGCTTTGCAGCCCGGACGGGAAGGGGAGTTTCGCTCTTGGGACATTCGCTGCGATTCTCTCCGCAGATCCTCAGGCGTATCGGTGAAGAGCTCGTCCAACACCCGGACTACGGGGTCATGGAACTCGTCCGCAATGCCTATGACGCGGATGCGAGGCACTGTCACATCCGCCTTGCCGATGCCGGCGAGCCGGGCGGCAGCCTCATGGTGGCCGACGACGGCGACGGAATGACTGCCGAGGACCTGGCATCGGGCTTCCTGTTGATCGGGAGTTCCGGCAAGACGCTCGATGGCGGGCGGCATACGGAATCGGGGCGGCGGAAGGTCGGGGAGAAGGGCCTCGGCCGAATCTCGGCGCTGCGCCTGGGACACCGCGTGTCCGTCCGCACCAAGCCGCGTTCGGAACCCGGTGCCGAATACGCCCTGGATATCGACTGGGACCGGATCGACAAGGCCCAAGCAGTCGAGGACGTGCTCCACGAGGTACGGCGCACCGATACGACAGAGGAGCCCGGTACCGAAATCATCGTGCATGACCTGCGCGAGGGCTTCGCCGAAGCGCACGCGTCCCGTTTGGCCAGGGGACTGCTTCTGGTGAGTGGGCCGCCGACTCGTGCCACGACGTTCCGGATCACCTGTGACGCCCCGGGGTTCGTCGCTCTCGAACGGGATGTGATGAGTCCGTGGGAACAGTTCACCGAGGCGGTCGAGTTTCGCCTGGTTGCCGAGCTCGATGAGAACGGTCAGGCTCGTGCGGTGCTCTACAACTGGCGCGGGGAGCCCGAGTATCAGGGCGATCACGCCGACGTGGCACGCGGTCGCACGCGCGAGGCACGCGGTAAACCCCCGGTGCTCCAGTTCCAGGCTCCGGCGGCGTTCTTGGAGGTCTGGACTTTCAACCTCAACCCCGGAGCGTCAGCCGAGCTTCGCCACGTGCGGCAGGACACCGAGGCACTGAGGTCCTGGCTGAAGCATGTGGGAGGAATCCACCTGTTCCACCGGGGCCTTCGGGTGCAGCCGTACGGAGATCGCGGCGATGACTGGCTTGCCATCAACGCTCGAAGGGCAGGAAGCCCCGAGGGGCGCCCCTCGACAAACAACTCATTCGGTGGAATTTGGGTCGATGATGCCGACGACGTCTTGCGGCCCAAAACGGACCGGAGCGGTTTCGTCGACGACGTCGCCTTCCTCGAATTGCAGGCGTTTGCGCGGCATGCCTTGGACTGGGCGGCCGAGCGACGGATCGACAGACGGGAAGCCCGCCGTGTCGGACAGGTCCGCAAGACCCGAGACATGGCTGTGGCAGCGGAGGAGGAGCTGAACCGAGTCCTCGAAGCGGCCTCCGACCGCGCGCCGACACTCTTCGACAGCGAAGCCGGGCCTTCCGACGTGGCGCGCATCAAGGTTGCCGCTCGTGACCTGGTTGCGACCAAGCAGGAGGAGATTCAGGCGCTGCGCGAGGACCTGCTGCTCTACCGGACTTTGGCAACAGTGGGGACCAGTACTGCGGTGTTCGCTCACGAGTCCATCAAGCCTGCCGCTCGCATCGTCAACCTCCTCAAGTCCGTGCGAACGCGGCTTCAGCGATTGATCGGCAGTGAAGACTACGCCGCCGGATTTGCGAACCCGATCGAGAGCTCGATCAGCAGCGCCGAAACCGTCAATACCTTTGCCCGCCTGCCACTGGACTTGCTGGCCAAGCGCAAACGCCGCCCGGAGAACGTCGACATCGACGTCGCCTGTCGGGAGACGGTAGAGCTGTTCATGCCGTACCTGCGCCTGGGGCGGATCGAAGTCCAACTCGACTTGGACGCCCGACAGTCCACAGTGCGTACGACGGTTGCGGACATCGAATCGATCGTGTCGAACCTGCTTGCCAATGCTGCGCACGCGTTCACCCGTGAGGATGAAACCGATCGGGATCGGGTCATCCGCATCAGCACTTGCCGGGACGGTGCCGTTGTGGCACTGGCCATACACGACAGTGGGCCTGGCATTCGAGGGCTGAAGGTCCATGAGATTTGGCAGCCTGGTCGAACCACGCGAGACAGTGGAACCGGACTCGGCCTCACCATCGTGCGCGACATCGTCGCCGACCTCAACGGGACCCATCGAGCGGAAGAGACAGGAGAGTTGGGAGGAGCCAGTATCCTGATCACGCTGCCTACCACCGACGCCGTGGAGACCGACAGCTGATCGGGGGATCGCATGGGTGTGGCGACGCTCAACCCAGGGGCACGGGTTCTGGTTCTCGATGATGACGGCGAGGACGCCGAGGCCGCAGCCGGTGCCTTGCTGGATGCCGACTTCGCGGCGGTCCCGCTCAGTGAAAACGCGGACGGACTGGATGTGGATGCCTTTTTGGCCCATGTCTGCCGGGGCTTCGATGCCTTGGTCTGTGACCACGTGCTCAGCGGTGCCCGGCGATTCGGCTTCACCGGCGCGGAACTGGTGAGTCGTGCCAACCAGCGCCCCGGCCGACCGCTGCCGGCTGTGCTGCTGACGAGTCATCGAGGCACCGACCAGACTGGATCGATCAGCCGATGGTTGTCCGGCATCCCGGCTGTCGTCGACAAACCGGACCTGACCGATGGCATCGTGCCGGCTCTCGATTACACCGTCCGCGAACTACGGGGGGACTTCAGCGAGGAGCGCCGTTGTTTCCTTACCCCTATCGAGGTGCTTGAAGTCTTCACCACGAACGAAGTGAAGCGCGCCCGGGTCGTCGTGGTGGGCTGGCACATGCAGAAGAGCGTTTGGATGCCACTGGAGCCCGCACTGGCGGCAACCGGCTTGAAGGCTGGTGAACTGGAGGGCCGTTGGCTGGAGGCAAAGGTCAACTGCAATGCCAAGCGCCCCGACGACCTCTACTACCGTGACATCACCATCGCTCCCGATCTGCCGGAGGACTGGTTCACCTCATGACTGGAGTTCGACCCTCATCCGCGACGCCCGTGACGAATGGGCTTGGGATGAGGATCCTGGATGTCGGACACGGCAACAGCGCCGTGATTTGGGATGGGACGACGTGCTCGGTTGTGGACGTGGCGCCGGGCGACCTGGTCAAGTCCGAGCTCCAGCGCCTGAGGTGCGATCGGATCGAGCACCTTGTCGTCTCACATTCCGACAGCGACCACGCCGGCGGGGCAGGCAATGTAATCCTCGACCCGGCCCGGACTATCGGCACGGTCTGGTACAACGCGGACGGTGGCAAGAACACGGCGGTCTGGGAGAAGCTTCACCGCGCGATTCACGCCCGCAAACGCGCGGGGGGTCTGGACGGCCACCAGGCCATCCACACCGAGATCGGCCGGGAACTGCACAATGGGCGGGCCTGGTTGGAAGTCGTACATCCGAGCATCGTCATGGCTGGCACCGGGCCTACCAAACACCATCGGATGTTTGGAACACTCACGGCCAATACCGTCTCGGTTGTGGTCAAAGTCCACTTGGACAAGGTTCCGGCCGTGCTCCTTGCTGCCGACATCGACGACGTCGCGCTACGGACTCTTGAGGAGTTCGAGAGCGACTTGTCGGCACCCGTCCTGGTGTTCCCACACCACGGAGGTCGTCCGGGTCGCGCCGACCCGGCACGCTTCGCCGAACGAATGACGCAGCTGGTCGTGCCGAAGGTGGTGGTTTTCTCCATCCTCAGCGGTGGGCGCGCCAACAATCCGCATCCTGACGTGGTGGCAGCGGTACGCAAGGCCGCCCCGGACGCGCATATCGCCTGCACGCAGGTTTCACGGCACTGCCACAGCCTTGCCGGACCCCTGCCCGACGACCATTTGGCCACCGGAGAGGCGGCGGGTCGCAGCAAGGGCCGTTGTTGTGTCGGAAGTCTGACGGTGACCAAGACCAACGCGGGACTGGAGTTCGAACCTCTTTTGCCGGATCACGCGTTGTTCGTCTCGCAGCACGTGAACGCGCCGATGTGTCGGACGGCCGTCCTGCCGATGCCGCGCGTTGGCGATATCCAGGGCGGCTGACTTCGGACCGCCCGTATCCCGGACCGTGGTGTTGGTGCCCACGAAGCGGGTGGGTCGCGGAGTGCGCCAGTGCCGAGATCTGTTGCGCACGCTCAGCAGTCCGTCTACCGCCAAGTGGCTGGACGAGCGCATCCGTTGCCGGCATCTGACCGTGTCGGCGATAAAGGCGATCCCGTGGACTGGATGACTGGTTCACGGGTTCCACGTGGTGAGCGTCGTTTGCGCGACTTCGCAGGTGTGTTCCGGAAGGTACGTTCACTGCCGGGCTCGATGCGGTTCGGGTGGACAACGACGCCGCCGGGGATGCCAGCTGGCTGGTGCCCGCTCTGATAAAAACGCCGAAACGGCGATGGGACCCTCGGTGAACCGAGAGTCCCATCGCCGTTTCGCAAGGTGCGCCGCCAGGGACTCGAACCCCGGACCCGCTGATTAAGAGTCAGCTGCTCTAACCAACTGAGCTAGCGGCGCTTGCGTTGCGTGGGAAACATTAGCAGGGGTCGGCGGTGATCGAAAATCGACACCCCTCGACAGCCCCGGACACCGGGCGGGGGCGCGCGGGGAGCGTATCGAGGGCGCGCAAGGTCCCCCGTAGGACTTCTTTGAGGACACCGGGAGGACGCCATTTTCCGGACATCCGCAAACAGGTCCCGCGGCCCCTCTCACGGCGGGTACCGTCGGCATCACAGCCTGCACAGCACACCGCACGTGTAACCGGGAGGGCCGATGGCCATGCGGCAGGGGGCCGGTCCTTCGTCCGGGAATGTCCGGCTGAAGGCGCTACGGCACTCGCATGGCTGGGTTTCCCAGCAACAATTGGCCGACGCCTTCGAGAAGAAGGCACTGGAATGCGGGCTTCGCCTCGGGGTGAGCGTGCGCCAGGTGCGGCGCTGGGAAAGTGCCGAGCCACCCTGGCCGACGCCGGATTATCAGCAGGTTCTCCAGGCTTTGTTCGAGCGGCCGTTGACCGATCTCGGGTTCACCCCGCCGTGGCAGGCCGAGTTGGAGGAGTACGGAGAGGGATACGCCGAGCCGCACCCACCGGCCGAGCAACCCCCGCCCCCCTCGGCGTTCCCCGCGCCCGCCCGGGAAACCGGGCGGGCGCCGGACCGCTCGGAGCAGCAGGGCTACGGCGAGGCCCGGGTCCGTCGGCAACCACCGCCCACCGGCGGTCCGGTCGGCGGCGCGATGGCCGTGCCGGTCCGCCCGGCACCCGGGATCGGCCGACAGGTGCCGCCGACCCGGCCCGGTCCGGTGCCCCCGCCCGGCCCGGGCGCCCCCCCGGGACCGGTGCCGCCGCCCGGACCCAAGCCCCCGCCCGGGCTCGCGCCGATCCCGGCCCAGCACCCCTCGATCGAGACCGGGCCCACCGTGGTCGGCGGCCGTCGGCTGGAGGGCGACGCGCCGCGCGGGCTGCCGGTCCGCCCGCCGCTGCGCGCGATCGGGCCCGCCGCGAGCGCCGAGCCGCCGAGCCGGACGCTGGAGATCGCCACCCCGGCGGTGTTGCGTCAACTGCTGCGGGCGGACAGCCCCGACCCGGGCCCGCTCGCGGTGCCGATGCAGTCCCGGGCCGGCCAGCTGACCGCGGTCGGCGCCGAGCAGTACGCGATGCTGACCCGGACCTACCGGCAGATGTATTGGGTGGCGCCCGCCGCGATCGCCTACCCCTCGGTGCTCGCCCACGTACGGCTGGGCACCCAACTGCTCAACGCCCCCGGCCCGGCCCGAGCCCGCCGGATCCTGGGCGCCTCGCTCGCCGAGACCGCGATGCTGGCCGGCCGGATGGCCTTCTTCGACCTGGACCGCGCACACGACGCGCAGGACCACTACCTGGTCGCCTACCAGGCCGCGAAGGAGGCCGGGGACAGTCTGCTCGCCGCCGCGGTGCTCGCGCACACGGCGTTCATCCCGGCCTTCGGCGCGGCCCCGGCCGCCGCTCAGGACATTCTCGAGTTCGCCCGCAAGACCGCTACGCGCGGTGCGCCGATGGTGATGCTCGCCTGGTTCGACGCGGTCCAGTCCGAGTTCGAGTCGCTGCGCGGCACCCCCGAGCACGGCCTGCACCTGCTCGACCGGGCCGAGGACCTGCTGTGCCACCCGGACAACACCCCCACGCCGCCCTGGCTCGACTTCTTCGACGCCTCCCGGCTGTGGGGCTTTCGCGGCAAGGCCGAACTGACCGCCGGCCGGATGTTGCAGGCCCAGGAGTCGCTCAACGACGCGCTGCAGAGCCTGCCCGCCAACGGCGACAAGCAGCGCGCGGTGATGTACGCCGACCTGGCCGAGGCGGCCTTTCGGGCGGGCGACGTGGACGAGACGTGCGGCCGGCTGTTCCAATCCGTCGACATGTTGCGGGTGCACTGGTACTCGGTCGGCATGGACCGGGTCAAGCTCACCCGCAAGGCGCTGGAGCCGTACAAGCACACCGTCGCGGTGCGCGAACTCGACGAGGCGCTCGCCTCGTTCACCGAACTCGCGCCCACCGACGAGACCGGCTTCGTGGCCCTGCCCGGGGCGGACGAACACGGCTGAGTTCCGCCTGTCGGTGACATGGTCCACACTGACTCGGGACCGGACGGTTCGACGACGGAAGCCGCAGACGAGACATGCGCACGACGGGTACGACCGGCGCCATCGCCGGCAGGTTGGCGCAGTTGCGCGGCACACTGCCCACCCGCAACCACAACGCCCGCACGGTGGCCGCGCTCGCGGCCAACCCCGGTTGCGCGCGCCGCGGCGTGCTCGACGCGGCGGGCATCGAGAAGACCGCACTGGCCGACCGGCTCGGCTTCCCGGACCGCTACGGGCGCTCCCCGTTCGCGATCGGTCGCGGCAATGTGTTCGAGGCCCGGGTCAAGGCGGACGGCGGCCGGGAGCTGCGCAGGCTGCTCGCCGAGGCGCTGGGCGCCGATCCGGACGGCGGCCCGCTGCTCGACGTGCACCGGGACGGGGACGCCGGCGGGGTCGGCGGCCGGCCGGGTCGGGAGGAGCGGGTGGCCCGCACCCGCGACGCGCTCGCCCGGGCGGCCCGGGACGAACCGGACGCGGGGGCGATCCTGGACCATCCGCTGCTGCCGCTGGACGTGGCCGGGCGGCGCGCCTACCTGGAACCGGACGCGATGGCCTGCCGGGTGGCCGGCCGCTTCCACATCGTGGAGATCAAGTCGTTCGCGATCATCGACGGGTCGGCCGACCCGGGCAAACTGGCCTCCGCGACCCGACAGGCGGCGGTATACGTACACGCGCTGCGCCTGCTCGTCGAGGAACTCGGCCTGGATCCGGACCTGGTGGCCACGGACATCGTGCTGGTCTGCGCCCAGGACTTCGCGAACCATCCGGTCGCCGTGGTGCTCGACGTGCGCCGCGAACTGGCGACCACCCGGCGGCGGTTGGCCCGGTTGTCCGGCGTGGACGAGCTGCTCGACGCGCTGCCCGCCGGGCTGAGCTTCGACGTCGCCGGCGAGCAGGTCGGCGCGGCGGTCACCCGGGTGCCCGCCGCCTACGTGCCGGACTGCCTGACCGCGTGCGAACTCGCGCTGTTCTGCCGGCACGAGGCCCGCACGTGTGCCTCGGGCGGCGGCAGCGTGGGGACGCTGGGCACCTCGGTGCGGGGCGCGCTCGGCGGGATCGAGGACATCGCCACGGCGCTCGCCCTCGCCGACGGCACGCGGGTTGCCGAGCCCGGCCAGGAGGACGTGGCGCGGTTGCTGCGCCGGGCCCAGGCGTTGCGCGACGAGGCGCTTGGTGGTGCCCGGTGAGTGCGGTCGGGGCGCTCGGGCGGTTGCGGGCTGCGGCTACCGGGGTGGCGCAGCCGGCGGCCACCGTTCGGCATCGGCATTTGTCCGGGCGGCCGGTCGTGTTGGTGCCCTACGTGCTCGCGGGTGAGGCGTTCGCGCCGTTGGCCGCTTTGGTGGGGACCGACCCGGATCGGCCGCAGTTGTTCGTCGTACCGCAACCCCGGGACCGGGAGCGGCGGTTCGCGCACGCCGCCGAACTGGCCGGACTGCTGCTGCCCTACCTGGGCGAATTCGCCGCCCGGACGGAGACGGTCGAGCGGCGTGGCGACGATCCGTACGAACGCAGCCTGGACGCCCCGCAGGTGCTCGTACCCACGGCGGGCGGCATCGAGTATCTGCGGTTGCTCGGCCGGTCCACCCGATTCCGCAGCGCCGAGGGGGAGTACGCGGTGGCCCCGGAGGTGCCGCTGCTCGGTCGCTGGTGTACGTGGCTGGCGGACCGGGCCGGGGTGCCCGGATCGAGCGTGTTGTCGGCGATGACGGATCTGCTCACCCAGGCGTGGGCGACCGGGCAGAGCGCGCTGGAGGACGGCGACCTGGCCGCGCTGCTCGCCTGGATCGACCCGCCCGCCGGGCTGCGCGGGGATCAGGCGGCGCGGGCCGTGGAGGGTGGGCCGACCGCCGGGCCGGCCACCGATCCGGCGTTCGACGAGCGGTTGGTGCCGCTGATCGCCGCGTTCGACGAGGCGAGCCGGGGCGAGGGTGGTGATGCCGAGGGCGCGGAACGGGCGATCCGGGACGCGCTGTTCGCCGAACTGCTGCCCACGTGGCAACGGATGTGGCGCGGCGTGGAGCTGCTCGGCACGCGACCCGAGGGCGCCTCGGTGGCCGGGCGCTGGGAGGCCGACCGGGCCTCGTACAGCTTCTTCGCGGCCGACCTCGCCGATCCCGAGTCGCGCCCGCAGCCCAGGGTGCCCGGCGCGATCTCGGCCGCCGCGCAACTCGCGACCAGGGAACGGGCCCAGGCCCGGCTGGACGCCGAACAGGTGCGTGACGACCCGCTGTTGATGGCCGCCGTCCGGCTCGCGGGCGAGGCGTTCCGGGGCGAGCTGATCGCGGTGGACGCCGAGCGGATGGTCGCCGAACCGGGGAAGAAGACCGCGCGCCCGCGCCCGCTGCTGACCTTCCGGACCGAGGACGAACCGCTGTTCGGGCCCGGCACCGACCTGGAGTGCGTCGAGCGCCGGGAGGCGAAGGCCCGGGTCCTGGACTGCGAACCCGGCCGGGTGGTCCTGGAGTTGCGCGGCGGGATGGGTGGCGGGAAGGCCCCCAAGCCGGGCAGCGTGCCCGAACCCGGCGAAGTCCTGTGCTGGACCTCGCTGATCGCCGAGTTCCGCCGCGGCCCGGACTGGCCCGAGGTCGCCGACACGCCCTGGACGCACGGCGGCCCGCCTCCGGATCCGGAAGCCGACCCGGTTGCCGACTCGGCCGACGACGCCCTGGAGGAGTGGTCGTGACGGCCGCGCTCGCACACCCGGCCGGCGATCCGGCCGCGCTCGCCGCCGCCGCGACCAACGCCGTGCTCGCCGATCTCGGCGCCGGGATGCATCGCGGCGTCGTGGTGGACTCGCCGCCCGGCGCGGGCAAGTCGACGCTCGTGGTGCGCGCGGCGGGGGAATTGGCCGCCGCCGGCGAACGGTTGATGATCGTCGCGCAGACCAACAACCAGGTCGACGACCTGCTGGTGCGGCTCGTCGAGGAACATCCGCAGCTGACCGTGGGCCGGTTGTCCGCGACCGGCTACCGGCTGCCGGCCGCGCTGGTCGGCACGTCCGTGGCGAACGCGGAGCAGGCCGAGGCGCTGGACGCCTGCGCGGTGGTGGTGGCCACCGCCGCCAAGTGGGCGCTGGTCAAGGACCGGCGCTGGCCGTGGGCGATCGTGGACGAGGCGTACCAGATGCGCTCGGACGCGCTGCTCCTGGTGGCCCGGCTGTTCGACCGGGCGCTGTTCGTCGGCGACCCCGGCCAACTCGACCCGTTCGCCACGGTGGACACCTCGCGCTGGCACAGCCTGACCTACGACCCGTCGCAGAGCGCGGTGGTGGTGCTGCGTCGGCACAACCCGGACCTGCCGGTGCATCGCCTGCCGGTGTCGTGGCGGTTGCCCGCGAGCGCGGCGCCGCTGGTGTCCGAGGCGTTCTACCCGTTCACCCCGTTCCGCTCCGGCACCGGGCCGGGCGAGCGGCTGCTGCGCTTCGGCGAGGCGCGCGAACACGACGCGTACGACGCGGCCGTGGACGTCGCGGCGGCGTCCGGCTGGGGACTGCTCGAACTGCCCGCGCGATTCACCTCGGCGGGCGACGAGGAGACGGTACGGGCGGTGGCCACGCTGGCCGCGCGGCTGCTCGCGCGCGGCGGCGTCGCGATCGGCGAGCGCACGCCGGGCGGAACGCCGCTGGACGCGTCGCGGATCGCGATCGGGGTCAGCCATCGCGAACAGCGGGCCCGGGTCGAGGCGGCCCTGCGCGCGCTCGGCGCGGCGGACATCGTGGTGGATACCGCGAACCGGCTCCAGGGCCGCGAGTTCGACGTAACCGTGGTGCTGCACCCGCTGTCGGGACGGCGGGACGCGACCGAGTTCCACCTGGAGACCGGCCGGCTGTGCGTATTGGCCTCCCGGCATCGGCACGCGTGCCTGGTGGTGGCCCGCGCGGGCATCCCCGAACTGCTGGACGCGCATCCGAGCGCGGATCCCGTGCAACTGGGCGTCCCGGTCAGCTTCCCGGACGGCTGGGAGGCGAATCAGGCGGTCCTCGCCGAACTTGCCAAGCACCGCGTCCCGCTGGTTCCGTAGCCGGGCGACCGGCTTGGTGACCGGTTCGGCGATCGGCCCGCCGGCCTGCCTCGTGGCCGCCGCGGCACCGGTTCGGCGGGCCGGTCGGGCGCCGCCCCCACCGGCGCCCGGGACCGACCGTCACTCGCCGCGCTCGAGCAACAACCGCCGGCCGTGCTCGATCATCTTCGCCGTGTAGTCCTCGCCCCAGCCCGCCCGCAGCGCGATCTGAGCCGTCGTCAGATGGTCGAACCGATTCGGATCCGCCATCCGCGCCACGGCCATCGCCTGATAGTCCACCGCCCGGTCGGCCGCCGCCCGAAACGCCTCGGCCAGGTCGGTGGAGCGGGTCAGCACCTCCTGGGGATCGGTCAGATCGTCCAGGTCGAAGAAGCGATCGTCGGGCGGCTCGGGGACCGAGGGCTCGAACAACAGCGGCGCGGGCCGCATACGGGGCTTGCGCGACTCGGACGGCATGCGCGGAATCCTTCCGACAGTGCAGACGTGCTGACGACGACTACGGACCAGGGGAGCGGCGGGCAAGATCCCGCGCCCTTGCCATTGTCACCAACGCGACGCCATCCGAAAGACCCTTGCCCGAAAGAGCGACGAGAGCCGGGAGACCGCCCGGATAAACCCCGAATCGGCCGGTCGAACCGGTTGCGCGCGCCGGTTTTCGGCGGCGGTATCGACGTCGGCTCGGCGGGGCGGTTCGGCGGGGCGGCTCGGTGGGGCCGTTCGGCGAGCCGGTTCGTGCGGCGGCGAACCGAGTCGGGCCGGACACGCGGATGCGCCCCCGCGCCGAGTGGCGAGGGGGCGCATCGCGTCCTACCGATACCGGCCGGGTCGAGCAGGCATTGGGGGAGCCGCTCGTGATGTCAGGTGCCCGACCGGTACGTCCTGGGCGATCTCAGATCGCCTGCTGGTGGCGCTCGGCGAGCGCGCGGGCCGCCTCGGCGATCGCCGCGCGCACGTGGCGCAGCGTGGTCAGCCGGTTGTCGGGCGTCGGCGGGACCAGCCACACCAGCGGTCCGTCGTTCTGCTCCGGCGGCGGCGGAAAGGTGATCCACGCACCCCGCCCGTGGTGTCGCGGGCCGAGCCTGCGCTCGCGTGGCCGCATCGGCATCACGGTGGTCGGCGGTACCAGGAAGCCGATCCGGCGGTAACGGCGATCGAAGATGACCGGACCGACCGGCACGCGGTGCGCGTACAGCGTGGCCAGTGCCTCACGGCCGAGCCGGTCCTCCACCTCGATCACGTCGAACGTCTCGCCGGCGGCGACCAGGCGAGGGGCGTACGGGTTCCGAAGCGCGTCCTGTGGCAGCGCTGCCAGCGTCGTTCGGTTCACGTCGGCGTCCATCGGTGAGGCGGTCCTCTCGTTTCGTCGTGGAAACGGAATCGCCCTCGGGGGCCGGGGAGGTCCTCGAAGCGTCCTCTTCGTCCTGCACGTGCCCGAAGCGTCCGACTTTGAGGACGTCCGCTTCTGCCCTAGATGCAACCAGGCCGGCACACCGTGTGACGAGGCCCGCGGTGGGACTCCTGCAGGACGCGCTGAGGACTCTTGCCGCCCTAACGAGCTAGAGGCATGACGCCGCAGGTGGGACGGGGTCACGATCGAGATCAAGGACGGAGCGGTCCGGCCCGGTGTATCGCGTGATCGGGTCCACGCAGTCATGTCCGTCACCACGACGCGTAGGGAGGACGGGGTGCAACGACGTACCTTTCTGGCCGGCGCCGCCGTCGCCGGCCTCACGGCGAAGACTTCCGCCGCGTACGCCTCGTCGGCGGTGGCTCGTGCGCTGCCCGATCCGGTCGCCTACATCGCGACCACCGCCCGGCTGCGGACCCGCTACTGGGTCGAGGAGCCGGGGCGGTTGTTGCCGGTGGTGGCCGAACACGCCCGCAACGGCGCCCGGTTGTTGGCCGAGGGTCCGGAGGGGGCGCACTGCTCGGCGATCGCGGAGACCGCGCTGCTCGCGTCTCGGATCGCGTTCTTCGACCTGAGCCTGCGCGGGCCGCATGTGCGGCGCTGGCAGGACCTGGCCCTGGAGGCGGCCGATCGGGGGCGGGACGGGGCGCTGGCCGCGGCGGTGCTCGGGCACATGGCCTTCGCGCCGGCGTGGAGCGGGCGGGGCACGGAGGCCCGGGACACGTTGGCCGCGGCGCGCGAGCGGACCGCGGCGGGCGAGGCCGGGCCCACCCTGCGGGCGTGGTTGGACGCGGTCGCGGCCGAGGCGGAGGTGCGATTGGGCACGCCGGACGCGGCCTTCCCGCTGCTCGATCGGGCGGCGGATACGTACGCGCCGCCGGAGACGCCCGGGTCGTGGACGGCGGATGGGCCACCGGCCTGGTTGGACTGGTTCTCGGCGGCCCGGCTGGAGGGTTTCCGGGGCGCGGCGGAGGTGGCGGCGGGGCGGTCGGCCGAGGCGCGGGCGACCTTGGAGCGCACGCTCGCGGGGTTGCCGGCGCACAGCCACAAGCAGCGGGCGATGACGTTGGCGGAGCTGGCGGCGACTGCCGTCGGGGCCCGGGAGCCGCGGGACGCCTGTCGGCTGTTGGAGGAGGCGTTGGACCTGGTCGGCGTGCAGGGGTATGCGACGGCGGTGGATCGGGTGCGCACGGTTCGGGCGTCGTTGGCGCCGTGGTCGCGGGAGGTCTTCGTGCGCGATATCGACGATCGGCTTCGGGCGGGGGGCGGGGCGCGTGGGGTGGAGGGGTAGGTGGCCTCACGTGCCGGCGGGGCTGCCTTGGCCTCAAGCGCCGGCCGGGCTGATTCGACCCGGCCTTCGGCCGAGGTGGCCTCAAACGCCGGCCGGGCTAATTGGCCTCAAGCGCCGGCCGGGCTGATTTTGTTCGGCCGGCGGTCGGTGTCGGCTCGGCTTGGTTCGCCTCAAGCGCCGGCGGGGCTGAGTGGCCTCAAGCGCCGGCCGGGCTGATTTTGTGCGCCCGGCGGTTGGTGTTGGCTCGGCTTGGTTCGCCTCAAGCGCCGGCGGGGCTGAGTGGCCTCAAGCGCCGGCCGGGCTGATTTTGTGCGGCCGGCGGTTGGTGTTGGCTCGGCTTGGTTCGCCTCAAGCGCCGGCGGGGCTGAGTGGCCTCAAGCGCCGGCCGGGCTGGTTTTGTTCGGCCGGCGGTTGGTGTCGGCCTGCCTGATGCGCCGGCCGGGTTGCCTGGTCGGCTATTGCTCCGTCGTGCCGTTGATTTTGGCGATTGCGGCCGGGAGTTCGGTCAGGGACTCGAGGCGTAGGTCGGTTACCTCGGTGAGTTCCGGGGTGTCGGCCACCAGGTAGCCCCAGGGGCCGCGGCGGATGTGGGCGGTGCGCAGGCCGGCCAGGTGGGCCGGGCGGACGTCGTTGTCCAGGCGGTCGCCGACGTACAGGATTTCCTCTGCGGGGCACGGGGATTCGGCCACCAGGCGTTCGAAGAAGGCCGGGTCCGGCTTGCTGATGCCCCAGTCGTCGGAGGTGGCGAGCAGGTCCACGCCCAGGTCGAGGCCGCGCAGGATCAGGCCCGCGTTCACCGTCTGGTTGCCGACCACGCCCAGCCACACCCGTTGGTCGCGCAGCGCCTTCAGGCACGGGCGGGTGTCGGTGTACAGGTCTTCCTCGCCGAACCATTCGGGGAAGCCCGCCTTCGTGCGCGCCGCGCGCTCCGCGGTCAGGTCGAAGCCGGGCCGAAAGCGCTGGAACACCTCGCGATAGTCGAGGCCCTGCGCGATCACCGCCCCGAACGTGGCCGCGAACGTGTGCCGGGGCACGCCCAACCAATCCGCCCAGGTGCCGTATTCCCGCGTCTCGTCGACCAGGGTCTCGCCCACGTCGAACACCACGGCGCTGATTCGCATTACCGCTCCCCGCTGTCGTCGCCTGCCGGCCCCGTCCCTGGTTCGCCGCTTCGGTTCGCCGCGCCGTCCGTCCGCCGGACGGGGTCCGGTCAGGCCGAGACCGACCGGGTTCGGCCACTGTTGTGGTGACTTGTCCGATCGGCGTATGCCCGATGACGTAATCCTTGCCGTTACCGGGCGCGGGACCACCCAGAAGGTACCGCCTGCCGACAAGACAAGCGTCGTCCGGAGGTCGTATCCGGCCGATCTTGACCGAAATCGTTTTAAGTTCAGCGGAGTGCTGTTATTGGGGGGCGGGGTTTTATTTTGTTTCGATCGGCGGAGTGGCTTTATTCGACGCTTCCCGGCGCATCGCCACCCCGTCGCGCAGTCGATCGAGACCGCGCAACAACCACGGCGAGGCGAGCGCGCCCAGGCCCATCACCGCGAGGCCCGCGAGCACGTCCGCCAGGTAGTGGTTCGCCGTGCCGAGCACCACCACGACCACCAGGAGCGGGTACAGCACGCCCAGCCCGCGCAACACCCGACCGCGCCCGAGCCGCCACAACTGCCACCCGCACCACGCGGCCCAGCCCACGTGCAACGACGGCATCGCCGCGTACTCGTTGGTCATGTGCTCCATCCCGCGCGGCGCACTCGCCCCGTCCCCCCACCAACCCCAGGACGCGAAGTGCGCCATGGTGTCGGTGAAACCGCCGATCATTCGCGGCGGCGCGGTGGGGAAGAGCATGAATCCGGCCAGCGACACCAGTGTTGCGATGGCCAGAGTGGTGCGCGCGCCCCGATAGTGCTCGGGCCGCCGGCGCCACAACCAGAACAACACCAGCGGGGTGATCACGTAGTGCAGCGTCGCGTAGGCGTAGTCGCAGACCACGCCGATGAACACATGGCTGGACACCACCTGGTTGAGCACGTGCTCGGGATCCAGGTGGGTCAGCGACTCCACGTGCAATATTCGCTCGGCGTTGCGCAGCGCGGCGTCCACGTCGCCGCGGACCACAAGCCGGCTCAGCGAGTACGCCTCGTACAGCACCGCGATCAGCAGCAACTCGATCCACCAGCGCGGGCGCGAGCGGACCGTGGCGGGGGTTGACGACATCCGTCCAGTTTGCAACACGTGTGAGCCGGGCCCCGCATCGCGTCGGGGTGAGCGGGCCGGCGGCCCCGCCGTTCCCGGCCACACCCGGCTTCCCGGCCATTGATGACACGTGTCACACGTGATAGAACGTGTTTCACTTTTCTGGCGGCGGCAGGGCAGCCGCCGTGGATACCGGAGGTTGTCGTGGCCGACCCCGACGAGGTCACCCGTCCGCAGACCAGTACGCGCGACCTGGCGACGGTGCACGACCAACTGCTCGCCTGGCTGACCGGCCGGCTGCCCGAGGGCGCCGAGCCGGAGGTCTCCGAACTGGCCGCCCCCTCCGGCAACGGCATGTCCAGCGAGACGCTGCTGTTCGACGCGACCTGGACGACGGCCGGCGGCCGGCACACCGAGCGCTGCGTGGTGCGGATGCGCCCGTCGATGGACGCCAAGCCGGTGTTCCCGACCTATGACCTGGACAAGCAGTTCAAGGTGATGACGCTGGTCGGGGAGCGCTGCGCGATCCCGGTGCCCACGCTGCTGTGGAACGAGCCGGACGCCGGCCCGCTGGGCGCCCCGTTCTTCGTGATGCGCCGGGCCGAGGGCGCCGCGCCGCCGGACGTGATGCCGTACACGATGGACGGTTGGCTGCTCGCGGCCACGCCCGAGCAGCAGCGCCGGCTCCAGAGGGAGTCGGTGGCCATCGTCGCGGCGATCCACGGGATCGAGGCGAGCGCCGACGAGATCGCCTTCCTGCAATACCCGGGCCCCGGGGAGAGTGCGCTGCGCCGGCATCTGGACGACCTGCGCGCGTGGTACGAGTGGGGCATCGAGGGGCAGCGCGTCCCGCTCCTGGACCGCGCGTTCGCCTGGCTGGAGGACAACTTCCCGGCCGAGACCGGCCCGGATGTGATCAGTTGGGGCGACGCCCGGATCGGCAACATCCTCTACGTCGACTTCGCGCCGACCGCCGTCCTGGACTGGGAGATGGCCGCGGTCGGCCCGCGTGAGCTGGACCTCGCCTGGATGATCTTCATCCACGCGTTCTTCCAGGACATCGCCACCCGCTACGGACTCCCGGGCCTGCCCGACCTCATGCGCACCGAGGACGTGTGCGCGCAATACGAGCGGCGCACCGGCCACGCGCCGCGCGACATGCGGTACTTCGAGATGTACGCCGCGGTCCGGCACGGCGTGGTGATGGCCCGCATCGCGCACCGCCAGTGGCACTTCGGCGAGCGTGAGCAACCCGCCGACCCGGACGAGACGGTGCTGCACCGTGGGTTGATCGAGGCGATGCTCGCGGGTACGTACTGGGAGCGCGCGCAGGGAAACTGACGCCCAGTCACCACTACTTGTGCGCCCGTCGCGCGACCGGCGCGCTCCGCGAGCCCGGTGGGTGCGCGTCCGGACAAGATCCCGAGGGGTTAGGCTGGCCTCTTCACCATCATCCGACGCGGGCTCCGTGACCCGTGCGGGTGATCGTGTGTGACGGGCGACATCACGCGGACACCGTCCGTGTTGTTGTCGGTAGCATGAATCACCGGGGGCGACTCCGGGGGTAGCTGCCGGAGGTGCCGCATGACGATCGGGGGACTCGACCCGCCGGCCGGTGCGGGTGTGCCCAAGGGTGCACCGCGAGCCGACGGTGCCGGTCCGAGCCGGAGCATGTCCGACCGGGTCGGACGACTGTCCCGCCGGCCTGTCCAACAACCCATCCAACGGCTCGGCCTGGCCGCGGTCACCTTCCTCACCGGAAGTCGTCGACGCACGCCGGACGCGGTCGAACCGCTGCTCCAGGTACATCGTGTGCACCACCCGAAGGCCGATGTGACGGCCATTCAGGAGGCGTACGCGGTCGCCGAGTTGTCCCATCGCGGGCAGATGCGCAAGAGCGGCGAGCCGTACATCACGCACCCGCTCGCGGTGGCCACCATCCTGGCCGAGCTGGGCGCGGACACCACCACACTGGTTGCCGCACTGCTGCACGACACGGTCGAGGACACCGACCTGACCCTGGACGAGGTCCGCGCGGCGTTCGGCGACGATGTCACCCACCTCGTGGACGGCGTCACCAAGCTGGAGCGGGTCGACCTGGGCGACCGGGCCGAGGCCGAGACGATGCGCAAGATCATCGTGGCCACCGGCCGGGATCTGCGGGTGACCGTGATCAAGCTGGCCGACCGGCTGCACAACATGCGCACGATCCGATATCGCCGCCGGGCCAGCCAGATCCGCACCGCGGAGGCCACGCAGGAGGTGTTCATCCCGCTCGCCGAGCGGTTGGGCATCCACGTGCTCAAGTCGGAGCTGGAGGACATCGTCTTCGCCACGCTCCGGCCCGAGGAGCACGCCGCGACGGCCCGCACGGTCAACGCGAGTCAGGCGGTCACCGACGAGGCCGTGTCCAAGCTGTGTACGACGGTCAAACGCGCGCTGCGCGACGCCGGGATCGAGGCGGAGGTATCGCCGCGCGCGCGGCACCACGTATCCGTACGGCGCGTACAAAAGCGGCGCGGGCGCGAGGATCTGGGTCCGTTCGACCTGTCCCGGCTGATGATCGTGGTGGACGCGGACACCGACTGTTACGGCGCGCTCGGCGTACTGCACACCTGCTGGTCGCCGATCGCGGGCGAGTTCAAGGACTACATCGCCACCCCCAAGTTCAACCTCTACCAGTCGCTGCACACCGCGATCACGCTGCCCGAGGGCGACAAGGTCGAGGCGCTCATCCGCACCCGACGCATGCATCGCCTGGCCGAGTTCGGCGTCGTCGCGCACACCGGCAAACCGGACACCGGCCCCGACGCCCCCGAGCAGCTCGCGTGGCTGCATCGGCTGCTCGCGTGGCAGGGCGGCATCCCCGACGCGCACGTCTTCTGGAGCTCGCTGACCGCCGACCTGTCGGCGGACCGCGAGCTCCTGGTATTCACCCCCGGCGGTCGCCCGCTCACCCTGCCCGCCGGGTCCACGTGTGTGGACGCGGCCTACGCGATGGGCGAGCAGACCGGCCACCGATGTATCGGCGCGCAGATCAACGGCCGCCTGGTCGCGCTGAGTTCGGTACTCGCCGACGGCGAGACCGTGTCGATCATCACCGCACCGCCGGGCGCCGCGGCGCCGTCGAAGGAATGGCTCTCGTTCGTCCGCAGCCCGCTGGCCCGGGTCGCCATCGAGGCGTGGTTGGCCAAGTATCCGCACGGCGTCGAGGGTCGCCTCGACCCGCTGCTCGCGCCGCCGCTGGGCAACCTGGCCGCGTCCGGGGAGGCCGCGCAGGGGGCGCGGGTTGGCGGGGCCGACTTTGTCCCGGCCGTCGGGG
The DNA here is from genome assembly GCF_049739465.1 of Embleya sp. AB8. Classification (NCBI taxonomy): domain Bacteria; kingdom Bacillati; phylum Actinomycetota; class Actinomycetes; order Kitasatosporales; family Streptomycetaceae; genus Embleya; species Embleya sp. AB8. The sequence continues at coordinate 50,784 of NZ_JBMHHY010000028.1, forward strand.
ACGCCGCGGCCCAGGCCCCGGCCCGGACCCGCCGGCCACCGGCCGACCCCGCGGAGACCGCGGTCAGCGTGCCGGGCTCACCGGGCGCCCCGGTCCGGCTGGCCCGCTGTTGTACCCCGGTGCCGCCGGACGAGCTGGCGGGCTTCGTGATCCGCGGCGGCACGGTGGCCGTACACCGGGCCGACTGCACCAACGTCCAGCAGATGCGCCGCGCGGGCCGCGACGTGGTGGCCGCGTCCTGGCTGCCGCATCAGGCCGATCAGGGCTACCGGGTCACGTTGCAGATCGAGGCGCTGGATCGGCCACGCCTGCTCGCCGACGTCACCGCCGCGATCGATGCGGAGGGCGCCGACATCACCTCGGCCTCGATCGCGCCGCCGCAGCAGATGCGGGTGCGGCAGACGTACACGATCCGACTCGCCGACCTGGCCACACTGCCGAAGCTGCTGCGGGCGCTGCGCCGAGTGCAGGGTGTCTACGACGTCTACCGGGCTCGACCGCGGGTGCACCCGAGGGTGGCCGACAACTAGCGCCGGGCGCGGCGCTGGCGCCGCGTTCGGTACTGGGCCCGGTCCGGTGCCCGGTCGGTCGGCGAGGAAGCGCGGTTGCCACGTGTGGACCGTGTCGGCGGTGACCCGCAGGTCGCGGGCGTCCCCGGCGACCGGCGACCGACTCTCGGCGCCGGACACTAGCCCGGTTGGCGATGGCCGAGATTTTGCCCGGTTTCCAAGGCCCGACGGACCCCCGCCACCCGCTCGTCGTTCCATTCCACCGACGGGTCGGGCTCCAGGAACGCGAAGGCGATCCCCGCGACGCCCAGGGCGGGTTGCGACCACTCGGCCGTCCCCGACGCCCCGAAGGGATTGGCCCGGTTGCGCCGCACGACCACGTCCGGGTTGGACAGTGCCATGATGACCAGCCCCCGCAGGGTGGCACTGACCAGGCCCGTCAACGTCTCGAAGGTCGAGCCGAGTTCGGGCCGCAGCCGATAGCCCAGGAGTTCCGCCATCCGCTCGTTGGCTGCCGAGATCCGCGCGACGAACCCCTGATCCGCCGTTGCGAGGGCGGCCTGCACATCGGCCCTGAGGTCGCCGTCCGCCAGGCCTACGAACGTCGCGTGCAGTGCCAGGTACGTACGCCACTCCGTCGAGGCGTGGATCGTCTCGAAGTCCAGCAACGCCCCCTGGCGCAGCAGCTCGACGTACAGGTCGTGGCGTAGTTCCGGCGTCTTGAGCCAGTCCAGCCGCTCCAGGGCGACGCGTCTGACCAGCTCCGTCGCGGACTCCTCCGCCGCTATGCCGGCCGGGGCCAGCCCACCGGCGAGTTCACGCAGGAGGTCGCTGAAGAACAGGTCCTTGTACGGCCAGCGACGGTAGACCGCGCTGCGGGCGACGCCCGCGTCCCGGATCACGTCCTCGAAGCTGATGTGCTCCAGACTCACCGTCAGCCCGGTGCGATTGACCGAGTCCAGCGCGGCCCGCAACATGCGCTGCTCGGTCTCTTCGTCCGACAACCGGCGGCGGCGTCGGTGGGCGAGGCCGGTGGGGGCCTGGTCGTCGTTCGTCTTCAATTGCGTTGCACCTGCTTCTCGATTGAGACATGATGTCCCAAGTTTGGGATCCCAATGTTTCCCGCGCAGGCTACCAGCGCGTCGCCGCGCGAACACCCCATATCCGTGCAGGGAGATCCGATGCAATCGCAGACGCAGCGCCGAGCCACGCCGCCGTCGATCCGGAACGCCGTCACCACGATGTATGTCGGAGTGACCCTCACCCTGGTCTCGGCGGCCACCACTGTCGCCATGGCCGGTCCGCTCGGTGACCGGCTTCGGGACGTCTACCCCGACTACGACGACACGAGGCTCGAGTCGGTCAAGTCCAGTGTCCTCACCTATCTGTTCACCATCGCCACGGTCGGCATCGCCATGTGGTTGTGGATGGCGTGGGCGAGCAAGCGGGGAAAGCGGTGGACGCGCACGGTCGCGACCTCGGTCTTCACCGTGGCAAGCGCCATCTCCGTCTACAACTTCACCCAACCTCAGCCGACGCTGGTGAACCTGGCCGGGCTGCTCCCCTGCGTCGCGGGGCTCGCGACCGTCGGCTTCCTGTGGAGGCGCGACTCATCCGCCCACTTCTCCGCCGGCGGCGGTACCGCCGACTGACGGGGGTTCGTCGACGGCGGACCGTGGCGTGACTGCTCGGGTGGCGTGCGGCGCGCACGCACGTTCCGCGACGGGCACACCGATACGTGGTGCGTCGCCGACGCCACCTGGTACATCCTGGTACGTCGCCACCAACCTGCCCCGGCCGGGTGGGCCGGGCGAGAACGAGGCCCGACCCACCCGGCTGCAAGCCCCGATGAACTCGGTCGGTGCGGGCTACAGGCTGCGCTGGTACGTCCCGAACCGACCACCATCCCTAGCGTGGTTGTTGTTGTTCGGCTTCGACGGCTTCGACCGTGTCGCCGCGCAGTACGTCGTTGAAGCGGGCCAAGTGGTCGGCGAGCGCGCCCAGTTCCTCCTTGGGCCAGGCGGCGAACCGGTCCGCCATCACGGCGAGGCTGCGCTGTCGGGCGTCGGCGAGGCGGGCGTGGCCGGCGTCGGTGAGGGTGATCAGGTGTGACCGGCGATTGGTCGGGTCGGTGGTCCGGGCGATCAGGTGGGCCTCTTCGAGCGCGGTCAGCTGCCGACTGATCGTGGTCTTGTCCAGGCTGAGCCGGCAGGCGAGTTCCTTGCCGGTGGAGGTGCCGCGCTCCTCCAGGTGGGCGAGCAGGTGGTATTCCGCCTGGGTGATCCCCGCCGCGTGCAGCGGGGGAGCCATCAACAGCCGAATCAACCGGGTGGCCGCACCGACCTCACGGACCACTCGCCGCTCAACGCTGTCCGACATCGCCTTGCTCCTCAACACCGTGCACCCGAATGTGCGCCAAGAGTGCCCGAAACGGTTGCAAAACACAACAACACACACGAGCGGCGTGCCGCGGGGGTTGCCGTAGGCGCGGGGTTGCTCGGCCGGGGTGGCGAGGTGGGCGCGGGTTGGCTCGGCGGCGTACCGCCTGTTGTCCTCAACCGCCGGACGGGCTGGAGTCGGTCGTCATTGGTCCAGCAGGGTCGCCCACCGCGCGGCGTGTTCCGGGGAGTTCGCACACTCGGCCGTTGCCCCGGCGACGTACGCCCGGATGCCGGCGCGGCTCGCCATGCGCCACGCGGGGAACTGCCCGAGCCACGCTCGGGCGGCTTCGGGGGTGTGGCCGGAGAACAGCAGCCACATGTACAGCCCGGCGTACTCCGCCCACGCGGGACCGAGCACCGCGCGCCCCCAGTCGACCAACACGACCTGCCTCGTGTAGCCGGCCTGTCGAAGCATCACGTTCGACGGCACGAGGTCGTTGTGTACGAGGTGGTTGCCGGACAGCAGCGATCGTTGGTCGCCGGTGAGGTATTCGGTCCACTGGTCGGCGAGCGGCGGCAGCGCGAACCCGTGTGGCGGGCGCACCTGTTGGACGTCCCGCAGCGTCGCGGCGAGGTATCCCAGGTCGATGGACCCGGGCGACAGATCGGCGTTGCCACCCTTGACGTGGCCGAACAGGAGCAGGATCCACCCGTCCTCGGCGACGTGGGCGATCAAGGGCGCGGCGAATCGGGTCACGAGCGGGGCGACCAAGGTTTCCCGCCGGCGCTGCTCGGCCGCTTCGGTGTCGGTGCTGGGCGCGCCCTTGACGAACACCTTGCCCGTTCCCGTCGTGAGTACGGCGACGAATGCCGTCGAGCCGTGCCAGGTGGTGATGTCCTCGGTTTCGAGTACCGGCCCCGTGACCGACTCGACAGCGGACCGGACCCCGTTCGGGAGTTCCGTCCACGACTGCTGTTCCATGTGGTCCCTTCGTCGGTCACGGGGTCGGATTCCCGTTCCCCGCCTGGTCGTTCGCACCACTCCGCAGTGCTTGCAGCGGTCGGCGTGGTTGTCGTGCCAGAAATCGTGTGTGCGAACCCCGGACTGAATTGCTGAATAGCCACCGTCTCCTCCGATGCCCCGGTCGGCACTGCCGACCAGTGATCTCATGCGGGGGTCACGACCAGGGCGTCACCGTGCGAGTAGCGATTCCCATCGTTTGGCCTGGTCGGGTAGGTCCCGGGCGTTCGCTTCCGCGGTGGCCCCGGTGACGAATGCGCGGATACCCGCGTTGGACGCCGCGCGCCAGGTCGGGAACTGTCGCAGCCACGCGTGTGCGGACTCGGGGGTGTGCTCGGACCACAGCAACAGCAGGTATGCGTAGGCGAGTTCGGCCCATGCGGGGCCGATGGCGGACATGCCCCAGTCCACGAAGCGGGCACGTCCGCCGTGCCCGTCGTCTTCGATGAGGATGTTCCAGGGGTTCAGGTCGGTGTGCAGCAGGTGTGTTCCGCCGAGCAGGGCGCGTTCGCCCGGGGTGAGGTGTTCGGCCCATCGGTCGGCCAGCGGCGGCAGGGCGATCCCGTGGGGCGGTCGGATGCGGCCGGCCCGGCTCAGGGCGTGGGCGAGCGGGGACAGGTCGGCCCCACCGGGCGACACATCGGCGTACCGCCCGTCGACGTGGGCGAACAGGAGTACGTCCCACCCGTGCGGGGTGAGGTGGGCGAGCATGGTCGGGGCGAGGCGTCCGCCGACCACGGGGGCGGCCGAGGTCTCCCGCTCCTGGTGCTCGGTTGCCTTGGCGTTCGTGGTCGGCGTGGCCTTGGCGAACACCCTGCGGCCCGGTGCCCGCAGCACGGCCGTGAAGGGTGATGTCAGCCCCTCGGCGAGCGGTTCCGCCGTGTGCACCGGTCCCGTGACCGACTCGATCTCCGCCCGGACCGTGGCGGGTAGTTCGGTCCATGTCCAGCGACGTTCCATGGGTTGCCTCTCGTGTCGGTCACGGGATCGGGTCGTCTACTTCTTCCTGCGTACCGCCGGGCACTTCTTGCACCTATCGTCGCCCGACCAGCGCCACCACTCATGCGAGCAGTTCACGTTCCCGCCGGTGATCTCGTATTCGTCGTCGTCGGCCATGTGCCCTACCTCTCCTATCGGTAGTGCTCGGATGGTGCGGACCCCGCCCGGAGTTCTTCCCCGAGCATCCGGGCGGGGCGAACGTGGGGGTCAGCGCGGCGGCTCGACCCGGTACAGCTCGGATGCGCGCAACAGGTACGGCATGCCGTCGCCGCCGGCCTGCACCATGACCACCTGGTCGTTGTCGAGCCCGGCACAGTCCTCGGCCCGTTCGACCCGGCCGGCCGGGTAGGTGTCGTGGCCCGACCCGGGCAGCGGGGCGACCCAATCGCCGACGGCGTACCGCAGCGGCAAAGGGCGTTCGCGCGGGGGCAGTTCACGCGCTACGACCAGCGGCGCGGCGATCCCGTCCGGACCGACGACGAAGTCCGCTTCACGGCTCACGACAGCCTCCCCGTGCCGCAGGGAGCCCGCCGAGCGACCAGCCGGGGATACCGGGCACGAACACGGCGGATGATCCATCCCCGAACGGCGTACTGATCCGGGCTCAACGTCCGCACCACACCGGGCGGATGCGTCGACTTCGTCATGCCACTCCCTCCGAGACCATGCGCCCCGGTGCCGGGACCACGCGCGATCGAGACCGACACCGGGGCAGTTCAGGCGCGACGAAATGGCCGCTCGGCAGGGCACGGCAACTCCCAAGATCACCAATCGGTGTTGGTGATGTCGCTATCGGTAGCGTGCTCTCGTGTGAGCAATAGTGCAAGTCCCCATTTCAGATACCCTCGTTTCGGATCAGCCGATCTTGTTGAGTTCGCCCGCTGCCCGGCAGACTGCTGCCCGAGTGGGTAGACCTTGGGAGGGGTGAACGTGACCGTCAACCGCAACCCGACCGTCCGTCAGAGACGGTTGGCACGGACGTTGCGAGAGATCCGCGTCGGTGCCGGCCAAACGATTGCCCACGCGGCGAGGACACTTGCGTGCGCAGAGTCGAAGATCAGCCGCATCGAGGGCGGCCAGTCGGGCATCCGACTCGTGGACCTTCGCTTGCTCCTCGACTCGTACGGTGTCGATGACGAGGGTGTCCGTTCGCGCCTGGAGGAACTGTCGAGAGACAGTCGTCAGCGGGGCTGGTGGAACCGCTATGCCCAGGATCTCAATCCCATGTACGCCGATTACATCGCTCTGGAAGCCGATGCATCGGAGTTCCTGAGCGTCCAGCCCTTCCTGATTCCGGGGCTGCTACAGACCGAGAGTTATACCCGTGCCGTTGTCAAGGCTCAGTTGCCGGAAGTGACGGCCGACCAAGTTGATACCTTGACGCAGATTCGCCAAGAGCGCCGATCGGTCCTCACTCGGCCGGATCCGCTGACGGTATGGGTCGTCCTCTCCGAGTGGGTTCTCGGTCAAGAGATCGGCGGCCGGGCGGTCATGCAAGAACAATTGTCCTATGTGATCGAGATGGCCAACGAGCCCAACATCAACCTTCAGGTCCTTCCGAAGACCTCGGAAGCCCACGCTGCGCTGTTCGGACCGTTCGTCATCCTGACCTTCCCCGATCCCGCCGAGACCGACGTTGTCTACGTGGACAGCATGGTGAGCACCATCTACATCGAAGAGCCCGACGAAGTCGTCAGGTATTCGGCGCTTGCCCGCCGGGTTGTCGCAGATGCGCATCCGTACAAGAAGTCACTCGCGCTGATAAAGAGCGCTGCCAATGAGATGGGTTCCAAATGATCGAGAATATTCCGACAGTTGCCGCCGATCTCGCATGGCGGAAATCCTCATACTCCGGCGCGCAAAGCGAATGCGTGGAAGTTGCCCCGATCGAGAACGCGACGGCGATTCGCGACAGCAAAGACCCAAGTGTTGGAACTCTCGCAGTCAACGAAATATCGTGGGCGGCCCTGACCTCCTTTCTGTGCGCCTAGTACCTGCCAGGCACCCCGTCCAATTTCTCCCCGAGCTACGGCGCGATCCACTGCGCCCGTGAAACGCAAACGTGCCCCGACCCGAAGGCGAATGGCCAACGAGTCGGGGCATCGTTGCGAGCATCAACAGTTGTAGACACCCGCCAAAACGACTCTATGAGCCGCGCCGATTTCTTCTCTCCCTGCCGCCGCTTCGCCCCCGGGGAGGGGGTCACCCCCTGGGCCACGCACTCAGCTCGCGCCGGACTCGCGCTCGGAGCGACGCTCGGCCGCCCACCCGCCGGGGCTGAAGCCGCGCAGTCTCCCTGTTGTGGCAGCGCGCGCACAGCGGACGCATGCGGTCGGGCGCGTCGGGGTCGGTCACGCCGTGGTTGAGCAACTGCCGCCGACTGAACGGGTGATGGTCGGCAACCACCGCCGGAGCGGGTGGTGTCGTTTTCACCGCCGGAACGGCGAGCGCCACATACAGCGAGGTCACTCGGCGAAGGACCAGCCGGTCAGGCGATGAATCGTGACTGCAACCACAGGGCCCGCGGGTGCGTGCTCTCGATACTGTGGATATTTTTCCCGCAGCAACGCAACAGGCGCGGTGCAGGTCGTTCTCCCAAATCTCCGCGTGTCCGTCGGCGCGGACCCACCAGAGTTCGGACCAATCGTCAGCGTATCGGTCGACAAGAATCGATACTCGATTGTTCTCCCGAATATTACGCAGTCGACGTAGATTGGACGAAGCCTTCGGCTTGTGGTCGACGGCGAAATACAACATGCTCCCATCCGATGCGAATGTGATGGGGACCATGTGCGGCTCTCCGGAACTCGACACAGTGGCCAAACGGGCTACGCGGGATTCACGGAAGCGCAGGCATGCTTCAGCAGGATTCAGCCTCATACCGTGACGGTACATTGGCGCCGGTGCCGGCAACGATCACGAATCTCCGAAGTAAACACCGAAGGGTCCGGAACACGCTCCCGTGATCCGTGGGTCGGCTTGGTGGCGTACCGCCGGTCTTCAGGCGCCGGACGGGCCGAATTCTGCCTGCCCAAGGCGGGAGTGTTGCGGTCCGTAGGGCGGATGGCGCCGGCTACCGGATCGGCGGCAGGTCCGGGAGGTCCGTGCTGATGCGTAGGGGGAAGTCGGGGCGGCGTTTTTCGAGGAAGGCCACTACGCCCTCCTGGGCATCCGCCGAGCTGCCGGTCCAGTGCAGGGCTCTGGATTCGTGGCGGTGGGCGGTTTCCGGGTCGGGGACGGTTTGCATGTCCCACAGGAGGCGGCGGGTCAGGGCGATGGCCACCGCCGGGGTGTTTTCGGCGATTGTTCGGGCCAACTCGTGGGCGCGGGGGAGGAGTTCCGTCGGGGGGACCGATTCGCGGATCAGGCCCGCCTCCAGGGCCTCCGGTGCGGCGAAGACCCGGCCGGTGAGGCACCATTCCAGGGCCCGGTCCAGGCCCACCACGCGCGGCAGGAACCATGTCGAGCAACCGTCGGGGGTGATCCCGCGCCGGGCGAAGACGAAGCCGAACCGGGCCTGCGTGGAGGCGATCCGGATGTCCATCGGCAGCGTCATGGTCGCCCCCACCCCCACCGCCGGCCCGTTGATCGCGGCGATCAGCGGCTTCTTCGAGCGGTACAGGCGCAGTACCAGTCGGCCGCCGTCGTCGCGGAACGCCGCCGCGTCGTCCACCACGTCCGCGAACCGCTCCGCATGTACCCCGGGATCGAACGTCTCGGCGCCCATCTCCAGGTCGGCTCCCGCGCAGAAGGCTCGCCCGCTGCCGGTGAACACCACCACCCGGACCTCGTCGTCCGCGTCGGCGACGTCCAGCGCGTGGGTGATCTCCTCGCGCATCCGGTAGGTGTACGCGTTCAGCCGATCCGGCCGATTCAGCGTCACGGTCAGCACGTTGTGCTCGATCGAGGTCGAGATCTGCTCGTATTCCACGGAAGCCTCCTGCGGGACGCACACGTGCCGGCCGTTGTCCGTTCGGCCACCCTGCCGGGTGATCACGTGGAATGCCAGGGTTCCCGCGCCGCGATCTCCGCATTAGCTTTGATGGGCTCCTACCCGCCGGTACCAGTCGCGCGCAGTGTGCAGGAGGTGGACCCACCGGATGCTGGATCGGACACAGGCCCTGGCCGAACTCACCGGACCCGAATCGGCCTACGCGATCGAGGAGGTCGTCCACGACGGCATCCCCTGGCGGGTCCTGAGCCGGGCCCCACGCACGCTGCGCGCGGTCTTCGAGGATCTGGTCGACTACGGCGGCCGGGACGCGTTGGTCTACGAGGACGAGCGGATCGACTATGCCGAGCAACATCGCCTGGTCGCCCACCTGGCCCGACATCTGGCCGCCGAGTGCGGCGTCCGGCGCGGCGACCGGGTGGCCATCGCGATGCGCAACCTGCTCGAATGGCCGCTCGCGTTCTGGGCGATCCAGGTGCTCGGCGCGATCGCCGTACCGCTCAATGCGTGGTGGACCGCGGACGAACTGCGCTACGCGATCGAGGACTCCGGCACCGAGGTGTTGATCTGCGACGGCGAGCGGGCCGAGCGGCTCCGGGATCGGCCGGGCCCGGACGGGGGGCGCACCGTCCTGGTGGTCCGGCCCGAGGGGCGGCCGGCTCCGGGGGAGAGCGATCTGTCCGCGTTGTTGCGCGGGTTCACCGGGGACTGCGCGCTGCCGGCGGAGGGCCCCGAGCCGTTCGACGACGCGACGATCATGTACACCTCCGGTACCACCGGGCGGCCCAAGGGCGCGGTCGGCACGCACCACAACCACACCACCAACCTGCATACGATGCAGCTGCTCCAGGCGGTCGGGATGGCCCGACTGGGCATGCCCACCGCCGAGTTGGCCAAGGGGCCCGCCGCGCTCGACGTGCTGAGTGCCGGCCTGCCCGCGCCCAGCAGCCTGCAGGTCTACCCGTTCTTCCACATCGCCGGGTTGTCCAGTCTCTACGTCGGCGCGGCGCGTGGTGCCAAGTTGTGCCTGATGCACCACTGGGACACCGCCAGGGCGCTGGAGTTGATCGAGAGCGAGCGGATCTCCACCGCCAATATGGTGCCCACCCTGCTGCGTCGCCTGGTCGAATCGCCGCTGCGGGCCGGCCACGACCTGTCCAGCCTGACCAGTCTGGGGGCGGGCGGCTCGCCGGTGCCGCCGGATCTGGTCGGCCGGGTGGGCGAGATGTCGGGCAACACCATCGTGCCGCTGAACGCGTACGGGATGACCGAGACGACCTGCGTGGTGGTGGTGAACTCGGGCGACGACTACTACGAACACCCGGACAGCGTCGGCCTTCCGGTACCCACGGTCGAGCTGCGGGTGGCCGATCCGCTGACCGGCGAGGAACTGCCGACCGGGCGTACCGGGGAGATCCGGGTGCGCGGTCCACAGGTGGTGCGCGGCTATTGGCACCGGCCCGGGGAGAGCAAGGAGGCATTTCCCGACGGTTGGTTCCGTACCGGGGACCTCGGCTATCTGGACGCCGAGGGGCGGTTGTACGTGGTGGACCGGCTCAAGGACGTGATCATCCGGGGCGGGGAGAACGTCTACTCGGCCGAGGTCGAGGCGGTCCTGTTCGAGCATCCGGCGATCGCGGACGTCGCGGTGGTCGGGGTGCCGCACCACGACCTGGGGGAGGAGGTGGCGGCCGTGGTCCGGCTGCATACCGCAGGCGCGGCGACCGCGGCCGAACTGCGCGGGCACGTGGCCCGTCGACTGGCCGCGTTCAAGGTGCCGACCCTGGTCCGCTTCACCGAACGGGCGCTGCCGCGCAACGCGGTGGGCAAGGTGCTCAAACGCGAACTCCGGGACATGCTGGCGCTGTAGCCGCGGCCGGAAGACGGCCGGTCCGGAGGGTCAGGCCTGGTTCCGGGACGGGTCGCCGTCCAGGCGGTGTTCCCAGTAGGTGAGTTCGTCCCAGACCTCGATCACCAGCTCGTGGTCGGAGCCGAGCACCCGGATCACGTCCGGGACCAGGGTGCGCAGGTGATGGACCGCGCTGACGAAGTTGCCCGCCTCGCCGTCCCGGCGGGCCCGTTCCCGGCGGATCCGCAACGTCTCCAGATGATCCGTGCCCATCACCCGGACCTGGTCCGGCAGCAGGTTCTTCAGCAGCCGGGCCGCCTCGGCCGGTCGACCCGCCGCCGCGGTCCAGCGGGCCAGCGCCCGCCGGGCGCGCAGCGTGTCCGGGTCCAGCGCGCCGCGCAGCCGGCCGCTGTCCGAGATCACGTTGCGCAGCAGGCCGGCCGCGGTGAGCGGATCGCCGTCCTCGCCGAGCCGGGCGGCCAGTTGCTCGCGCAGGCGCAACGTATCCGGGTGGTCGTAGCCGAACGTTTGCATCTGCCGGCGCAGTTCCGACCGCATCAACTGGAGCGAATCGGGCACCCGGACCGGTGCGGCCGGCTCCGGCGCGGGCGGAACCAGTCGTACCGGCTGATCCTGGGTCGGCTGCGGATCGATGGACGCGGCCGGCTCCGCGGCCGGTACCCCCCACGGCTGGGGCGCGAGGTTGCGCGGCGGCGTGACGGAGAGCTCCAACAGCCGATCACGGACCTCGGCCGCGCTCGCCGGGCGGTTCTCCGGCCGCTTGCTGAGCAGCGCCAGGACGAGGGCGGCGAGGTCCTCGGGTACCTCGAGCCGGGTGTTGCGCACCGACTCGGGCGGCTTCTCCAGATGGGCGTGCATCATCGAATGTGGATGATTGAGGCCGAACGGTGGTGCGCCGGTGAGCAGTTCGTGCAATACGCAGCCCACGCTGTACAGGTCGGCGCGGCCGTCGATACCGCCGCCGAGGATCTGCTCGGGCGACATGTACGCCGGGGTCCCGATCATGCTGCCGGGCAGCGTGATGCCCGCGCGCGAGGACTCCTTCTGCATGTAGCGCGCTATGCCGAAGTCGAGCACCTTGACCACCCCGCGCGAGGTGACCATCACGTTCGCGGGTTTGATGTCGCGGTGCAGCACATTGCCGGAGTGCGCGACGTCCAGGCCGTCGCACAGCTGGATCGCCCAGCCCACCACGTGGCCGATCGGCAACCACGCGCCGTCCGAGATCAGTTGGGCCATCGAGCGCCCGGTGATCAGCTCCATCGCGAGGTACATCACCTTGCCGTCGGTGCGCCGGATGTCGGCCGGGCCCGGGCCGAGGGCGGAGGTCACCTGCGCGTCGTGCATCGTCTCGGCGTCGTGGGTGAGCACGCGGGTGCGCGGGTCGCTCCGGCGCGGCGGCTCGGGCCGCTCCCGCTCCGGCGCATCCGGCGCGTCCGGCGCGTCCGGGTCGTCCCGGAGCTCGAGGACCTCCTTGTGACCCCGGTCGTGCACCACGATGATGTTGGGCGAGGCCAGGCCGCCGACGATCACCGCCTCGCGGCCGAAGCGGTCCACGCTGTTCGAGGTGCCGAAGGACTCCTTGAGTACCTTGACCGCGACGAACCGCTGCATCTTTCGGTCCCAGGCCCGCCACACGGTCGCGTTGCCTCCCGAGCCCAGCCTCTTGTCCAGCCGATATCGGCTGCCAAGCCACAACTGAGCCACCGCAAACGCCTCCCCGTACGCGCCCTCTTGGATGTGATTCTTTCGTAGCTGCGTGCGTGCGGGGAACGGTATGCGACATCACCACCCGGATACGGAGCGGGTCCGGTCCACCGACAACCGGATTCAACCGGATCCAACCGGATCGCCGCTCGGAGCCGGGCACTACGGTCGGCGGCATGACCGAGATCGTTGTCGTGCACTCGCCCGAGGAACCGCCGTCGAGCTGGGCCGCGAGCGTCTTCCTGGCCGGTCCCACCCCGCGCGCCGCGCATGTGGCGTCCTGGCGACCGGGCGCGCTGGAGCTGATCCGCGCGCGCTGGAACGGCCCGGGTCGGCTGGTGGTGTTCGTACCGGAACCCGCCGACGGGCGCTCCTGGCCCGAGCATCGGGTGCAGCGCGAGTGGGAGTGGCGCAACCTGGACCGCAGCGACGCGGTGTTGTTCTGGATCCCGCGCGACCTCGCGGAGCTGCCGGGGCTGACCACCAACGACGAGTGGGGGTGGCTCAAGGACTCCGGCCGCGCGGTGCTCGGCACCCCGCCGGACGCGCCGCAGGTGACCTATCAGCGGGCCTATGCGCGCGGCCACGACGTTCCGGTACGGGACGGTCTGCCCGCGACGGTGGACGCGGCCCTTGCCACGCTGGGTGAAGGGGCGCGCCGGGCGGCGGGCGAGCGGGACATTCCGCTGAACGTGTGGCGCACCGAGGCCTTCGCGCACTGGTACACGGCGCAGCGGGCGGCGGGCAACACGCTGCTCGGCGGCCGGATCGGGTGGGTGTGGCGGCACGGGGCGCGTACGTGGTTGTGGGCGGCGCACGTGCGGGTGGCGATCGGCGCGGAGGGCGGCCGGGTCAAGGACAACGAGGTCGTGCTCGGCCGCCCGGACGTGGCGGCGGTGGTGCTGTATCGGCGGGCCGAGCCGATCGAGGCGTCGACCGTGGTGCTGGTCCGCGAGTTCCGCTCGGCGGCCCGTACCGAGGACGGCTTCGTACGCGAACTCCCGGGCGGGAGTGGGCACACGGCGGCGGACGGGTGTACCGAGGTGGTGCAGGAGACCGGCCTGGTGCTCGCGCCGCGGCGATTGCGCGGGCACGGCTCGCGGCAGCTCGCCGGGACGCTGACGGCGCATCACGCGCACGTGTGGTCGGCCGAGTTGACCGAGGCCGAACTGGCCCTGCTACGCAGCGTCCCCGGTCCACACGGGGTGGCCGGGGACGGGGAACGCACGCACGTCGAGATCACGACGTATGGCGAACTGCTGCGTCACGCGGGCGTCGACTGGTCGACGCTGGGGATGGTGGCGGCGGTGTTGGCCGGCGCCGCCGAGGCTCAGCGGTAGTTGCCGAGCCCGGTGCAGGGGGCGTGCCGCTCGACCAGGCAGACCGTGTCGTCGATGGTCATCAGCCGGCCGCCGACGATCTCCGGCTTGACGAACGCCGGGGTCTGCACGCTGACGAGCGAGCGCGGGCTGAGCGCCGCGACGTACGGCTCGCCACAACGGGTGCACATGGCGGGGGCGGTGAGGGTCTTCAGCATGGTCGTACCTCCGTGACTGGTGACGTTAACCTTCCGTTCACCCTTGGTTCGGACCCCAGTTTCCTTGTTGGACGCGTAGATGTCAACTGTGTTGGCCTACGGAGGTGGCCGTCCATATGGCATCCTGACAGCGTGGACAGCGTGGATCACCAGGATGTGGACCGGGAACACCCCGACGCCGCCGAAGAGGGCCTGATCAGGGCCGCGAAGGCGTACCGAAGGACCGAGAAGGCGCACGAAGAGGCGCGTCAAGAACTCAAACGGGCGGCGGTGCGGGCGATCGGCGCCGGGGTCAAGCAGTCCGAGGTGGTCAAGGTGACCGGGTGGACACGTGAGTACCTGCGCCGGTTGAAGAAGGACAAGAAGGGCCGTGACGACGACTGAGGCCGGGTTCCCGTGCGGAGCCCGGCCTCGGCCGTGTGTCGTGGTCGTGCCCGGTGTGGATCAGGCGGTGTCGAGGTCGTCCAGGTTCTCGAACCCGGGCAGGTCGGCCAGCTCCGGCACGTCCTGGAGCGGGCACAACACGTGCCGCTCGACGATGTACGTGGTGCCCGCGGCGTTGAACACGTGGCCGGACACCGGCGCGTCGATCCGGGACAGGTAACGCCGCTGGGTGGGGATCAGCTGGGCGATGTACGGCTCGTCGCAGCGCGTGCAGGTGGCCGGGGTCGCGGTCGGCGCGGCGGCGGCGTAGCGGTCGAGCGCCACCACGAGCCGGTCGGCCAGGTGCGCGGCGGTGCGCTGGGTGTCGGCGACCCGGCCCGGGTCGCCCGCCTCGCGGGACTCGGCGCAGGCGCGCATCGCGTCGCCGATCCGGCGCAGCGCGACCTTGTGGAACGGCGGTGCCATGCCCGACAGCGCGTCCGCGCGGTCGGCGATCGAACCGGCGGAGCCGGCGAACGCGGGGTGCCGCTGGGCGCCGTCGGTGCCGAGGGCCGCGACATCGGCGGCGAGGCCGCGCAGCGCGGCCACGAGCTCGGGGGTCAAAGTCATGGTGGGCCGTTCCTTCCTGCCGTCCGATGGGAGGCAACTTGTCCATAGTGTGCAGATTCGGCGGATAAACGCCATGGAGTGTGATGATCGGCACGTTGATGACCGGTTTGTTGGCGTTTGTCGAACGGTAACGTCGGCCGGTGCTTGTCACGAGGTAGCGACGAAACCGTTACGCAATGACCGAAAGGATCCCCTTGTGACCGGCCGAGCGGGGGGAGGAGAGTCTCGATCAACATCGTTCTAGGGGGAATGCATGCGCACCATCAAGGTCGGCCTGGTCGCGGCGCTGCTCACGTGCAGCGTGGCGGCCTGTGGCAGTAGCGGGGACAGCGGGTTCGGGGGATTCGGGGCGAAGAAGACGGACACCGCGAGCGACACGAGCGTGCCCACGGGGAAGAGCAGCGCGAGTTCGCGGCCCAGCGACAGCCCGACGCCGCCCACCAGTGACCGGCCCACCACGTCGCGTCCGCGCACCACGGCGCCGAGTGTCCCGACCTCGTCCGCCGGTGGCAGCGGTGGCGGCAGTGACTGGAGCTCGTTCTACTCGACGAACTTCCTCAACGGCTGCCT
This sequence comes from Embleya sp. AB8, assembly GCF_049739465.1. Classification (NCBI taxonomy): domain Bacteria; kingdom Bacillati; phylum Actinomycetota; class Actinomycetes; order Kitasatosporales; family Streptomycetaceae; genus Embleya; species Embleya sp. AB8. The sequence continues at coordinate 66,323 of NZ_JBMHHY010000028.1, forward strand.
CAGCACGTCGAACAACAACACCAAGTACTGCAACTGCACGCTGAGCGAACTCAAGGGCAAGTACACCCAGGCCCAGATGAACGCGTTCGACCAGGAGTACGCCCGGACCAACAAGCTGCCGGACGAGTTGCAGTCCACCGTGCAGAAGTGCCTGAACGCCTGACCGGTGCACTCGGGTGGGTCACCCGTCGGGTCGCGCGGGGGCGTGGGCGCCGGGGGTGAGCGAACCCGGCCTGCCGCCGACCCGGGTCGGCGGCAGGCCGGAGTCGGGCCGGAGTCGGTCAGTAAGGGATCGCGTCGAGCAGCGCCCGGGCGCCGCGGTCGAGGAGTTCGCCGGCCACGGCGACGCCGAGCTTGTCCGGGTCGGGACCGTGGTCGGCGGCCTCCAGCGCGCTCGAACCGTCCGCGGCGTAGACGGCGGCGCGCAACCTCAGGCCGGTGTCGGTCTCGACGCAGTGGGCCGCGATCGGACTGTGACAGTGCCCGCGCAGCTCGCGCAGCAGCGCCCGCTCGGCACCGACGCAGGCCCGCGTGGGCGCGTCGTCCAGCGCGCGGGCGGCGGCCAGGGTCGCCGGGTCGTCGGTCCGGCACTGCAGGGCGAGCGCGCCGGCGCCGACCGCCGGGAGCATCTCGGTGGTGGTCAGGACCCGGGTGATCCGCCGCGCCTCGCCGATCCGGTCCAGGCCCGCGACGGCCAGGATCAGCGCGTCGAACTCGCCCGCGTCCAGCTTGGCCAGCCGGGAGTTCGCCGAGCCGCGCACCGGCAGTGGGGTCAAGTGCGGGTGGTCGCGCCGCAGTTGCGCCGCGCGGCGGACCGAACTGGTGCCCACCCGGGCGCCCGGCGGCAACTCGGCCAAATTCGCCCCCACCACACAGTCGTGCACGTCGTCGCGGGGCAGGTAGGCGGCGACGGTGAGCCCGTCGGGCGGCGGGACGTCGCCGGGCATGTCCTTGAGGCAGTGCACGACCAGGTCCACCTCGTCGTCCAGTTGCGCGCGGTCGAGTTCCTTGACGAAGGCGCCCTTGCCGCCGAGTTCGGCCAGGCTGCCGCCCCAGCGGTCGCCGCTGGTGGACAGCGGGACGATGGTGGGCGGGTACGGGTGTGCGGGCAGCAGGGAGGCGACGAGGCGAGCCTGCGCGAGGGCCATGGGGGAGGACCGGGTACCGATGCGAAGCTGCATGCGCGAAACGCTAAGCCCGCGGCGCGCGTGGTACCGCATCGGCTTTCGTTCGGCGCAACGGTCGTGTCCTCGGGCGGGGTTCGCGCGTTGGACGAACGGCGCCCCAGCCGGCGGGCGAGACCGTCGGACTTCGAGTCACTCCGAGTCACTTCGAGACTAAGGAACCGTTCCCCATGCAGCGCATCGTTCGCGGCCTTCTGGTCAGCACGGCCGTCATCGCGGCCCCCGTCGTCGGCGCGACCGTGGCGGTCGCCGCGCCGGCCGGTCCCGAGACACACACGGTCCGCGCCGACCCGATCGACACGGCGGGCGGCATCTGCGGCAACGGCCTCGTCGCGCTCGGCGCCCTCAACCCGGCCTTCGCCCAACGCTGCTGACGCTGCCGGCTGGGCCGAACGGGGTCGACGGGCTCAGCCGCCCTTCGGCTGCTCGGCCAGCAACGGGGTCAGGATGCCGCGTAGTTGCTCCTCGCCGATCTTGCCGATCACCGAGGCGGCGATCGCGCCGGAGCGGTCGATCACGACCGTGTTCGGCAGGGCGGCGGCGTTGACGTAGCGGGTGAGCTTGAGGATCTGTCGGTTCTCCGGGTCCCACAGGCTCGGGTAGCCGATGCCGAACGTGTTCTCGAAGTCCCGTGCGTTCTCCCGGGTCGACTCGCTCGTGTTCAGGCCGACGATCTCCACCCCGGCCGGGCGCAGGTCGGCGTAGACCCGCTGCAGTGCCGGTGCTTCGCCGCGACACGGCGCGCACCACGAGGCCCACATGTTCACCACCACGACCCGACCGCGCAACGACGCGACGTCGAGCCGGTCACCGGCGAGCGTCTCACCGGACAGACTCGGCGCGGGTTTGCGCTGCTCGACCGGGATCCGCCGGACGCCGTCGGCGGAGATCACCGCCGCGTCCTTTTGGCCCGGCGTACCGAACCCGGAACAACCGCCCGACAGCAACATCGCGGCCATCGCCACCGCGGCCCACCGCCACCCCCGGGAATCTCGCATGCCACGATCGTCCCACCGGCCCCATCCGTCACGAGCACAGGGGCGGGCCGCTCGGGCGCGGGGCCGCCGGGGATGTCCGGGCCGGTTGCGGGGCGGGTGCGGGGCCGCCGGGGATGTCCGGGCCGGTTGCCGGTTGGGCGCGGGGCCGGCGGGGGTGTCTGGGCCGGTTGCGGGGTGGGTGTGGGTTGGTTGGGTGGGGGTGTTGGGGATGCTCCGGCCACGTGCCGCTTGGGTGCGGGGGCGTCGGGGGCGCTCGGGCCGGTTGCCGGTTGGGTGCGGGTTGCTTGGGACGCCTTTGGCGTTGGGGGCGTGAGTTGTCCGTATCCGCCCACGGTGCCTGGGTGGATGTGGACGGCCGTATCGGTGGGGTGGTGAACTCCCGGTCAATGCGGCCGTGTTCGGGGGCGGTGGGCCGCCGCTGCGCCCGGGGTGCGCCGGGCCGCGAGGTGGCAGCCTCGCGGCCCGGTCCCGGTTCGTTCCGGTGCGCGGCGGACCTTGGTTCCCGGCCGACGGCACGAGAGCGTTCGGCCGGGTGGACGGCCGACGTGCGGCCCGGTGGCCCTACAGCACGAGGTCCGCGCTCAGCGGGAGGTCGCCGAGGGAGCGACCGATGCGCAGGGTGTACGTGCCCGGCGTGGTGGTCCAGCCGGCGGCCTCGGTGTTCCAGCGGGACAGGGTGTGGGCGTCGATCGGCACCGTGACGGTGGTCCGCGCACCGGGCTCGGCGTCGAGTGCGGTGAAGCCGACCAGGCGGATCGGCTCGGGCCGGCCCATGAGCGTGCCGTCGGGGGTTTCCAGGTACACCTGGACCACCTCGCGGCCCGGGCGCGCGCCGGTGTTGGTGACCGTGACGTCCACCGTCACCCCGTCCGCGTCGCCCTTGACGGTGACCTCGTCGTAGGACCAGGTCGTGTAACCCAGGCCGTGGCCGAACGGGTAGGCCGGAGCGGCGGTGCCCAGGGCCCACGCGCGGTAGCCGATGTGGCCGGCCTGGACCCCGTAGTCGTGTCCGCCGGCCACCCGCGCGGTGGAGTAGATCGGCACGTCGGCCGCCGCGGCCGGGTAGGTCGTCGGCAGCCGCCCGCCCGGCTCGACCACCCCGGTCAGCACGTCGCCGAGCGCCGCGCCACCCTCCTGCCCCGGCAGCCACGCCCACACCACCGCGGCCACCTCGTCCCGCCACGGCATCAGCACCGGGGAGCCGGCGTTGACCACCACGACGGTCCTCGGGTTGGCCGCCGCGACCCGGCGGACCAACTCGTCCGAGCGTCCCGGCAGCGCCAGGTCGGCGCGGTCGAAGCCCTCCGACTCGATGTCGTCGGTGGTGCCGACCACCACCACGGCCACATCCGCGGCCCGCGCCGCCTCGACCGCCGCGGCCAACTCGGCCTCCGCCGACCGGCGCGGATCGGCCCAGCCGAGCCCGAGCGCGGCCATGAAGAACTGCCCGCCCTGGCTGAAGTCCACCCGGATCGGCACCGGCGTGCCCGCCGTCGCCTCGACCTCGATCCGGGTGGCCTCGGGCCGCATGATCGCCTCGATCACGTCCGTGCCCTCGGGCAGGGTCATGTCGATCGTGCGCGTCGCCCCGTCGAGGTCCACCTCGAACCGGCCCGCGCCGCGCACGTCCAGGATGTTCGTCCCGGACACCGTCGGGGTGACCGTCGTCCGCAGCCGGATCACCGTCGCCCCGGCCGGGATGTTGTCCGGCCAGAACATCAGGCTGGAGCCGAGCCGGTGCTCGGAGGAGAGTACGGCGCCCTCGGCGTCCAGGAACTCGGCGCGCAGCCCCGGCTCGCCGCTCACCGGGTCGACGGCCGTGTCCAAGGACAGGTCGGCCAGCGCGCGGTGGGTGAACGCCCCCTCGGTCAGCGTCAGTTCCACGCCGTCGCCGAACGCGGCGCGCAGCCCCTCGGGGATCGAGACCACGTGCGCGGGGTTCACATGCGCACTGCCGCCACCCTGCGCGGACAGGCGCAGCGCGTTCGGGCCGATCAGCGCGACCCGGGAGAGCGCGGCCGGGTCCAGCGGCAACGTGCCGTCGTTGCCGAGCAGCACCATCGCCTGCGCCGCGATCGCACGCAGCGTGACCACGGCGTCCGCCGGCGTCGTGGTCGCGGCCGGTCGCCGGTCGCCGAGCACGCCGACCCGCGCGGCCAGCCGCAACACCCGGGTGACCCGCTCGTCGATCAGCGACTCGGCGACCCGCCCGTCCCGCACCGCGGCGAGCAGCGGCGCGCCCCACACCTCACTGGGCCCGGGCATCGCGACGTCGGTGCCACCGGCCGCCGCGGCCTCCGTGGAGCGGACCGCCAGCCAGTCCGAGATCACCACGCCGTCGAAGCCCCACTCGTCCTTGAGGACGTCGTTCACCAGGCGTGAGTTCTCGGTCATCGTCGTGCCGTTGACCTGGTTGTAGGCGCTCATCACCAGCCAGACCCGACCGGTGCGCACGGCCTCCTCGAAGGGCACCAGGTAGACCTCGCGCAGCGCCCGCTCGTCGATCCGCGAGTCGTAGGACATCCGATCGTCCTCGGTCTCGTTGCCCACGAAGTGCTTGATCGTGGCGCCGACGCCGGCCGACTGGACACCCTCGATGAACGCCGTGGCGATTCTCGCGGTGAGCAGCGGGTCCTCGGAGTAGCACTCGAAGTGCCGGCCGCCGAGCGGGCTGCGGTGCAGGTTCACCGTCGGGGCGAGCAGGACGTGGATGTCCTTGTCCCGGGTCTGCGCGCCCATCACGAAGCCCGCCCGCCGGGTGACCTCCGGGTCCCACGCGGCGGCCAGCGCGGTGGGGCTGGGGAACAGCAGCGAGGTGTCCCGCTCGTCCCAGGTGACGCCGCGGACGCCGACCGGCCCGTCCGAGACGCGCAGCTTGCGCAGGCCGATGCTCGGAATCTCGGGGAGCGACCAGAAGTCCTCGCCGACGATCAGCGAGAGCTTCTCCTCGAGGGTCAGCCGCGCCACCAGGTCGCGCAGCTCGTCGTCCGTGGCCTCGTTGCCGGTGGGGCCGGTGGGGGTGGGGTGCGCTGCCATCGTCTGCCTTCCGCTCGCGTGCCTGGTCGACCCCGAGTCCTGTCGACCCGAGTCCGGGCGACCGGTTCGGGTCGGCCGAGGGGTCCGTTCGTACGGTAACCGCAAAAACCTATGGCGCGGTAGCTTTGTTATCTCGACGTGACACACGCCCCATCGGACCCGCCCCGGGACACGGCAGGATGACCCCATGGACGCGCAACAACCGGACGACCGCCCCGACACCCCGCCGACCCCGACGCCGGCCCCGACCCGGACCACCCGGTCCCGGTCGCGCGGTCGCGGCTACGCGTCGGGCGACGCCCGGCGCACCCGGATCCTGAACATCGCCCTCCAGGAGTTCGCCGAGAACGGCTACCGGGGCACCTCGCTGGCCCGGATCGCCGAGCGCGCCGAACTCACCCAGGCCGGCCTGCTGCATCACTTCCGCAGCAAGCAGGAACTGCTCGTCGCGGTGCTCGACCTGCGCGACCGGATGGACATGGTGCACCTGGACCTGGCCGAACTCCCGCGCGGCGGCACGGCGTCGCTGACCAAGCTCGCCGAACTGGCCGAGCACAACCGCGCCATCCCCGGCCTGGTGCAACTGTTCACGGTGCTCACCGGCGAGGCGGTGACCACCGACCACCCCGCGCACGGCTGGGCCCAGGCGCGCTACGCGCTGCTCCGCTCCGGCATCACCGCAGCCCTGACGGCCGGCCGCGCGTCCGGCGAACTGCGCGCCGACGTGGACCCGCACGCGGTCGCCGCGCAGGTCTTCGCGATGATGGACGGACTACAGCTGCAATGGCTGCTCGACCCGGAACACGTGGACATGGCCGCGCTGTTCCGCGACTACCTGGACCACCTGCTGCGCCGCATCCGGGCCTGAGCGGCGGTTCCGCTACGCCGTATCGCTCGCGCCGCCCTCGCCCGCGGTCAGCTCGCGCAGCACCGCGCCCAGGTCCCAGTTGGACAGCCCGGCCAGCGCCTCGCGGAAGACGGTCAGGCCGAACAGGTCGCCCCGCGCGGTCATCCGCCCGCCGGCCAGCGCCTCGCGCGGTGCGTGCCGGTCGTTGAGCAGGATCACCCGACGCGCGGTGTCGTAGTCCATGTGCACGATCAGGTCCGGGCCCGGCAACAACCCGGGCCGGACCAGGACCCGGCCCTGGAAGACGTCCAGATGCAGCTCGGCCGGGTCGTCCCGGCCGGGCACGTCGCTGACCACGATGTCCACGATCGCCGGATGCGGCGTGCGCTTCTCCGGGTCGGGCGTGATCAGCCGGCTCAGCCGGGACACCGCCGCGATCCACGCGTCGGACATGAACGGGTGCCGGTCGAGCGCCGGTTCCGGGTCCACGTCCGGCTCCTGCGCCCGGGTCCGCTCGGGCTCCTCGCGCAGTACCTTGCCCAGTTCCGCGCCGAGCCGGCGGGCGGCCGTCCGGCGCATCGCGCGGGCGAGTTCGGCCTCCACCGCGCGCAGCGCGAGCGGTCGCATCCGGCGGATCATCTCCGCCGTCTCGTCCGCGTCGTCGTCGGCGGGTAGCAGATGCGACTCCATCAAGCGGCCGAATCCCTCGGCCACGTGCTCCATCGCCGCGCGCAACATCCGCAACTGCTCGAGCACCGCGAGCACCGGCACCCCGGCCGCGTGCAGCTCGGCGCCCACCGCCAGTTCACGCGCACTGGGCACCCGGAACACCGTCAGCGAGTCGTCCTCGGGTTCGAGCAGCCCCAGGTGCACGGCGCCGGCGAGGGCCACCGGATCGGACAGCCCGCCGAACATCGAGATCAGCTCGGCCCGGCTCATCCGCTCCGGCGTCTCCTCGGTCCACGGACCGCTCGCCTCGGCGACCAGGCCGAGCACCCCGCCCAGGCTGCGCCCGGCGTCCCACGCGTCGAGCAGCTCCTTGATGCTGACCAGGCTGTAGCCGCGCTCCAGCAACTGCCCGATCAGCCGGAGCCGACCCAGGTGCCCGTCCTCGTAGAGCGACACCCGGCCCTGTCGCCTCGGCCGCGGCAGCAGCCCACGATCCTGATACGCCCGTACGTTGCGTACGGTCGTGCCCCCCTCGCGGGCGAGGTCCTCGATCCGATAGTCCGCCAACCTCGTGCCTCGCGATCCTCGTGCCCCGTGTCCGGGCCAACGTAATGCACGCACGTTCGAGGTTCGATCACTCGGCGACCCGAGTTCGCGTCGGGCTCGCGAAAACGGGGGAACGACGAAGGCCCGACCTGTTCGCACAGGTCGGGCCTTGATCATCCGGGGTGAGTGACGGGACTTGAACCCGCGACTTCCTGGACCACAACCAGGTGCTCTACCAGCTGAGCTACACCCACCATCGCCGATGCGTTTCCGTCCCGGCGAGGAAAAGTGTACAGGCTCGTGGAGGCTGCTCGCCGCAGGGTTTCCGGGTGAGCGATTCGACCCGATTGGATCCGATTCGGGCGGATTCAGCCCTGTTCGGCCGGCCGGTGGCCGTAGCGGGCGGCGATCGCCTTGGCGGTGTCGCTGTCCGGACCGGGGTCCGGCACGAAGATCGCCTCGCGGTAGTACCGCAGTTCCTCGATGCTCTCGTGGATGTCGGTCAGCGCGCGGTGGTTGCCGGCCTTCGGCGGGCTCTGGAAGTAGACCCGCGGATACCAGCGGCGGGCCAGCTCCTTGATCGACGAGACGTCGATCACCCGGTAGTGCAGGTAGCCGTCGAGGTCGAGCATGTCCCGGGCCAGGAAGCCCCGGTCGGTGCCGATCGAGTTGCCGCACAGCGGCGCCTTGCGGCCCTCCGGGACGTGCTTCCTGATGTACCTGAGCACCTCGGCCTCGGCCTCGGCGAGGCTGACGCCCGCCTCCAGCTCGTCCAGCAGACCTGAAGCGGTGTGCATTTTGCGCACCACATCGGGCATGCCGGCCAGCGCCTCGGCGGGCGGGCGGATCACGACGTCGACCCCGTCGCCGAGGATGTTCAGCTCGGAGTCGGTGACGAGGGCCGCCACCTCCACCAACGCGTCCCGGGACAGGTCGAGTCCGGTCATCTCACAGTCGATCCAGACCAAGCGGTCGTTCATGGGGTCACCCTACGGCCCGGGCACACACCTCCTCGTCTCCGGTCTCCTCCGGGCTGCGGGTGCGGAACGTCTCCCGGTAGGAGGCGGGCGGGACACCCAGTTGTTTGCGGAAGTGGCCGCGCAGCGCGACCGGCGAGCGGAAGCCGCAGCGCCGGGCGATCTCCTCGACCTGGAGATCGGTGGTCTCCAGGAGTCGCTGGGCCTGGAGCACCCGCTGGGTGAGCAACCATTGCAGCGGAGCACTGCCGGTGAGGGTACGAAAACGCCGGTCGAAGGTGCGCCGACTCATATACGCGCGGGTGGCCAACTGCTCGATGTCGAACCGCTCGGCGAGGTTCTCCAGCGCCCAGGAGATCACCGTGGCGAGCGGGTCGCCGCTGATCTCCTCGGGCAGGGTCAGGTCCATGTACTGGGCCTGGCCGCCGATCCGATGCGCCGGTACGACCAGCCGGCGGGCCAGCGCGTTGGCCGCGTCCGGACCGTGGTCCAGGCGGACCAGGTGCAGGCACAGGTCGATCCCGGCCGCGGTGCCCGCGCTGGTGAGGATGTCGCCGTCGTCCACGTAGAGCTCGCGCGGGTCCACCCGGACCTTGGGGTAGCGCTTGGCCAACGCCGGCGCGTACATCCAGTGCGTGGTGGCCGGGCGGTCGTCGAGCAGGCCGGCCGCGGCGAGCACGAACGCGCCGCCGCACAGGCCGACGATCCGGGCCCCCTCACGATGTGCCCGACGCAGCGCCTCCAGGACGGGCGGCGGCGGCATCCGGGACGGCGAGTGCCACGCGGGCACGATCACCGTGCCGGCCCGGGCGAGGGCGTCCAGGCCGTAGGGCGCGATCAGTTCGACGCCGCCGGTGGTGCGAAGCGGTCCGGGCTCGGCCGCGCATACCAGTAATCGGTAGTTCGGTACGCCGGCGTCGCGTCGGTCGACCCCGAAGACCGATATCGGGATCGAGCTCTCCAGGATCGGCGAGTTGGCGAACAACAACACCGCGATCGTGTCCGGGCGCCGCCGACCGAGCAGCGGGCGATCCCGCCCCGGCGCGAGCACGCCCTCGGCGTCGGGGTCGTACTCCCCGTCGAAGTCGATGTCGTCGGCGAGTTCGCCGTCGTCCTCGATCGAGTCGTGCTCGGGCGGAGCCTCGGAGAGCACGGTGGACGCCGCAGCGAGCACCACCGCGTCCCGATCGCCGACCGGGACGGTATCGACCGCGTCGATCGCGCCGGAATCGGCCGAGCGGTCGGCATCGACCACCCCGACCTTCCCCCGTCGCCGGTCCTTGCGACTGTCGATCCTGCTCATGGCCCCGATCGCCCCCTTCACCCCTCTGTGACCTGCACGGCCCCGGTCGCGCCAGTGGTCCGGGTCGCGCAGGCGGTCACGCCCCACTGGTTCACAGGCGTCACTCGCGTAACCCAAGATCGGAACTTACTCTCTCTTACCTTGTCTATGCATGGTGTTCTCTACGTGACGTTATGTAGATATGCGTGTTTGTGACGGTGGTCACATCGCGGAACTTGTCGACATTCAGCCGCGCGGGGCGGCGTCCGGGCGTTGTCGGGCCGCGTGCAGCAGGTGCAGGGCACCCTCCGGCAGTTCCCGACCACGCGGCCAGACCGCCCGCAGGATCCGGTCCAGGGCGGGCAGATCGGCCACCGGCACGGCCACCAGGCGGCCCTCGGCGAGGTCCTCGCGCACCGCGAGATCGGACAACACGGCGGGCGCGGAGCCGGCGATCGCCGCCGAGCGCAGCGGCGCCGTCGCACCCAACTCCAGGGCGGGTACCGCCACTCCGTCATAGGCCGCCAATGCCCGCTCCAGCGTCTCCCGGGTGCCGGACCCCGCCTCGCGCAACAGCAGCGGCGTCGCGGCCAACTCGGCCGCCGCGATCGGGCGCCGCCGGCGTGCCCACGGGTGGGTCGGCGCGACCACCACCACGAGCCGGTCCCGGCCCACCGCGGCCGACTGGAGGTCGCGCGGCACCCACGGACCCTCCACGAAGCCCAGGTCGGCCTCACCCGCCCGCAACGCCTCGATCACATGCAGGCTGTTGGTCACCTGGAGACCCACGTGCAACCCGGGCACCGCCTCGCGCAGCGTCATCAGCCAGCCGGGCACCAGGTGTTCCGCCACGGTCAGGCTCGCCGCGACCCGCAGGCGGTCCTCCTGTCGGGCCTTGAGCGCGGCGGCACCCTCGACCAGGGCGTGCGCCTGATCGAGTACGCCGCGCGCCCAGTCGGTGATCACCAGGCCCGCCGCGGTGGGCACCGAGCCGGTGGTGCTGCGCTCCAACAGCCGTACCCCGAGCCGACGTTCCAGGGTGCGCATCCGGGCGCTGGCCGAGGGCTGGCTGATCCCGAAACGGCGCGCCGCGCCGCCCAGGCTGCCGCACTCGGTGACCGCGACGAGCAGGTCGAGCGTGTACAGATCCGGGAGGCGGTCGGCGGGGCGCGGCTGCGGGGTGGGCGGGGGCGAAGTGGTCGGCGGGGTCATAGCCAAACCCTATGACCTGCCAGGCAACCGACCGCTACCCGCGCGCGGCCGGCGCGCCGAGGGTGGTGACCATGACCCTGACGGCCGGGCACCGCGCCCACCCCGAGCAACTTTCCGCCCCGACCGGGACGGCCGGGACGAACAAGTCCCGACTGTGGCCGGGGCTGCTCGCGGCCGCTCTCGCGGTGGCGGCGAGCTGGGGTGCGCACCGGTTGTGGCCGCAGCTCCCGATGCTGACCGTCACCGTGGCGCTGGGCATCCTGGCCGCCAACGTGCGCGCGCTGCCCGCCGCGACGGCGCCGGGACTCGGCTTCGCGGGCCGCCGGCTGATGCGTGCCGGCGTGGTGCTGCTCGGCCTCAAGCTGGCCCTGGGCGACCTGGCCGGGCTCGGCTTCGCGCCGGTGGCGATGGTGCTCGCGGTGGTCGTGCTGACCTTCTTCGGCACCAAGTGGCTGGGCCGCAGGCTGGGGCTGCCCGGTGATCAGCCGCTGTTGATCGCGACCGGCTTCTCGATCTGCGGGGCGTCCGCGGTCGCCGCGATGAACGGGGTCAGCGACAGCGACGAGGAGGACGTGGTCACCGCCGTGGCGCTGGTCACCCTGTGTGGCAGCCTGGCGATCGGGGTGTTGCCGCTGCTCCAGTCACCGCTCGGGCTCGACGCGACCCGGTACGGCGGCTGGGTCGGCGCGAGCGTGCACGACGTCGGCCAGGTGGTCGCGGCCGGCGGGGTGGCCGGGCCGGTCGCGCTGCACACGGCGGTCGTGGTCAAGCTGCTGCGGGTGTTGCTGCTCGCGCCGATCGTCGCGGGCACCGGGTACGCGCTGCGCCGCCGGGCCGCACGGGCCGGCGACACCGGGCGGGCCGGGGCCAAGCGCCCGCCGCTGCTGCCGCTGTTCGTGGTCGGCTTCCTGGCCATGGTCGCCGTGCGCAGTACCGGGCTGCTGCCCGATCGGGCGCTCGAGGTGGCGGGCACCGTGCAGGATCTGCTGCTCGCCGCCGCGCTGTTCGGGCTCGGCAGCATGGTGAACCTGAGTCGGCTGGTCCGCACCGGGTGGCGCGCGCTGCTCCTCGGCTTCGCGTCCTGGGGCCTGGTCGCGGGCGCGGCCTACGGCGGCGTACTGCTCACCATGTGAGGCGTGCGCCGCACGGGCCGCACGGGAGGCGTGGGACGCGGGTGCCGCGGTCGGTCCCCGGACCGACAGCGCGCGCGTCCGAAAGTACGTCGAACCCGCCGACGGCCCGGCGCGTGACGGGCCGTCAGACAGGTTCGACTCGGCGCCGCGGCGCGGGTCGGCGTGCGGCAGGGTCGGCGTCCAAGCTGCGGATCGCCGCCCGTTTCGACGCGGTCGCCCGGACGCACGGTGTCGCCCTGACCAACGCTCGGGCGGGGTCCGGGGTAACGCCCGTTCCCCCTAGCGGCGTCCACGCGCACCGCCGAACGGACCTCGCGGCCGGCTCGATTCGACCCCGCGAGGGGCCGCCGACCGCCCTCGACCGGTGTCCCGCGATGGCGTCATTCGACACGGCAATCACCCACACGGCCGCCCGGGTCTCCCCAATCACGGCGTTGTCCGGCTAATGTGCGTGTCTCGCCGAGGCTTTGTCGGGGGCCCCATCCCCGTGCCGGGTCCGGCGAACCGTGTCACCTCTCGATCGGCATGCTTCGTGGTGTCTGTTTTGTCCGGGCGAACCCCGGACAGACACTGTCGAATGTGCGGGTCGGCGCAGTAATCTGGTACAGAAAGCCCCGAGGCGCCCCTCCACAGCAAAGACGCCCGATTCCCATGGCTGCTTTCGAGTTCAGTGACCTTCCGGACGGCACCCCGTTGCTCCGTCCCGACTCTCCACATCAGCGCGATCCCGCGTTCCAACACCCCGTCGTGGTCGGTTTCGACGGGTCCGAGTCCAGCGAGCGAGCCCTGGCGTACGCGTCCGGCATGGCCCGCAGGCTCGGCGGCGGACTGGTGATCGTGCACGTGGCCAACCGGATTCCGGCCACCGTGTGGGCCGGCTGTGAGCCGCCGGTCTTCATCGACGTGCCGGACAGCCGCTCCGAGGCCCTGGGTCTGGAGCTGGCCTGCGCCGACCACCTCAGCGACGTGCCGTGGATCCTGGTCGAGCGCGGGGGTGACATCTGCCACGAGATCGAGGACGTGGCGCGCGAATTCACCGCCGACGCGATCGTGGTCGGCGGATCCACCGGGCTGGCCAGCCGGATCTTCGGCTCGGTCGCGTGTCGGCTGGTCAAGCACGCGAAGCGGCCGGTGGTGGTGATCCCCTGACGGTGGCCGGCGGCATCCGGCAGGCGAGCGATCGAGGTCTGGCCCCGACGCCCATGAGTGCTTCGGGGCCTCGTTCGTTTTCCGCCGGTTTCCACCCGGGCACGCCCGGTGTCGGCGTTCGCGTTGTGTCCGGCGTCGGGCTCGGCGTAGCGTGCCGTCACCTGTGGGTTACGCACGCGTCATCGGGAGGGTTTCGAACATGAGCACCGGCGAGTCCGAGCAGCCGTCGCGGCAGCAGTTGGACGACGAGAAGGCCGCGCTGTACGCCATGGACATCAGTGGTGTCACGTGGGTCGGCTACGGCGAGGACACCACCGGCGAGGGGATCGTGGAGACCGCCGAACTGCCCGGTGGGGGCATGGCGATGCGCAACTCGATCCACCCCGAGGGGCCGATCCTGCGCTTCACCGAGGGCGAGTGGACCGCGTTCGTGCTCGGCGTGCGCGACGGCGAGTTCGATCTGGACCGGCTCGCCGAGCCGTTGCCGGAGCAGCAGGGCTGACGCTTCGTCAGGCGACGGGCGTTCGGGTCATTCCCGAGTTGCGCCCGTTTGGCCGGCCGTGTACCGGTTACTCCTCGGTGGACTTCGCACCGACGTAGGGAGATCCGTGTCCACAGCCACCTCCGGGGTGGAGATCACCGCGGTCGGCCTGGCGGCGGACGGTCCCGACGGCCCGATCTTTCGGGACGTCCGGCTGACCGCGCCCGCGGCCGGGCTGACCGTGCTGGTCGGACCCGCCGGCGCCGGGCGTACCTCGCTCCTGCTCGCCCTCGGCGGCCGATTCCGCACCCACGCGGGCACGGTGACCGTGGCGGGCAGCCGCGACCCGGCGACCGCGCGGGCGCATACCGCGCTGGCCCGGGCCCGGCCCGGGCTGGACCTCGAACCGCACCTGTTCGTGTCCGAGACGGTGGCCGAGCGGCGGGCGATCGGCGGCGGCCGGCCCACCGAGGCCGCGCTGGACCGGATGTACGACCTGCTGCGCGTCGATCCGCCGGGCCACGTGCTCATCGAGCACCTGGCCGCGGTCGAGCAACTGTTGTTCGCGGTCGCGCTGGCCGCCGCCACACAACCCGGCGCGGTTCTGGTCGACGACGTGGACAGCGGCCTCGGCGGCGCCGACCTGTCCCGCGTGTGGCGGGCGCTGCGCGACCTCGCCGACACCGGCACCACCGTGGTGGCCACCGCGACCGAGGCGCCGCGCGGCGCGGACGCGGTACTCGACCTGCCCGGACACCACCTGTACCCGAGAGGTGGTGCCGCCTGATGGGCGTGCTGCGCCTGGCCTGGTTCGAACTGCGGCGCTTTCGTGGTCCGTTGCCCCGTCTGGTCCCGGTCGTGCTGATGCTGGTGCCGACCCTGTACGGCGCCCTCTACCTGTGGTCCAACTGGGATCCCTACGGCCGGTTGCACCACGTGCCGGTGGCGTTCGTGAACCAGGACCGGCCGGTGGACGTGGCCGGGCAACACCTCGACGCGGGCGGCCGGCTGACCGAGTCGATCATGCACGACAAGAACTTCAAGTGGCGGATCACCGACGCGAAGCACGCCCGGGACGGGCTGGCCGACGGCGACTACCACTTCGTGGTCACCGTGCCGCCGGACTTCAGCGCGACGCTGGCCACCACCGCCTCCGCGCAACCCCGGCAGGCGAAGTTGTCGATGACGCTCGACGACGCGAACGGCTTCATCATCGGCAAGATGGCCGAGGTCGCCAAGACGCAGTTGCAACAGCAGATCTCGGCCACCGCGCAGAGCACGCTGGTGCAGCAGCTGTACGGGCAGACCGGGACGCTCAAGGAGCAGCTGGCCCGATCGGCGGACGGCGCACGGCAGTTGGCCGCGGGGGTCGGCGTCGCGCCGCCGGACCAGGTCCGCCAGGGTGCCGAGCAGTTGGCCGGCGGGCTGGATCGCATCGACGCGACGGTGCCCGCGCCACCACCGGCGCAGAGCGCGGGTGCGGACGCGCGGGTGCTCGGCGCGCCGGTGGTGATCGAGGTGAGCAATACGCATCCGGCCGTGTTGTACGGCCGCGGCCTGGCGCCGTTCTTCTTTGCCATCGCGCTGTGGGTGTTCGGCCTGGTCGGCTATGTGCTGCTGCGGCCGTACAACCCGCGCGCGCTGGCCGGTCGGGCGGGCGCGGTCAAGGTGGCCGTCGCGGGCTGGTTGCCCGCCGCCGCGCTCGGCGTGCTCGGCGCGTTCGTGCTCTACGCGGTGGTCCAGCTCGGGCTGAGTCTGGACGCCGACGATCCGGGGCTGAGTCTGCTGTTGATCGCGCTGGCGGCGGTGACCTTCGTGGCCATCGCGCAGTTTCTGCGGGCCGCGTTCGGCGCGGTGGGCGATGTGCTGATCCTGGTCCTGCTGATGCTCCAGCTCACCTCGTGCGGCGGGCTCTACCCGGTCACCACGACACCCGAGCCGTTCCAGGCGCTGCATCCGGTGTTGCCGATGACCTACCTGGTGAACGGATTGCGGGTCACCCTCACGGGTGGAGAGGGCGAGCGTTTGGCGGTCGCGTTCGCGGTGCTCGGCGGATACCTGGTGGTCGCGCTGATCGGCACGGTCTTCGTGGTCCGACACCGGCGGATGTGGACGATGGCGGCGCTGAAACCGGCTGTGGACCTGTGACCCGCGCGAATGAGGCACCGCCGATGAGCCGACCCGCTCCCCCGTACGGTTGTCCCGGGGGAGCGCAACCACGCCCGCTCCGGACACGTCGCCCACAATCAGGGGGTACCGCGGGTTTGCCACCTGTGGTGGAGGAGGGAGAATCAGCGGCGATGAACGAGCAGGAGATACACAAACTGAGGGCCGAGGCCGAGACCCGGACGCGGGAACTCGGGCCCGATCACCCCGGTTCGCTCGACGCGCGCGCCGCGTGGGCCCGGGTCGTCGGCGACGAGGGCAGGCCGGGAGAGGCCGCTCGGATGTTCGGGGAGCTGGCGGGCGACTATGCGCGCGTGCTCGGTCCGCAACATCCCGACACACTCCTGGCCCGGCACAACCACGCCTACTGCCTGGGCCTGTCCGGCAACGCGGTCACCGCCGAGTCGCTGGCCCGGGACGTGGCGGCCGACTGTGTGCTGGTGCTCGGTCAGGACGATCCCGAGACGCTCAACGTGCGGGCCGGGTGGGCTCGTTGGATCGGCGAGGCGGGTGACGCGGCGGGCGCGGCGCGGATGTTGCGGCCGATCGTGGAGGAGGCGACCGACGCGCTCGGGCCGGTGCACCCGGACACGCTGACCATTCGACACCAGCACGCGCACTGGGTGGGTCGGTCGGGCGAGACGATCCAGGCCGCCCGGTTGATGACGGCGATCGCGGACGAGCGCGGCGAGGTGCACGAGCCGGACGACCCGGCCGCGTTGTCCGCTCGGCACGACCGCGCGATGTGGGCGGGCGAGGCCGGAGATGTGTCGGTGGCCCGGGACGCGTTGGTGCGACTGGTCGAGGACGCCACGCGGATCCTGGGTCCGGATCACCAGGACACGTTGGTGATCCGGCACAACCACGCGCACTGGACCGGCGAGTCCGGCGATCCGCTGGGCGCGCGGACGTTGCTGACCCAGCTGGTCACGGACTGCGCACGAGTGCTCGGCGAGCAGCACCCGGACACCGAGAACGCCCGGCGCGGGCTGATGTGGTGGACGTACGGGCCCAAGGCCAACGACCCGGCGCCGGTGTTCGCCACCGCGGTGGGCAACAGCTCGGTGCAGGCCGGGCGCCCGGCGAAGCCGCCGAAGCCCACGAAACCGGCGAAGCCCGCGAAGGTGAAGGTCGCGAAGGTGAAGGCGCCGAAGCCGCCCAAGCCGCCTCGCGGTGCGGGCGAGTCGGATCGGGCGACGGAGTCGGCGTCCGCCTCGGCGGCGCCCGCTGCCGCGCTGCCCGTCGAGTCGGCGCCGGCCGGTGCCTCGGCCGCCGTACCGCCGCGGCCCGTGGTGTCGGAGCCGGACGGGGACGTCACCGAGTTTGCCCCGGTGGCCGGGCTCACCCCGGACACCGAGGAGAACGCGACGCTGTCGGGCGCCTCGGCCGCCCCGACGGCGCGGGTCGGCCTCGGCAAGGAGCCGTCGCCGAAGCCGGCGGAGCCGAGGTCGGATCGGAAGCCCGAACCCGAGTCCGAGCCGAAGCCCGGGTCCGGGTCCGGTTCGGCCGAGGCGCCGGAGAACGCGCCGACGCAGGTGACGAGCGTGGCGCCCGAGGACGAGCCGACCCACGTCAGCCCGCCGCCGCGCCCGGTGGTGGTGCCGGTGGATTCGGCGGAGACCGTCGAGGCCGCTGTCGAGGCCGTCGAAGTCCCGGATGCCTCCGCGACCCCGGAGACCCCGGAGGCCGCCGAGGCCGAGGTCACCCGGACCGCCGAGTCGACCGCGCGGCCGACCCCGAAGCCGGACGAGAAGCCCGGCGGGCGTGGGCCGAAGAAGTAGCAGAAGCAGCAGAAGCGGGCGCAGCGCGGGCGGGGCGGCATCGGAGGATTTCGGTGCCGCCCCGCCCGCACGTTTGCCTGCTTGGGTCCGGTGCTTTCCGCCGGCCGTACGGCTGCTTGGCCGGTGGTGATCACTTTGGACCGTCATATGTACGCAACATGATCGAAACGGGAAAGAGCCAGGATTCAACGCAGGTCGACTGAGGAGGTGTCGCGTGTTGTACCGACTGAGGGTGTCACTGCCGGATCGGCCCGGGTCGCTCGCGCGGGTGACGCAGCTGCTCGGCGCGGCGGGGGCCGACGTGATGCAGATGACCGTGCTCGAACAGCTCGGCGGTCGCGCGGTCGACGAGTTCACCGTCTCGTGGGCCGGCGAGCGGGACATCGCCGCGCTGGTCGCCGCTTTGGAGCGGTCGACGGGAGTCCGGGTCGAGGGTTGCTGGGCGGCCGGCGAGGTGCCGGGGTCGGCGCCCGAACTGGACGTACTGGGCCAGGTGGCGCGCGATCCGGGCCGCGCGGTGGCCACGTTGATCGACGCGGCGCCCACCCTCTTCCACGCCGACTGGGCGGTGGCCACCCGCGGCGGACGCGGCCGGCAGCCGGTGCACGCGAGCTGGCGCGCCCCGGAACTGCCCGCGCTGCCCGCGCTCACCCCGATGCGTCCGCTGGCCTTCGGCTACGAGGGCGACGCGAGCGGCCACGGCGCGGCGGCCCCGATCGGCGCGTCCTGGCTGACCCTCTACGTGGTCCGGCACCACGGCCCGGCCTTCCACCGCACCGAGTTGGACCGCCTCGGCCGGATCGTCGACGTCGTGCTCGGCGTCCTCGGCACCCGCGGTGCGGCGAAGGCGGCCGGTACGACGCCCTGACCGGTGGGTTCGGGTTCGGCCGATTCGGGAACCATTCGTCGCTATTCCGCGTGTAAAGATCGGAACACCGTATGATTGCGTAATTGTGCGCGTACTTCGGGCCATCGAGCCGAGCGCACATCGAGCGCGGGGGCCCGACGAAGGCGACGACGACGTGCAGGACAGAGACGAGACGTCCCCGGCGGCCGAGGGCCTTCCGGGGACGTCGGCCGAGGAGTCGGGCGCGGAAGGCCCCAGCCGCATACAACGACGCGTGCGCGACCGGCGCCGCCGCCGGCGGCGCGTCCTGGCCTGGATCGGCGGTGGCCTGGTCGCCGTGCTGCTCGCCGCCGGCGGCTTCGGCTGGTGGTTGTACGACCGACTCAACGGCAACATCCGCACCCAGGACTTCGCCGACCAGCTCACCGATCGACCGCCGCCCACCGGGGCGATGAACGTGCTGCTCGTGGGGTCCGACTCGCGCGCGGGGGACAACTCCGAGTACGGCCGCGACGACGGCGGCAGCCAGCGCTCGGACACCACGATCCTGCTGCACGTACCGGAGGGTCGAAAGACCGCGACCGCGGTCAGCTTCCCACGCGACCTGATGGTCCAGGTGCCCGGTTGCCGGACCACCTCGGGCGGCACCCAGCGGTCCTACTTCGGCCAGTTCAACAGCGCGATGGAGGTCGGCGGCGTGCCGTGCGTGGCGGCCACCGTGGAGCGGCTCACCGGCGCCCGGATCGACCACCAGATCACCATCGACTTCACCGGCTTCAAGAAGGTCGTGGACGCGCTCGGCGGCGTGCCGATGCACATCGACCAGCCGATCGACGACAAGGCCGCCCAGCTGCAACTGCCCGCCGGCGACCTCAACCTCAACGGCGAACAGGCGCTGGGCTTCGTCCGGGTGCGCAAGACCCTGGGCGACGGCAGCGACATCCAACGCATCGCCCGGCAGCAGGAGTTCCTCAAGGCACTGATCAAGAAGGTGCAGAACCAGAACCTGCTGACCAATCCGGCGAAGGCGTACAACGTGATGGACGCCGCGACCAAGGCGATCACCACCGACTCCGGGATCAACACCCTGGCCGCCCTCTACGACTTCGCCAACGGGCTGCGCGGGATCCCGTTGGAGAAGATCTCGTTCGTCACCACGCCGTTGACCGACTACGCGCCCGACCCCAACCGGGTCGCGCTCAAACAGCCCGAGGCCGCGCAGCTGTTCACCGCACTGCGCGACGGCGCGCCGGCACCGACGCCGAGCCCGACCGGGCCGCCCGGGACGTCCGCGGCGGGCGGGACGAGCGGGACGGGGACGGCCGGGACGAGTGCGTCGACCGGGAGCGGGACGGCCGCGACGAGTGCGCCGAGCACGCACGGGACACGTGGGACCGGCACGTCCGGTAGCACGAATCGGGGCACTGCGGGACGTTAACCAACACGGCGCCGTGCCCGCGGGTCGTTGAACTGTACGGTGCAGAGGTCCGCCGACGACGCAGCGACCGGGCCGCCGGGACAGACCCGGTAATGGGGCCGCCCGCGACGCTTTACGGTGGACTCGCGAGGGTGCTGGGTGCGGACCGAGGGGCTGGTGGCAGGGGCGCCATGACGGGTCGGGTTCTTCAGGTGGTGCAGGGCACTCGGTGGCGACGCCGCGCGGGTGAGTACGCCTCGATCGGAGCCGCGGTGGGGGCGGCGGCGGCGGGCGACTCGATCCTGGTCGCGCCGGGCACGTACCGCGAGGACGTGTCGATCGCGGTGCCGGTGACGGTGGTCGGCTCGGACGGGCCGGGGACGGTGATCCTGACCGCGGCCGACGGGGTCGCGCTGACCATAACCGCCGACGCGGCCGTACACGGTCTGGCGATCGAGGGCGGCGCGGGGGTGTTGTCGCCGGCCATCGTGATCGAGGGTTGCGCGCCGATATTGGAGGAGTGTGTGGTCCGGGCCGCCTCCGTGGTCGGCGTCGAACTGCGCGCGGGCGCCGACCCGATGGTGCGCCGGTGTCGGGTGAGCAATCCACAGGGTGTGGGCATCGGGGTCACCGGGCGCTCGCGCGGCACGTTCGAGGACTGCGAGATCGGCGACACCGGGCGCGAGGGCTTCGACGTGCGCGAGGGCAGCGCGCCGATCCTGCGCCGGGGCCTGGTCCGGGACGCGTCCGGCCACGGGTTGCGCTTCACCGGACCCGGGACCACCGGGAGTGTGCAGGACTGCGAGATCCACGACGGCTCGGACGCGGAACCGGCGGTGTTCGTCGGCGATCAGGCCTCGCCGCACCTGACCGGGCTGCACATCCACGACGTGGGCGGCGGCGGAATCTGCGTCGCGGGCGGCGCCGCGCCGATCATCGCCGACTCGCGGATCGAGCGGGTCGGCTGGGCGGGCATCTCGGTCGGCGGCCAG
The DNA here is from genome assembly GCF_049739465.1 of Embleya sp. AB8. Lineage (NCBI taxonomy): Bacteria > Bacillati > Actinomycetota > Actinomycetes > Kitasatosporales > Streptomycetaceae > Embleya > Embleya sp. AB8. The sequence goes on from NZ_JBMHHY010000028.1 coordinate 87,040, forward strand.
GGCAGCGCCGGGTCGCTCTCGCGTACCGAGATCGCCGCGATCAAGGGCACCGGCGTACAGGCCGACGACCTGGCCACGTTCTCCCTCGACGACTGCACGATCCGCGACGCCGAGGGCAACGGTGTCTCGGTCGACCGCGGCGCCAATCTGACCCTGGTCGGTTGCCGGCTGCGCGACGTGGGCCGCAACGGGGTCGACGTGCACGGCCACTCCGAGGTCACCCTGAGCGGTTGCACGATCCGCAGCTTCGGCCGCAACGGCCTCTCGCTGGCCGACCACGGGGCGCGCGCGTCCGCGATCGACTGCGAGTTCCACGACTCCACCGGCGGCAAGCCGGCCGTGTGGGTCGCCGACGGCGCGGACGCGGCGCTCGGCGAATGCCGGATCCACGATGTGCTGGACGGGGTCAAGGTGGCCGGCTCCGGCACCGGCCTGTCCATGCACGACTGCGAGCTCCACGACGTGGACGAGACCGCCATCGGGATCGGCGCGGGAGCGGTGGTCTCGGTCAAGTCCTGCAAGGTGCGCAAGGCCACCACCGGCGTGTGGTTCATGGAGTCCGACTGCGGCGGGATCATCGCCGACTGCACGATCGAGGACACCACCGACGGCGTCTCGGTCACCGGCGCGGCCGGGCCCACGGTGCGCCGGGTCCGGGTGGACCGGGCGAGCGGCGAGGGAATCCGGATCGCGGGTGGCGGGCGCGGCGACTTCGAGGACTGCGAGGTGCTCGGGGGGCGCGGCTACGGGGTCAATGTGCGCGAGGGTTGCCACCCGGTGTTCACCCGCTGCACCACGCGCGACAACGCCAAGGGCGGCTTCGAGTTCGCCGGCCCCGGACCGGTCGCGGTCGAGTGCACGTCGCAGGGGGACGGGACGAGCGGTACGGAGCCGGCGGCGGGCGGGATTTTGGGCACCCCGAGCCCGATCGCGGCGGCCGGTGCCCAACCGCAGGGCGTGGCGAAGCTGACCGCGACGCTGCCGATCCCCGGCGCGCGCGACGGTGCCCTCGCCGACGCGGCCGGCGCCGCACCTTCGGTGCGCGAAGTCGACGAGCTGCTGGCCGAGTTGGACGGACTGGTCGGGTTGGCCGGGGTCAAGTCCGAGGTGCGCAACCTGATCGACCTGATCTCGGTCGGTCGGCGGCGCGAGGAGGCCGGGCTCAAGGCCCCCACGCTGCGCCGGCACCTGGTCTTCACCGGCTCCCCGGGCACCGGCAAGACCACGGTGGCCCGCCTCTACGGCGAGATCGCCCGGGCGCTCGGCGTGTTGCGGATGGGCCACCTGGTCGAGGTCTCCCGGGTGGACCTGGTCGGCGAGCACATCGGCTCGACCGCGCCGCGCACCAAGGAGGTCTTCGACCGGGCCCGGGGCGGCGTGTTGTTCATCGACGAGGCGTACAGCCTGGCTCCGCCGGACCCCTCCCGCGACTTCGGCCGCGAGGCGATCGACACGCTGGTGAAGATGATGGAGGACCACCGCGACGACGTGGTGGTGATCGTGGCCGGCTACACCGACGAGATGCAGCGCTTCCTGGACGCGAACCCCGGTTTCGGCTCCCGGTTCTCCCGCACCATCACGTTCCAGGACTACTCGGCGGACGATCTGGTGGAAATCACCCGCAAGCAGGTGCGCGAGCACGAGTACGTGCTCACCGACGAGGCGTGCGAGGCGCTCCTCGGCTACTTCCGCCGGCTGCCGCGCGGCGCCGCGTTCGGCAACGCGCGGGAGGCGCGGCGTACGTTCGAGGCGATGATCGAACGGCATGCGACCCGGTTGGCCCAACTGCCCGGCGCGGGCCTGGAGGAGCTGCGGACGCTGCATCCGGAGGATCTGCCCGAGCTGCGGTGAATCGGCCCGCGCCGGCGGGGTAACGGCCGGTGGGCGCGGTTGCCCCGCGCCGCGTGGCGGATGGATACCGGATGGTTTGCGGGATGGTTTGCGACGGCGAAGGAGCCTCACGTGCCGGTCATGGGCATCGACATCGGCGGGACCGGGATCAAGGGCGCGCCGGTGGACACCGACGCCGGGCGGTTGACCCACGAGCGGGTGCGGCTGCTCACCCCCGAACCGTCCGAACCGCAGGCGGTGATCGAGGTGGTCCGCGAGGTGTTGGAGCAGTTCGCGGACACCACCGGGCCGGTCGGCATCACCTTCCCGGGCGTGGTCCGGGACGGCATCGTGCGCACCGCGGCGAACGTGGACAAGTCCTGGATCGACCTGGATGCCGACGCGTTGTTCAGTGCGACGCTCGGCCGGCCGGTGACGATGGTCAACGACGCGGACGCCGCGGGTGTCGCCGAGATGCGGTTCGGCGCGGGCGCGGGGCGCGGTGGGACGGTGCTGATGTTGACCTTCGGCACCGGGATCGGCAGCGCGCTGTTCGTGGACGGCAGGCTGGTGCCCAATACCGAGCTGGGCCACCTGGAACTGGACGGGCACGAGGCGGAGCGGCGGGCCTCGGCGGTGGCGCGCGAGACGCACGACCTGTCCTGGGAGAAGTGGGCCGTGCGGGTGCAGGACTATCTGCGATACGTGGAGATGTTGTTCTCGCCGTCGTTGATCATCATCGGTGGCGGGATCAGCAAGAAGCCGGAGAAGTTCCTGCCGTACATCAAGATCGGTGCGGATCTGGTGCCCGCGAAGTTGCACAACGACGCGGGGATCGTGGGGGCGGCGATGTTGGTGACGGGGGACTGAGCGCGATCGTGGGCACGATTCACTCGGCCCTCGCGCGGTCTTGACGCGACGCGCGCAGGACGCCGCCGAGCAGGGCGGCGATGTTCCACGCGTCGTCGACGCCTCGGTGGTGGGTGCCGTGGAGGGGGAGGCCGGCGTGTGCGAGGGCGCCGGCCATGCCGAGTTCGTGGTCGAGGCCGTGGGCGAGCGAGTACAGCGTCTTGGCGTTGAGGTGTCGGGTGCCGAACGGGTACGGGACGGCCTCGGCGGCGCACTGGCGCTCGAACTGCTGCCGGTCGTACTCGCCCCAGCTCGCCCAGACCCGCTCGTGGGCGCGGAACTCGTCGCGCAGCAGCGCGCAGGCGTCGGCGAAGGTGTGGCCGGCGGCCACGTCCGCCTGGGTGAGGGTGGTCAGTTCGGTGCAGAACGCGCTCACCGTGGAGTGCGTGGGGCGGACCGGGATGCCGTGTCGGTCGAGGCGTTCGCCGGTGCCGATGTCGAGGGTGGTCAGGCCGATCTCGATGATCTCGTTGCGCTGTCCGTCGGGGATCGGGCCGGACCAACAGGTCGCCTCCACGTCGATCACCAGGAGCAGATCCAGCCGTCGTTTAGCCATGCCGGTCAGCAGAGCAGGATCGGCGGCGTGCTACCACTGGTTTTGCGCTGACGACGCGTCAGATGTGTGGGGTCCACCCGGCCGCGGAGGAGTTCGACATGGGTACGTACAAGACGACACCGGAGACCGGCGTGGTGATCACCGGCGGCGCGTCGGGCATCGGCCGGGCCACCGCGCGGGCGTTGGCCGCGACGGGGCGGCCGGTGGCGCTGTGGGACATCGCGGCGGGGCCGGTGGCGGAGGCCGCGCGCGAGATCGCGGCCGAGCACGGTGTACCGGCGCTCGGGCTGGCCCTGGACGTCACCGACACCGAGGCGCATCCGGCCGCGATCCACGCCTCGGTCGAGGCGCTCGGCACGATCGGCGGCTTCGTACACGCGGCGGGCATCGTCGACTCGACGCCGATCACCGAGGTCACGGCGGACAACTGGGACCGGGTCCTGGACGTCAACCTGCGCTCGTTCGCCCTCCTGGTCCAGGCGCTGACCCCACACCTGCGCGAACACGCCGGCTCGGCGATCGTGGGCATCGCCTCGCTCAACGCGATCGTCGGCAACGCGCTCAACCCGTCCTACTGCGCCGCCAAGTCCGGCATGCTCGGCCTGAACCGCTCGATCGCCGCCAAACTCGCCGAACACGGCATCCGCAGCAACGTGGTCTGCCCCGGCTACATCGACACCCCGATGCTCGCCGCCTCCTTCACCCGACCGGGCACCAGGGAGCGCCTGGAAAACAGCTCCCCGCTACGGAGGTTGGGCCGCGCGGAAGAAATCGCCGGTGCGGTCCGCTTCCTGCTCAGCGACGAGGCGTCGTTCGTGACGGGGACGCACCTGATGGTGGACGGCGGGATGACGGAGACGGTCTGACACATCGATCGCGGCGCCTCCCCACCCGGAGTCGCCGCGATCTTCCGCGCCCGAGCGGGCGGGGCTGCCAGAATCGCCATGAACCATGGCGGAGCCGACCACCTCGGGAGTGCCCATGCAGGCCGCGTTCGATCGCGAGTGGACCGCCGCCGACGTGTTCGCCGCCCAGGAGACGTCGCTCCACCGCGTCGAACTCCTCGACGGCATCCCGCTGATGTCGCCGCTGCCGAGGCTGCGCCATCAACACGTGGCCGGCACGTTGGCCGAAGCGCTCGCCCGGGCCGTGGCGGAATCCCGTGTCGAAGCGACGGTCTTCAAGGGCGCGAACGTGTGTCGCGGCGATCGCGACGTGCTGCGTCCCGACCTCTCGGCGGTCACGTCGACGGCGGCCCGCTCGGCGCTGGCCGCGGATGCCATGGCCTTCGCCCCCGAAGACGTGCTCCTCGCGGTCGAGATCCTCTCGCCCGGGCACGAGGGCGCCGACCGCATCGACAAGCTCGCGCGGTACGCCGAGTGGGCGATCGCCTCCTACTGGGTCGTCGACCCGAAGTCCCTGACCATCGAGACCTACACCCTCGACGGCGAGAGGTACGCCCCCACCGCCACCGCCAAGCCGGGCACCGCCACCACGCTGCCCGCCTTTACCCCGATCACCCTCGACCCGGGGACGCTGCTGCGGATGCGGTGAGGGGGGCGGCGCCGTCCCCGGGAGCTGGGCCGAGCGCCGTTCGGCGCGGTAGCCGTGCCCCATATGCTCGGTGGCATGGTGTGTGTGCGGACATCGCTCGGTGATCTGGTCGGCGAGGAGTCGGATGGGATCCGGGTCTTTCGGGGGGTGCCCTTTGCGGCTCCGCCCGTGGGTTCGGCGCGGTTTCGGGTGGCCCGGCCGCCGGTGGGCTGGTCTGGAGTGCGGGACGCGCGCGAGTTCGCCCGTGCCGCGCCGCAGCCGATCGGGCAGTACGGGGCGGCGCCCGTGGCCACCGACGAGGACTGCCTCTACCTGAACATCCACGCGCCCGTCGAGCCCGGGCCGCATCCGGTCCTCGTGTGGGTGCACGGCGGCGGGTACACCAGCGGCGCGTCCTTCGAGGGGGTGTACGACGGGAGCGGGTTCGCCCGGCGCGGCGTGGTCGTGGTCACCCTCGCCTACCGCCTCGGCGTACTCGGCCTGTTGCACCTGCGGCACCTGCTCGGCCCGGAGTACGCCGACTCCTCGGCCAACGCGCTCCTGGACGTCGTCCAGGGCCTGCGTTGGGTGCGCGAGCACATCGCCGCGTTCGGCGGGGACCCCCGCCGGGTCACCCTCGGCGGGGTCTCGGCGGGCGCGAAGCTGACCTCGAATCTGCTTGCGCTGCCCGCCGCGCGCGGCCTCTTCCAGCGGGCGATCGTGCAGAGCGGCGGCGCCCAGACGGTACGCACCGTGCCCGAGGCCGAGGAGGCCACCGGCCGGGTGCTGGCCGCGCTCGGCATCGCGCCGGAGCGGGCCGCCGCGCTGATCGACGTCCCCGTGGCCGACCTGCTCGCCGCGCAGGCCGAGGCGATCGGGCGGGGCACCGGGCGGTTCGTGTTCCGCCCGGTGGTCGATCCGGCCGGGCCGTTGCCGCTGCCGCCGTTGCGGTCGATCCGGGGCGACGTGCCGATCCTGCTCGGGTCGAATCAGGACGAGGAGGAGATGTTCGCGCAGCTCGAGGGGTCGGGTGGACGTGCGCCGGGGCCTGCCGACCTGGCCAATCTGCGCCGGCCGGACGCGCTCGCGGGGCTGCTGGATCGCTACGCGGAGCTCTACCCCGACCTGACCGGGCGCTCGTTGCGGATCCGGCTGCTGACCGCCGAGTCCTACGGGATACCGACCGTCCGGCTCGCCGAGGCGCAGGTCGCGGCGGGTGGCGCGGCATATGTGTACCGGTTCCGCTGGGCCGCCAAGGCGCATCCGCAGCGGCTCGGGTCGCCGCACGTGATCGACGTGCCGTTCGTGTTCGGCACGCTCGATACCCCGCTCGGCCGCTGGCTGACCGGCGGGGTACCGGTCGCCGCGCGGGAGTTGTCCGGGCGGATCCAGCAGGCGTGGGCGGCGTTCGTCGCGGGTGGCGCGCCGGCGGCGGACGGGCTGCCCGAGTGGCCGCCGTACGACCCGACCGAGCGGCGCACGATGGTGCTCGACGTGCCGGCGACGGTGGTCGGCGACCCGGATCGGGAGGAGCGGCGGGTGTGGGACCACGCGCTGTGAGCCCCGCCGGTCCGCCCGCGCTGACCGACCTGATGCCGTGGGGCGGCCCCGGGATCGGCCCGGGACGCACGTGGGTGTACGCACCGGAGCGGGAGACGCTGCGTCGGCGCTGGGCGAGGTTGGCCGCCGCCGAGGACCGGGATCCGCTGCTGCGGCCGACCCGGGCGCGGACCACGGCATCGTTGCCCGCGCCGTTGCCCGGATGTCCACCCCCGCCCGGTCCGCTGGCGCGCGAGGTCGGCCCGACGCCGCGCCTGGTCCGGATCGCGCGCGGCCCGTTCGATCGGCAGTGGCTGGTCGCGGATCCACGGGTCGTGGACGTCGCCCGGCCCGAGCTGTGGCGGGTGCGCGGTGATCGGCAGGTCTACCTGACGGCGCGTCAAGCGGGGGACCCCTGGCCGGTGTTGTGCAGCGCGCTGGTCCCGGACGCGGCGCACCACGGCGGTCGGGGCGGTCGGGTTGCGCCGCTCTACCGGGACCCGGCGGGCCTGGTGCCCAACGTGGCGCCCGGCCTGGTCGAACTGCTCGCGGACCGACTCGGCGTTCCGGTGGTGGCGGAGGACCTGTTCGCCTGGATCGTGGCGGTGACGACGGATCCGGCGGGGGTGCCGCTCACCGCCGATCCGAACCTGTGGGCGGCGGGCGTCGACCTCGGCCGCCGGCTGATCGCGCTGCACACGTTCGGCGCGCGGTTCGGCCGCCCCGGCGAGGGCAAGCCCCGACTGCCGGGCGGGCGCCGCCCGTTCGTCCGCGAACCGGTCCCGGCGCGGCCGACCGAGGTGCGGCACGACGAGGAGACCGGCTCGCTCCTGCTCGGCTCCGGCCGGATCGCCCCGGTCCCGCGCGAGGTCTGGGACCTGGGCCTGCTCCAACCCTGGATCGCGGCCCGCACCGAACCCCCGGGCGAGGGCCTGGAACGCATCCGCGAACGCGCCTGGTCCACCGACCTGACCAGCGAACTGATCGACCTGCTCCACGTGTTGGCGCTACTGACCGACCTGGCGGACACCCGGCACGCGTTGTGCGCCGAAGCCGCCGCGGCTCCCACCCTCGCCACCGCCGACCTACTCCCACCCCCGCCCGCCACCCGCCGCCCCCCAACGGTCCTCGACATCACCGAGGAGGGCCCGGGCGGCCAGGCCGTACTGGTCTGACCATCGGCCGCCGAACTCAGGGGACATGACGATCCGCCCGCCGATCAGCTCCACCCGGACGGTTTCGGGCGCCTCCATCGACTCGAACAGCGCGGCAATAGCCGATCCGGTGGGTCGTGTGGCGTCGATCATGCCGGTACCTCCTGCGGGGCGATCGTGCGTTCCGGACAGGATGCCGGCGCTGTGCACGAGTTTCGTGACAGGCGACAAATGGGGGGCTTCTCGACGCCGGGCTCGGGTCGGCTCGGTTTGCCTCCGGGGGCGACGCGCGTTGGGCCGAAGGGGGGAACCGTACGCGCGGCGGCGGTCGTGGGTCGGGGAGGCGACCTAGCGTGGTCTGGTGAGCAGACCCCGGAACACTCGCGTGGCGTCGCTGGTGATCGCGCTCGGTGCGGCCGGGCTCACCTCGATCGCCGGGCCGGCGGCGGCCCATGAGGGCCCGACGGCGGACCTCGGCCGCGTTCCGTCGGTGGTGGTGCGGACCGAGCTGCCCGTGTCGTCGGGGTCGACTCCGTCGTTCGGCGGGCCGCGTCGGCCGGGGATTCGGGTGCCCGGCGTCGGAGCGAGTCCGGTGGTGCCGTGCCCGGTGGCGAGTCGGTGGTTGCCGGCGACCGGCCAGGGCCGTTCGGCGACTCCCGGCGTCGCCGGCCGCCCGGATCGGCCGGACATCCGCGTGCCCGGCGCCGATCCGACCCGGGTGGACTGCCAGGGCCTGCCGGACCCCGGCCGACCCGCCACGCCGCGGGCAGTACCCACCGGCTCGGCGGGCGGGCTCGTGCCGCACCGCCAGGGGAGCCGCCGGGGCGCCACCGCGCATGGGAAGCCGCCGCGCCGGGGCAGACCCGGTGCGCGAGAGCGCGGCGGGGTCGCCAAGCAGGCCGTACACGACGGGCCGGCCGTGGTCGCCCGTCGGGCCATCACCGACCACGTCGCGGGTGCCGGATCGGGACCGGTCGTACCGCTGGGTCTGGCGGCCGGCGCCCTGGTCCTGGTCGGCGGCCTGTTGGTCGCGGGCACCCGGCGCCGCCGCAGCAGACCGGGACGAGCCCGCAACCGCCCCGAATGACGTGCGCCGCCGCCCCCGCGCGTCGCCCGGCCCGGGACGAGGGGGCCGAACCACCGTGCGGGGCAGGCGGGTACCGCCGACGCCGATCCACGTGCCTCTGCACCGGGCCCCGGCACACCACGCGACCCGGCCGCGGCTCGAACCACCGCCCCGGGCAGCCGGGTACCGCCTCGATCAGGCCCACCGCAGGTCCGTCCGCGCCCGGCCGCCACGGCCGTCGGCCGAGCGACGAACCACGAACTACCGCCCCAGGCACCCCTGTACCGCCTCGATCAGGCCCAACCCCCGGACGTCCGTCTGCAATGGGGACTGGCCGTTCGTCACGTACGCGAAGGCCAGCCCCGTCGCCGGGTCGGCGAACGCCAATGGGCCGCCGCTGCCCGGGTGGCCGAAGGCGGCGGGGTTGGCGGAGACGGCGAAGAACGCGGTTTCCGGCTTCATGAAGCCGAGGCTGAAGGCCGTGTGCTCGCCCAGGATTCGGTCCGGGCCGGCGACCACCGTCGTGGTCACCTCGGTGACCGTCTCGGCGGAGAGCAGGCGTACCCCGTCGAACGTGCCGCCCGCGCCCAGCATCGCGTAAATCCGGGACAGCGCCCGGGCGTTGGTGACACCGAGCCCGGAGGGCACCTCCCAGGCCAGCACGTCCGGGTCGTGATCCGCGCCGGGCGCGGCCAGTGCGGGCAGCGCGAGCATCGCCCGGCCCAGGTCGGAGCCGAGATCGAGCAGGCCCGGTTCCATCGGCGCGAGCGTGGTGAGGTGGGCCAGGCGCGGCACCACCGCGCCGGGCAGGCCGATGTGCGCATCCACCCCCAGTGGGCCGGTCACCTCCTCGGCCAGGAACATGCCGACCGTGCGCCCGTCCACGCGCCGGATCAGTTCGCTTGCGTAGAACCCCCACGTCACCGCGTGATAGCCGTGCGCCGTGCCCGGCTCCCACGCGGGCCGCTGCATCGCGAGCGCGTCGGCCAGCGCGTCCGGCATGGCCACCTGGTCGAGCGTGATCGGCTCGTCCAGGAACGGCAACCCGGCCTGATGGGACAGCAGTTGGGCCACCGTCACGTCGCGTTTGCCACCCGCCGCGAACTCGGGCCAGTAGCGGCAGACCGGCAGCGCCGGATCGAGTCGCCCCCGATCGATCAGGATCGCCAGACACGTGGCGACCAGGCCCTTGGTGACCGACCAGACCACCTGTACGGTGTCCCGCTCCCAGCCCCGCCCGGTGGCCGGTTCGGCCACACCGCCCCACAGGTCCACCACCGGCACGCCGTGCAGGTGGATCGCCAGCGCGGCGCCCAGTTCGCCGTGCAGCGCGAAGTTTTCCTCGAACGCGGCCTGTACGGGCGCGAATCCGGGCGCGATGAAACCGTCGACGTGCATGGTGTGGTCCTTTCGCGAACGCTCGACACCCCCCACCGGCGCCGGCGCAGGCGCGGCTCGACGACCGCGACGCCTCGTCACGTGCGTGGGGTGACCCCTTCGAGCACCAGCGCCATGAATTGGGCTTCCAGTTCGGGCACGGTGCGGTCGGTGGTGGACTTCCAACCGGCGGTCAGCCACAGCGGATAGGCGAGATAGCGGTAGACCAGGTCCGGATCCAGATCGGCCCGGAACTCACCGGACTCGATGCCCTCCCGAAGGGTGTTCAGCCACAGATCGCGGACCCGCATCCCGTCCACGCCCAGATGCGCGAAGCGCGGCAGGCCGGCCAGGTAGGCGTAGTCCCGGACGTAGATCGTGGCCGCGTCGGGGTGGTGCTCGATGGTCCGGAACGCGGCGTGCACGAGTCCGCGCAGCCGGTCGCTCGACGTCCGCGCGTCGGCGAACGCCTCGTCGTACCAGGTCGCCAGGTCGCGCATCGCGGAGCTGAGGATCTCGTCGAGCAGATCCTCCTTGGAACCGAACCAGTGGTAGATGCTGCCCGCGAGAATCCCCGACGCGTCGGCTATCTCACGGACCGTGGACGCGACGACGCCCTTGCGGGCGAACAGCGCGGCGGCCTCGGACAGGATCACCTCCCGGCGCGGAAGTGCCTCGGGTTCCGTCTTCCTGCGTGCCATGAGCGCCCGTTCTCGGTCCGGCGGGTGACTGCTGCCGCGTTCTGCCAGGTGCTGTGCAGCCTAACCGCAGGTGGAGCGGTTGCCGTTGATCAGTGGGGGATGCCTTCAGGGAGATCCGAACTACCTATCTAACATTTGTTAGATTGTGCTGAACTTCTATCCCGGTTCCCGTCGTGCTGTCAAGGCCCTTGCGAGGTACGGGTGTTGCGGTCTAGCTTGTGCCGCATCCGGGAGTCCGTGGGGGATGGCCGGGCGGGGAGACGACGCGAAAGGCGTTGGCTCCCATGGCTCGTTGGACGGCACGGCAGGCAGTACGACAGGCAGCACCACAGGCGGCGCACCGCGCCGGACCCGATGCGGAACAGGGCTCGGGGCAGGACGCGGGACACGGCGCGGATCCGACTCGCGACGCGGATGTGTCGCGGCGAGCGCTGCGCACCCGTCGGGCACCGGGGGAAAGCCGGTTATCGGCAGGCGACTTCCCGCGGTTCGTGAGCATGGGAACGGCTCGGTTCGCGCGCATCGCCACGGCGACCGCCGCGGGCGGTGTCCCCGGCGGCGTCGACGCCTGCGCCGGATCGGCGCCCGCGAAGGGCGCGTCCTGATCATGGCCGGCTTCGTGATGCCGCCCGCCGTCGGCGGCGCGGTGGTGCGCCGCTTCGGGTCGGATCCCGAACAACTCCCCGGTGCCGTCCTCAGGTCGACCGTGCCTGCGGGCGCGCGGCCGGATGGCGCCGTCGTGGGGCACGAGTTGCTCGAAACCACCACAAAAATCGTGTCGTGGCCGGGAGGTGACGCCGGGTCAGGAGGGGAGTCGGCGTCCGACCGAGGCGCGGGGGCCGCCTCGGATACATCCGGTTCGCGGCCGGACGGGGCGGGGGAGCCCTGTTCGACCGCCGATCCGGCTTCCGGTTCGGCCCCCGATACGGGCGGCGCGCGGATGGGGGGTGACGCCGGGTCAGGTACGGCGTTCGCTTCCGCGCGCCGCCCGGGGGAAGGGTCCGGGGCCGAGGCGCGGCAGTTCGCGCGCCTCGGCTCGGGCCCGAGCCTGCCTCGGCGACGGCTCGGCACGCGGCGAGGTCGCGGCGCCGACCGGCCGGCGGGCGCCCGGGTAAGGCAGCGGCATCCGGCGAGGGAGGACGAACATGCCTGATCCGATACGCCTGTTCGTCGCCGGCCCGGAGCCGGTGCCGGCCACCGGGTCCGACCAGGTGCGGCAACCGGTGTTGCGGGCCCGGGACATCCGGGTCGACTTCGCCGGCGAGCCGGTCGTGGACGGGGTGTCCATGCGCATCGATCGTGGTGAGGCGGTCGGGGTGATCGGCCCCCGGGGCAGCGGCAAGACCACGCTGCTCAACGCGATCACCGGGGTGGTCCCGGCCACCGGCGACCTGTTCGTGGACGGCCTGCCGGTACGCCTGGGCAGCCCCGAACGTTCGCGCCGCTCCGGCCTGGTCCGGATGTTCCAGACCCCGCAGCCGGTCCGCGCGTTGTCCAGCGCGGACAACATCCTGCTGGCCAACTCCGACCACCGGCACCGGGACCTGCTCGCCGCGTGGTTGTTGCGCCCGTTGTTGACGCGCGTCCAACAGGAGCGGCAGACCGACACACCGACGGCCGCGGCGCGGGCCGGCTCGGGTCGGCCGGCCGGGCCCGGGACGGATGTGCTGACCTACGGCGAACGCCGGCTCCTGGACATCGCGCGCGGGATCGCGGCGGTGCCCCGGGTGCTGCTCCTGGACGAGCCGAGCGCGGGGCTGAGCTCGCGCGAGACCGACGCCCTGCTGCTGCTCCTGCGCGGCGTGGCGGCGGAGGGCGTGGGGCTGCTCGTGGTGGACCACAAGATCGACTTCATCGACGCACTGTGCGATCGGGTCACCGTCCTGGAAACCGGCCGCGTGGTTGCGGAGGGCACGCCGGCCGAGGTGTGGCGGGATCGTCGCGTCATGGACGCCTACCTGGGGGCCGCGCACGACGCCTGACGGCGATCGGGGCGGCGGCACCGGGGGTGGGCGGGGCGAGGCGGCCGGACGCGTTCGGGGGCGCCCGGCGGGGGCCGTCGGCAGGCGCCGACGGCCCCGCCTCGCCCGTATGTTCGACCGGGTCGTGACCACCTCGCCCGTACGTACGTACGCCCGACCGTCGTCCCCCGTCCGTACCGCTACAACCCCGGCGCGCCCGGCGGGTACTTGATCGCGTTCTTGACCATCTTGTCGCGCAGCGCCTGGGCCGGGTCGATGCCGAGTTTGTCGGCCAGCCCGAGCAGATAGGCCAGCACGTCCGCGATCTCCTCCCGGACGTGTTCGCCCCGCTCCGGGTCCGACATCACGTCGGCCGCCTGCTCGGGGGTGAGCCACTGGAAGATCTCCACCAGTTCCGCGGCCTCCACGCTCAGCGCCATCACCAGGTTCTTCGGCGTGTGGAAGGGCTGCCAGTGCCGCTCGGCGGAGAACGTGTTGAGCGCGGCGGTCAGTTCGGCGAGTTCGGAGCCGGCCGGGGGAGTGGTGTCCATAGCCCCTATGCCTACCGCATCCGACGCGCGCCGACGTCCCCGGCCGTGTCACCCCGGCGAGGGACAATGGCGCGAGGTCTCGTCCGGTCGGTCCGGGCGGGGCCCGATCGCCGTCGTCCGCCCTGGAAGGTTCGCATGAGGGTCGCCACCTGGAACATCAACTCGATCGGGGCTCGGCTGCCCAAGCTCGTGGAGTGGCTGGAGCGGGCCGCGCCCGACGTGGTGTGCCTGCAGGAGCTCAAGTCCACCCCGGAGGCATACCCGGCCAAGGAGTTGCAGGAGGTCGGCTACGAGTCCGCGGTGCACGCCGGCGGGCGCTGGAACGGCGTCGCGGTGTTGTCCAGGGTCGGCCTGGCCGATGTCACCCTCGGTCTGGAGCAGGGGCCGGGCTTCCCCGAGCCCGACAGTCCGCACGAGGCCCGGTCGATCTCGGCGACCTGCGGCGGCGTCCGGGTCCGGTCGGTATACGTGCCCAACGGCCGCGAGGTGGACAACCCGCACTACGCGTACAAGCTGGAGTGGCTCAAGGCGCTGCGCGACGCGATCTCCGCCGACGCGGCCGGCCCGCTGCCGTTCGCCGTCCTCGGTGACTTCAACGTCGCGCCCACCGATCAGGATGTCTGGGACATCTCGCTGTTCGGCGAGAACTCGACGCACGTGACGCAGGCGGAGCGGGACGCGCTCACCGCGCTCGAAGGCATCGGCCTGCACGAGGTGCTGCCTCGACCGCTCAAGTACGACGTCCCGTTCACCTACTGGGACTACCGCGAGCTGGGCTTCCCGAAGAACAAGGGCATGCGGATCGACCTGGTCTACGGCAACGCGCCGTTCACCGCCGCGGTCACCGACGCCTACGTGGACCGCGAGGCCCGCAAGGGCAAGGGCACCAGCGACCACGCGCCGGTCGTGGTGGACCTCGACGTATAGGACATATAAGACGTATAAGACGGTAAGGGTGGTGGTCGGTCCGTCCCGGAGCCGGGGGTCACCCACCCGGCCCGGGACGGACCGACCGCACACCCGCGCGGCGGCTACAGGTACAACCCCTCGCCGCCGTGCGCAGGCCGCTCGACCTCGACCGGCGCCGCGCCGTTGCGCAGCGCGTACAACTCGGCGAGCGTCGCATGCGTCCCGATGCCCTCGGCCGTGCCCAGCCAGTCGCGCGCCTCGCTGAAGTCCAGCGGGCCGACGTCGATCTGCGCCAGGCAGCGCCCCGGCCGGACCACCGCCGGATGCAGCCGGCCGAGATTCTCGTTGGTGGTGATCGCGACCATCACGTTGCGCCCCTGGCCGAGCAGCCCGTCGGTCAGATTGAGCAACCGGGACAGTGCCTGACCGGCCGAGCGTTTGGCCTCGCCCCGGATCAACTCGTCACAGTCCTCCAGAACGAGCAGCCGCCACCGCTGCTTCTTGGACTTGTCGTGCGACTCCTCGTCCTCGTCGCCGCGCCCGATCGCCACGTCCATCAGATAGCCGGTGTCGCCGAACAGCGCCTCGGGGTCGAGTACGCAGTCCATCCGGCACCAGTCCTGCCAGGACCGGGCCAGCGCGCGCAACGCCGTGGTCTTGCCGGTGCCGGGCGGGCCGTGCAGCAGGATCAGCCGCCCGGACACGTCGTCGGGCGTCACCTTCATCAGCCGGTCGAACGCGCCGGCGGTGGGCGCGGTGTAGTTGCGCCGGATGTCCTCCCACGGCGCGGCGGTGATCGCCCGGGTGGTGCGGTACGGGCCGCGCCGGGCGGAGAAGTACCAAAAGCCCATCGCGACGGCCTCGTCCTTGGGCGGCGGATCGGCCGCGGCGCCCTTGACCGCCCGCTTCAACACCGCGCGGCCGACCTTCTCGTCCACGGCGGTCACGGTCACTTCGCCACCGCCGCTGCGCCAGCGCACCGAGCGCAGCGTCCAGCCGTCGCCGACGGCGAGTTGGGAGGAGCGGTCGTCCTCCTCCACGGCGCGGACCACCTTGGCCCCGCGCGGCACGAGTCGGGCGCCGGGTTTGACCCGGTCCAGGCGAGTGGTCCGAGCCCACGGCTGGGCGCCGGTCAGGAAGGCGGCGAGGGCGAGCCCGTCCACGGCGTCGTACGGGGTGTCCGCGTCGTCGAGTCCGAACACGAAGGGCAGCAGCGTTGAGGGGTCGTCACCGGCTGAACTCGGCGCCCCATCCGGTGGTCGGGGCGTCTGGCGAGGCATCGACATGATTTCGATGATCCGGTGCCCCGGCCCGTCCGTACAGAGGTTTTCACCGAACGGTTTCCGGACGGTATGGGCTCCGACGGGTCGCGACCGGCTCTGGCGCGCCGGCCTATGTGCCCCCGTAGGCCGCGCCGATCGCGTCCAGCGCGGTCGCCGTCGCCTCCTCCCGGGTCAGGCCCAGTCGGTGTGCGCGCCGCGCGTATTCGATTGCGGCCTCGCTCGCCGCCCGATGCGCGGTGTCCCCGACGGTGGCGACGAAGCTCCCCGAGCGCCCGCGCGTCTCGATCACCCCGTCCGACTCCAACTCGCGATAGGCCCGCGCCACCGTGTTCGGCGCGAGCCCGAGCTCACCGGCAAGGCCGCGCACGGTCGGCAATCGAGTCCCGGCCGGCAACACCCCGGCCCGCGCCTGCTCGGCGACCTGAACCCGAATCTGCTCGAACGGCGCTACGGGGGAGGCCGGATCGATGGTGATGACCATGCCGGGAAGCCTAGTGGCGCGGTACTGGTGTCCCGCGCTGGTTGCGATCGGTCACGGCGCCGGTGTCGGTGCCGCCCGGTAGCCCGCGGGGCGGAACTGCTCCCGTGCGACGACGGTCGCGCCTTCGCGCGGCGATCCTGCTCCCGCTCGGGAATCCCGAGCAGGCATCCCGAGCGGGAATCCCGAGCAGGATCCGGGAATCACCGGACGGCCCGCACCCGGTCCGGCAGGGTGGGACGACGGCGGTGAAGGGGGCTTGGCGTGGGGACCAACACGTACGACGAGCGGTTGGGCGCCGCCGAGGTGGCCGAGTGGCAGCGCATCGGCCGGGTCCGGCGGTACGCCGACGGCGACCGGCTGCTGAGCGAGGGCGAACCCGCGCGCGAGGCCCTGCTGTTGGCGGCCGGCCGGGTCAAGGTGGTCAGTTCCTCGGCGGACGGGCAGGACGTCGTGCTCGCGTACCGCCGACCCGGCGAGGTGTTCGGCGAGATCGCCGCGCTGGACGGGGGACCACACTCGGCGACGGTGTACGCGATCGGTGACGTGCTCGCCTGGTCGCTGACCGCCGATCAGTTCCTGCACTTCCTGGAGCGGCAGCCCAGGGTGGCGATCACGCTGTTGCTGGTGATGAGCCGACGCCTGCGCCAGGCGGACGGCCAGCGGCTGAACTACCGTGCCAGGAGCGTGCTCGAACGGATGGCCGAGCGACTGCTCTCGCTCGCCGAGCAGTGCGGCGAGGACGCCGGCGGCGGTCGCCGTCGGGTGGCGATCCGGGTGACCATGCCCGAACTCGGCGCCTCGGTCGCGGCCGGCCGTGAGTCGGCGGTCAAGGCCTTCGCCCGGCTGCGCGAGATGGGGGCGATCTCGGTCGACCCCGGTCGCCGATTCGTCATCGAGGATCCCGAACTACTGGCCTCGGTCGCGGCGGGCCGGGCCCGCGAATCCTGACCGGCGGGCATCCCGGAATTTGCCCGGGGGGTAAAAGTACGCGGCGGCGCGCGCCCGGCTGCGGCACGGTGGACCCCGTCGAACCCAGCGTGGTCACACGCTCACCGAAGGGGGATTTTGTGTCCGACATGCCGTCGATCCGGGCGTTGTTCGCCGTGGACGCCGAGAAGTTCACGCACAACCGGGACGTGTTGTTGCCGAAGGTCCGCGAGGCGATCACGTCCGTGGTTCCCGAGGCCTTCGCCCGGGCGGGTCTGGACTGGGACAAGCAGGTGGCCCACGTCGACGACACCGGCGACGGGCTGATCCTGACCATGACCGACGACCGTACGCATCAACTCGTCGACGCCGTCTACTGGCTCGATCGCCGACTGCGCACCCGAGCCCGGCTGCACGAGGGCCCGGCGCTGCGGATGCGCGCGGCGGTACACATGGGCCCGATCCATGTGTCCGACGGTTCGGGAACGGCCAAGAACGAACTGTGTCGGCTGCTCGACGACGCACACGTGCGGGCCGCGCTGCGGGCCACCAAGGGCCATGTCGCCGCGATCGTCTCGGACAGCGTGTACCGCACCGCCGTCCTCGGCGGATACACCGACGCGGTCGAGCCGGGCTGGTTCCGCCGGGTCGAGTCGCACGTCAAGGACACCCGGCAGATCGCGTGGGTACACGCGCCCGCCAACGACCTGCCGGAGCGGCTCGATCCGGAGCCGGGCCCGGCGGATCCGGTGGTGTCGCCCGGTCGGCCCGCCCGACCGGCGGCGTCCGCGTCGGCTGTGCCGACCGTGCCGACCGAGCCGCCCGGGTCTCGGTCGGGCCCCGGCGCCGGCGGACAGCGGATCCACATCGGCGGCGGCGCCATGCACGGGAACAACGTGGTGGGCAGCACCAACCACGGGGACATGAACTACGGCACCGCCGGCCGGGTCGAGCGCCAAGACCCCGACGACGAACCGTACTTCGGCACCTCGACCCGAGGTGTGTGAGATGGCCGAGTCCGACGGGCGACCGCTCGACCCGGTCGCCGGCGCCCCGGTCGAGCGTGTCGAGGAGGTCCGGGCCGCCGAAGCGAGCAGCCACGAGGATGAGCCGGGCGAAGAGGCCTGGCCGGAGGAGGAGTTCGGGCTCCTCGAATCGGCCACCACCGTGGTCGTCAACTTCAACGGGACGACCGGCAACCACGTCTTCGGCTCGCGCATGTTCGGTGACCTGACCGCCACGGCACCCCAGGGCGCGCCGAGCCGGCCGCGGCAGGCGCGCGAGGGCCCGATCTGGAAGGAGGAGAACGATCTCGTCGATCGCACCTTCGTGCCGCCGAAGGGATACCTGCGCGCTCGCGGCATGATGTCCCGCCGGCTGCTCCTGCTGACCGGCGAGGCGGAGTCCGGAAAGCGCACGATGGCCCTGCATCTGATGCAGGATCAGTACGTCGACAACGTGATCGCGCTGGACCCCGAAGCCGACCTGATGACCCGTCGGATCCAGCGCGGGCGGGGCTACGTGGTCGATTCGGCCGCAGCCGACATGCTCGCCGGCTACACCCGCCACGACCTGGAACTGTTGCGCCGACGCCTGGTCGAACGCGGCAGCGTGCTGGTGGTCACGGCGGTCGCCACCGCGTCGTTGCTCGCGGTCTGGGCGCCCTGGCATGTGCCGTGCGAACGCCCCGACCCGCTCCAGGTGTTGCACAGCCACCTCGCCCACCACCTGGGCCCGGACTGGGAGCGTCGGCACCTGGACCTGGTGGACGAGGACATCGCCGAACTGGTTCGCGCGGACGGCGGCCGACCCGATCGGGCCGCGACCATCGCCGGTGACCTGGCCGATCTGGCCGACGGCCGGTTCACCAGGATCGAGGTGCTGAACGCGCTGCGCGATCGTGACCATGCCGCCGTGGACGGCTGGTTGCGGGCCAACTCCGGGCGCGCGGACTGGGCGTTGATGATCGCCGCGGCGGTGTTCGAGGGCCAGGACTACGGCATCGTCACCGAGCGGGCGGCGGCGCTGCGCGAAACGCTGACCGCGCATCTGCCGACCGCGGCCGGCGAACCGGCGGACGGCTGGCCGCCGCAGGCCCGAGCCGCCCGGCTCGACCTGATCAACGCAACCGCGGTGGCCGCCGACGCGACCCGGGGCGGTGCCCGCTACCGGCTCGACGTGGTCGGTTTCAACCGGCCGCACTGGGCGGCGTCGGTACGGGCGCACGTCTGGGACGTATACCCGGACCTGCGCGACCCGCTGGTGGACTGGCTGGCCGCGACTCCGCGACAACCGCTGGACGTGTACCGGGTGGCGGCCCGGGCGGTGGGCGACTTCATCGCCACCGGCCGCGGACATCGGCCGCTGGGCCCGGTGCACCGCTGGGCCCGGGACGACGGAGCCAAGCAGGCGATGGCCGTACTCGCCCTGAAGGCGGCGGCCCAGGACGCGGTCGTGGCGACCCAGGTACGGCACCTGTTGGAGACGTGGAGCCAGGACACCACCCGTTCGGGGCTGCGCCTGCTGGCCGCCCGCGCGTACCCGGGGCTGGCGTCGGTCTATCCCGAGCGGACCCTGACCAATCTGCTTCGGCTGGCTCGCACGGGCGATCGTGCCGTGGCGCACGCGGCCCGGACCGGGATCGCCGCGCTGTGTCGGGACGGCATGCGGGCGGATTCGGTCCTGGAACGGGTGGAGGAGTGGGAAGAGGCCGCCGCAGCCGCCGAGTTGGCCGCGCACCTGGTCCGCGAGGACGGCTCCGGCGAGTTGGTGGCGAGCGACCGGTTCCGAGCCGTGGTGCGGCTCGCGGTGCCGGACCGGGAGGGATACGCCGTGGTGGTCCGGCTGTTCACCTGGTTGCTCGGCACCACCGGCGGCGACCCGACGCGCGCCTCGGCGCTGCGCGAGACCTTCGCGCTGCTGTTTCGTCCCGGGCGCGGATATGGACTCGAACGACTCGCATACGACCTGACCCGGCTGGCCTACGAGGGACTGCCGAACGGCGAAGTGATCGACATCGGCGTGCTCGAACCCGCCATCAACGCGTTCGAGGACCCGGTGGCCCGATCGAACGGGGGAGCAAGTAGATGACCGACGACCGAAGTTCCCTGGTCCGGCCCGCCACGGGGGCGCGCAGCCTGACCTATCTGCGCCACCGCCTGGGCCTGCGCACCGAGCAGGTGCTGGTGGCGCCGTCGAGCGCGCAGCCGGTGCCCACCTTCGCGGAGGTGCGTCGGGCGCCCGAACTGTGGTGGGTCGCGGCGCACGAGTACGCCGACGTGCGCGAGTTCGAACTGCGAATCGGGCCGGACGGGGACCGGCCCTGCCGAGTCGAGGTACAGCTGCGCTGGTGGGTGCACGATCCGCGGACGGTCGCGCTGCGCCGCCCGGTGGACGCCGTGTCCTTCGTCTGCCGAGACGTGGAGAACCGGATCCGCAAGGCGATCGCCCTGCTGCCGGGCGCCGACGAGGGGCGGCTCCAGGACGAACTCGACGTCGTGCTGGCCCATCCGGTGGCGCTCGCGGAATACGGGCTCAGCTATCGACCGGTCGGCGCATTCCTGCGCGCCGAGGAGATTCCGCACGCGGTCCGCGAGATGTTGGACCAGGCGCGCTGGGCGGTGCCCCTGGAAAAGGAGCAACAGCGGCTCACCCGAGTGCGGTTGGACTTTCACCGGGAATTGATCCGGGAGGGCCCGGAGACGTTGGTCGCGTACTGGCTGACCCGGTTTCCCGATCAGATCAAGGCGGTGGTGGATCACCTGGACAACCACGGGTCGGCGGCGGGCACGAATCCCACCCTGAGTACGGAGCTGCTCGCGCTGCTCGGCGACGCCGACGATTTCGAGCGCAACCAGCTGCGAAAGTCGATCGTGGCCGGATTGGCCGCCTCCGGGCCGCGCGGAGTGGACGTGCTGCGCTCCCTCGGCCTGTGGGACGACCTGGTGGAGCGCGACCCGGAGGCGACGGGGGAGGCGGGGGAGGCGGGGCCGCTCGGGTAGTCGGTGGGCACCGAATAGTCGGTGGAGCGTGGAGCAGGGAATAGTCGGTGGAGCAGGGAATAGTCGGTGGAGCAGGGAATAAAGAAGCCGCGCACCCGCACTTACCGCCGGGTGCGCGGCCTTCTCGCTTCCTTATGGGGCGCGGCGTGCTTATCGCTCCTCGCGGAACAGCACGTGCTTTCCGGCGGCCGGGTCGTACTTCCGCAGGGTCATCCGGTCCGGGTCGTTGCGCCGGTTCTTTCGGGTCACGTAGGTGAATCCGGTCCCGGCGGTGGACCGAAGCTTCACGATGGGACGAAGCTCGCTGCGAGCCATGGATGCCTCCCGGAGTTTCGAAGTCTGTCCCGATGGCTGCTTCAAGGCGCCGGGACCCTCGGTTATTCCGTAGCACTTTCCCGGGCGGCCCAACTCGGGTGACTTCGATATTCCCTCGGTCGTTGGCGGCTGCCGACAGCTGTCCCCGTCGGCGCTGCCGGCCGGTCCGGGGTGGACGCGCTGCCGGTCGCGGGCGACCCGGACACCTCGGACGCGCGGACGCGCGGGCGGCGTGCAAGTTGGTCGAGCCGCGCGGGCGGGGTAGTCGGTCCGCCCGGAAACCCCGGGCACGACGGGGGTTCGCGATGGGATGCTGATCGGGTGAATCGATCGGATGTGCTGCTTCAGATCCCCGCCGAGTTGCAACAGTTCCTCCCGCCGAAGTTGCGCGGGTTGCCGGTGACGGTCCCCGCCGACGGGGATTCGACGATCGGACACCTGGTGGAATCCGCCGGCCCGCCGCTGCCCGAGGTCGGCGCACTGCTCGTGAACGGCCAGGAGGTCGGGCCGGGGCATCGACCGGTGGGCGGTGACGTGGTGGACGTATTGCCGATCGCCCGTCCGCAGGCCGTGCCGGGATTCGCCGACGCGGCGCCGCGCTTTCTGCTGGATGTACATCTGGGCGCACTGGCCCGGCGGATGCGCCTGGTCGGGATCGACACGGCGTATCACAACGACTGCGACGACCCGACGCTGGTGATCCAGGCCAACGCCGAACAGCGCGTGCTGCTCACCCAGGACCGGGGCCTGCTCCGCCGCAAGAACCTGTGGTTCGGCGCGTACGTGTACGGAATCCGCGCCGACGCCCAACTCGACGACCTGCTCCGCCGCTTCGCGCTGCCGCTGGCCCCTTGGACCCGCTGTACGGCCTGCAACGGCGTGCTGCGCGCCGCGACGAGGGAGGAGGTCGAGCCCGACCTGGAGCCCGGCACCCTGGACCGCGTGGACACCTTCGCCCGCTGCGAATCCTGCAACCGCGTCTACTGGCACGGCGCCCACGGCGGCCACCTGAACGAAATCGTGGAATCCGCACAGCGCACGGTGGCAAGCCTGCGATGAGGCGAAGGCAAGTCCTGACTCCGGCCGGCCCGGGGGCGGGGGCGGCCTGCCGCGTCGGCGATGAGCATGTCCGGCAAACCCAGCCCGTCCGGCGTTTGAGGGCAGCTGGGCCGGAGGCCGGTCGGCCTCGGCGGTGGGTGCTTGGGGGGTGGTCCGGCCCGAGGTGGGTCCATCTCCAGCCCGTCCGGCGTTTGAGGACACCGGGCCGGAGGCCGGCCGCCTCGCAGGACGGGCGCGTCGGCGATGGGCGTGTACGGCAACGGTCAGCCCGTCCGGCGTTTGAGGACAGCTGGGCCGGAGGCCGGTCGGCCTCAGGGGTGGGTGCTTGGGGGATGGTCCGGCCCGAGGCGGCCCCATCTCCAGCCCGTCCGGCGTTTGAGGACACCGGGCCGGAGGCCGGCCGCCTCGCAGGACGGGCGCGTCGGCGATGGGCGTGCGCGGCACCGGTCAGCCCGTCCGGCGCTTCAGGACAACCGGGCCGGAGGCCGGCCACCCCGCAAGGGCCCCCGCACCGGTCAGCCCGCCCGGCGCTTGAGGGCAAAAGCCGAGCCGACCCCGGCCCCACCCCGCCCCCAAGGCCAAGCCCGAATCAGCGAACGCGCCCGCGAGGACGCAACGGCACCGAAGGCAACGTGGGCGCCCCCATCCGGCCCCCCGCATAGCCCGACACCGTCCCGAAGTCCGACCCGTCCTCCCACGCCGCCCGCGCCGCCACGATCTCCTCACCCGTACGCGCCACGAAGTTCCACCACATCACGATCTCCTCCGCGAACGGCTCCCCGCCCAGCAACAGCAGATCCGCCCCGTTCACCGACCGAAGAGCCAACTCCGCACGCCCACACCCCAGATACAGCAACCCACCAGGGGTGAGCGGCACCCCGTCCACCGTCGCCTCGCCCGACATCGACATCACCGCGTACTCGAAGTCCGGCTCCAACGGCGGCCGGACATCCGTACCCGCCGCCAACGTCAGATCCGCCCCGACCAGCGGGCTGTACGTAGTCCCCGGAGACGTAGACCCATCCAACGTCCCCATGATCACCGTGGCCGCCAACCCGCCCCCCGCAACCACCGGAAGCTCCGCATGATGCTCGAAGTGCGGCTCCACCCGCCGATGCGCGTCCGGCAACGCGACCCACAACTGCGCACCGTGCAGCAGCCGAGCGTGCTCACGCGGCGACTCCTCCGAGTGCGAGATCGCCCGCCCCGACGTCATCAGCCCCAACTCGCCGGGCCGTACCGTCGCCAAACTCCCCAGACTGTCCCGATGCAACACGCTGCCCTCACGCAGCCAACTCACCGTCTGCAGCCCCAGATGCGGATGCGGCGGTACCTGCATGCCCGGCTCGTCCGCGATGTCGTCCGGCCCGTAGTGGTCCACGAAGCACCACGCGCCGATCATCCGCCGCCCCAGGCTCGGCAACAGCCGCCGAACCATCGTGCTCTCGCCCAATCGCACGTCACGCGCCTGCAGCAACTCGTGGACGGGCACACCGGGTACATCGGCCCGGCCGCCGCACGTGGTCAGGGTCGGTTGGGTATCGAGGTTGCTCATGCACCCAACGGTACGCGGACCACCCCATCCCCTCACGGACCGACCGCGCCCGGTGCCCGTGCCTCACCTGGGCTCGACACGAAACGGACGTCCCGCGAGTCCCTCCGGCGACCCCCGCCGCGCCCCGGAAGGACGAAGACCCACGTGCGACTCGACTACCTCACCCACGTCACCGGCCCCGGCGACGCCCGCACGGCATACCGCGAAGCCACCGAACTCGCGACAGCAGCCGAGGAGTTCGGCTACGACTCGTGCCAGCTCGCCCAACACCATCTGGGCGCCCAGGGCGCATTGGCCCAGGCATCCGGCGGCTACCCGGTCGACTTCACGCCGACCGACTACCTGGCACTCGGCAACATGCACACGGGCGCCCACACAGCGCTGCGCCAAATCGCCCAGCAAGTCCGCCCCTTGCTGACCACCCACCACCCCTAAACCAACCCAAGCCCGGGAACCTGAAGCGCCAGCCCCAAAGCCATCACCGGCAGCCCGACCACAAACCGCCGCCGCCGAAGGCAGGCCGCCAACACGAACCCAACAAGCGTCACCACAAAGCTGAGCCCAAAGACCCCGAGCATCCACTGAAACTCACCCTGATACCGGGCCCTACACGCGGCGGCATCACAGACCCCCGACCCATCGGCGACCCCGTAGAGCGCCAACAGATCCGCCATAGCCATCACCACGAACACCCCGAGCATCGCAACCCCGGCCAGCGCAGCCAAAAGCCCGTACATCCCACCGCGCGGCATAGCACCCCTAGTCCTCATACCGAGAACGCTATGAACCAGGCCCGTCCCAGAGCATCCGCACACATACTCAACCGGGCACCCGAGTAGCGCCCCGCACATCGCCGCCGACCACCCGAATCCGCCCAAATCTCGCCGAGGCGCCGGCGAACGAGGCAAGCGACGAGAGGGCCTCGGGACCCCGGCTGCTCAGACGGCCGGCTCCGGCAGCCGGCCGAGGCGTTCGATGACCCGCTTACGCAGAAGCAGGTAGTCGTCCCAGCGGCGGGGCAGGGGGCCCGGCGGGCGTTCGACGACGCGCGACGCGGTGAGGATCTGGCCCCGCCGGAACTGTCCACGCGTCAGTTCGAGTTCGCCACCACTGCGCGGCCGGTTCCACCAGTGGAAGCCATGCTGCTCCCCGTCGGGCCCGCGTCGATCCGGCAGGGCAGGTGGTCTCCTACGTCCCGGGATGGTCCTGGGAGCGGTGCCGGGCGAGCGTGCCCTGCCAGGGAGGGAGCAGGTCGGCGAGCGGTCGCAGGTCGCCGTCGGCGTTCGCCTCGGCGAGCGCGGCCTGGTACTCCTCCTCGAAGTCCATCCGCAGGTCGTCGGGCAACTCGGCACGCAACTCGGCCAGCGTCGCGTGCCAGGGCCCGCCGAAGCCGATCGAGTGCCGGGGCAGGCGGGGGTCGGCGATCTGTTCGTCCATAACGACAGCGTGACACCGCCACGCCGAAGCTCGACGGCCGACCCGCTCGAGTGGACCGCGCGACCCGGAAGCTCCTTTGGCCGCCTTCGGCGTCGGTAGGCATGACTACGACGGAAACCCGGTCGGGCGCTTCCATTCGTGGTCGAGGAGCCCGTACACGATGGAGTCCCGCCAGGCGCCTCGGACGTGGACGTGTTCGCGGATGGTGCCTTCGCGGGTGAATCCGGCGCGTTCCATGGTTCGTCCCGAGACCTCGTTCAGCGGGGCGCGAGCGCCCCAGATCCGGTGGAGATCGAGCCGCCGGAACGCGAGAGCCGCGAGGAGGTGCACGGTCTCGACGCCGTACCCGTGTCCCCATGTGTCCGCGCGGAGGGCGAATCCGATGGTTGCCCCGCGCGGGCTGTGCGGATCCAGGGCGAGCCGGGCGAACCCGATGAGGTCCCCGTCCAGCGCGACGGCGGTCGCGTACTCGATGCGCGGGTCGACCCGTGCCGATGCGATCGAGCGCTCGACGATGGCTTCGACCTGCTCGCGAGTGCGCGGCTCGAACGAGAGGTGACGAGTGGCCTCTTCGTCGCCGTAGATCGCGAGGACCGCGTCGATGTCGTCGGGGTGGAGTTCGCGCAGGGCCAGGCGGACGCCGGTGATATCAACCATGCTTGGCGACTCTATGCCGCTCACCACAGGATCGCAGCGGTGCGTGCTGGCGAGCGCGTAGTCCTCGATCTCCCCCCGGAGTTGCGCGGCGATCGGCGATCGGCGTTGGTCGCTGTCCAGGAGCGCGGCGTGGACGCGGCGCGTGGACGCGACGATCCCGAACTTCCGGCGTTCGGTGCGGAGGTCGCATACGGGCCGTCAGCCCGTCGGTGCGTCCTGGTCGGGTCCGGACATGCGACCGCCCCGTCTCCAGTGGGGACAGGGCGGATGCGCGTTGTTCAGCGGTGCGAGTCGAGGAAGGCAGTCCATGCCTCGGTCCGGGTCGTGACGACCGGCGAGTCACCCACCTTGGTGTCGCGGACGCCGACCGCGCCGGTCAGCTCGGCGACCTCGACACAGTTGCCACCCTGGGTCCCGCTGTAGCTCGACTTCCGCCAGGCGGTGGTCAATTCGGATTCCATGGACTCCCCGCTATCTGCTCGAAGAGGGCGCGTGACTCTGTCTCGGACATCACGTGCGGGCGAACGACTCCGCACCGGATGTCCAGGATCCGGGCTCGCTTCGGATCCGCGATCGTCGAGCGTCCTCCGTGTCCCACAGCGTAGGCGGCATGCAGTCCGGTGTGCACCAGTCGACGCACTTCGACGAAGTACACGTCCGGTGCGCACCGTTCCGCTTCCGCCGTCAATCTGTCGGTGCTTCCTGCCCGGGCCCGGACATGTGACGGCCCCGGCTCCAGCGGACTTGGCGACAGGGCGGATGTGCGTTGTTCAGCGGTGCGAGTCGAGGAACGCGGCCCAAGCCTCGGCCCCGGTCGTGACGACCGGCGAATTGCCGACTTTGCTGTCGTGGACCCCTACCGTGCCGGTGAGTGGCGCGACCTCGACACAGTTGCCACCCTGGCTCCCGCTGTAGCTCGACTTCCGCCAGGCGGTGGTCAGTTCAGATTCCATGGACTCCCTGCCATCTGCTCGAAGAGGGCGCGTGACTCTGTCGCGGGTATCCCCTGCGAGCGAAAACGACTCCGCAGCGGACGCCCTGGATCCGGGCTCGTTCCGGATGCACGATGGTCGAGCCTCCGTCGTAGCCCTCAGCGTAGGCGGCATGCAGTCCGGCACGCACCAGTCGACGCACTTCGACGAAGTACACGCCCGGTGCGAGCCGTTCCGCCGTAGCTGTCAGCCTGTCGGTGTGTCCTGGTCGGGTCCGGACATGCGACCGCCCCGTCTCCAGTGGACCTGGTGACAGGGCGGATGCGCGTTGTTCAGCGGTGCGAGTCGAGGAAGGCGGACCATGCCTCGGGCCCGGTCGTGACGACCGGCGAGTCACTCACCTTGGTGTCGCGGACGCCGACCGCGCCGGTCAGCTCGGCGACCTCGACACAGTTGTCACCCTGGGTCCCGCTGTAGCTGCTCTTACGCCACACCGGGTTGGTCTCTGGCTTCATAGTTCTCCTGCCACTTTCCGGATGAGCGCGGTGGAGTCCGCGATCGTGAGCGCCTGCGCACGGATGATTCCATATCGCTGACGGAAGACCCTGACCTGTTCGGGATCGGTCACCTGCATGCCTCCGGCCTGGAACTCCAAGTGGGCGGTGACCTGACCGTCCGGCATCTCCAGCAACAACATCGGACCATCCAGCCCGACGTGCTCCATGCACTGTGTCGGCATGAGTTGGATTGACACGTTGCGCATGGCCGAGCATTCGAGGAGCCGTTCCAACTGGGCCTTCAGGATTGCCCTACTGCCGATGGGCCTGTGCAGAACCCACTCTTCTATGACGTAGCTACAGATCGCAGTTGGCTTGCGGGTGAGCAACTTCTGCCGCTCGACGCGACCCTGAACCCGCGCTTCGACGTCATCGTCATCGAGCGGTGGGTGACCGGCGCGAAGGAGCGCGCGCATGTAGTCCTCGGTCTGGAGCATGCCGGGGACGAGCGAGAGTTCGAGCGAATCCACGGCGACACACTTCTTCTCCAAGTCGGCCGTGTCGACGAAGGATTCGGCAACCTTCTCGCCGACCAGGTACTCGGCCGCGTCGACAAGGGCACCGCCTGCGTCGAGTTCCCGGTCGAGGTTTTCCAGGAGGGGTGAGAGCGCGGGGCGCCTGCCGCACTCGATGGCGTGGATGAGGGACGGCGACTGGTTCACCAACTCGGCCAGTCGCTCCTGGGTGAGTCCTTTCTTCTTGCGATGGAAGCGCACTTGCCCGCCGAAGAGCCGCTGGGCTGCGCTCGGGGATTTGGGCTTAGGTGGCATGGTTTCTGCCTCCCGTTTGTTGTGGTTACAGGAGATTGCCCGGACGGGACACGTGATTACGGATTTAGCCGTAGAAGGTACGGATCTGGGTGTAACCGCCGGTTGCCTCCTCACCGTATGTTGTTACGGGCAGTATCGGGGTCATGACAGTAGAACTCCCCGCGGTCGGGGTACCGCACGTCGCCTACCAGGCGTCATGGGTTCCTCGCGATCACATCGAACGGCGGCCCGCAGGCGTCGACTTCGACGCGGTTCGGGTGACCGGCCTCCTCGGTCTGGAAGTGGCGTGTGCGCTCGACGTTGCGACCGTGCGGCGCTCGGGCCCCGTCATCCGTGAGGACCCGGACGGTAGGGACGAGACGGCGGAATTGCTCTTCCTGGTGCCGGTGGGCGAGGGACTCGCCCGCCGCTGGCCGCCGGGAGTGCGGGTGTTCGGCTTCCCGACACAGGCCATCCGCGTCCCGGCCCTCTGGGGCAACACGTATCCGTTGCGGTGGCGTTCGACCCCGACGCGGGGTGCCGAACTGGTCGACGCCGAGCTGCTGCACCGCGCGCTGTGCGAGATCACGACCTGGTCCCCGCTGCCCGGCGGCACCTGAATCGTCTCTGTCGCCGCCCGTTCCCGACCGCACTTGGCGGGCGGCACCCGGTTCCGTAGTTGTCGGCGCGGCTGCGGGACCGGGCCCCACACTTCCTCGCCGGAGGTTTCCATGATTTCCGTGGCCCCGTCCGGGGACGAGGATCGGCCGATCCGGATCAGTGCGCCCGGCCGTGACCCGTTGGACGTGACGCGTGCCGAACTGACCGCGCTGGTCCACGAGTCGCGGGTGCATCTGATGCGTACGTTTCCGACGCCGCCGATCGGGGGCGGCATCACCGACTCGGGCGGCTGAGCCCCGCCCGACGCTGCCCGTCCCGGCCGTTTCCGGCGGGCGGCATCCCGGTCCCGTGGCCTTCGGCGAGGCTGCGGGACCGGGACCTTCTACCCCTTGTCCGGCCGGGTGCCTGAAGACCCCCGCACGCTCGGCCGGGCAAGGTCCGACCCGCCGCTCGGTCCGGCGACGTGCACCGCGACTGCGGGCCGCCTCGCCCAGGGACCCGACCAGGGGAGCCGTCCGGTCGGCGGCGCCGACCAAATACCCATGCCCACCCGCCCGTTGGAGCTCAAATGACCCAGGCCGAGGCACTCGTCCAGACCGTGACCATGCCCGCATGGAGCATCCACCTGAACCCGACCGACCACCCCCGGCCATGGCGCCTGGCCGTCACTACTTCGTCCTCCGACCCGGATGCGTTGCCGCGGGTCGCGTTCCACCTCACCGACGCCGAGGTGGCCGCGTTCGCCGCGACTCTGCTCCGCCCGCCGCGCCCGCAGGATTGGCCGCCGGGTCGAGCCCTGCTGATCAGGGACGGATTCGGGCTACGGCTGCGCGTGTTCGTCGACTCCATCCACGGCGAACGGCCCGAACCACGCGGGATCGTCCATGTCCAGGAACACCACCGCGAAGTTCTCCTCGACGACCTCGCCCGCCACCGCCCCGACCTGATCCCGACCGCCACCCCACCCGAACCCCGCCTGTGCCTCGACCCGATGCCCGTCACCGGGCTCACCATCGACCATGTCACCGAACTCCACGGCCGCCTGGGCCGATGGCTCGACAGCGAAGGCATCCGCGCCGCGATCGCCGACCGCGCCATCGCCCGCCGCCTCCACGCACCGGACACCGCCCGATGACCGAACCCGCCGCCCTCGCACACCTCGCCGCAGCCGCCGCCGAACGCAACCGGCTCGATGGCCGCCACCCGAACCCCGCAACGACATCCCACCGCGAACAACACGCCCACCGCTACCACTGCCGCACCGCCGGCGCCGCACTCCGCAGCGCAGTCGCCAACGCCCACCGCGACGGCGTACCCGTCGACACCATCGCCCGCACCACCGGCTTCTCGCCCGGCTACGTACGGATGATCCTGGAGCGCGAACACACCCCCATGCCGAACCGCCGCCAGGCACAGCCGGCCCGCACCGGACGCCCACTCCCCACGCACCCGGCCGCCGCCGCAATCGCTGTCCCCAACGGCCCGATTGCCCACGCCCCCAGCGTTCCACCAGCCCACATCGGCCCGATCGCGTGGAACACCCGATCCGCCGACCCGACCAGTTGACGGCAGCACTCGGTCTCGCGGCCGTCGGTGTGATCTTCCAGCCACACGCCGCGATGCCGGTCCCCGGCCGGCAGTCCGCGTCCATACGCGAAGGCGGCACCTGCCCCCAGCCGAGTTACGAGACCAACGCCCACACCAAGAAGAGCGGTTGACCCCGAAACAGGCCGACGAGGCCGAGAACATGAAGGCCCAGGCCCAGGCCCACCACCGGGATGCCGATCGCGAAGCGACGGCGGCGAAGGTATGCAGCCAGAGCCAGGCCGACGAGGGTTGCCAGATAGCCGATGCCGCACAGCCCGAGCAGCCATGTGACGCCGGTGCTTTCCGAGCCCCTGCCGAACCAGAGGAAAGCGTGCAGGTCCACCAGCGCCAACGCCACCATCACCCAGAACATCGCGATACCGCCCAGCATCGCCAGGAGTTCGCGAACACCGCCGCGCGGAGCGGAAACCGTCTTCGTCATGCCGAGCACGCTATGAAGACGGCCGGCCGCCGGACATCCGTACGAGTACTCAGTACGCCGCCCGAGTAGCGCCGCCGGCAGCCACCCCACCGGGTCGCCCTCGACTCCTGCCCCAGCAGGCGCAGGTGGCCAGGCGACCAGATCAGACAAGTCACCCGGCCACCCACCCAAACCCGTCACCCCACCCGCCGCGCCCCCGCCGCCGGCACCGCCTCGAAGAAGCGCGGCGCCGCAAAACCCCGTGCCGCGAAGGCCATCTCCACCGCTGCCGCCACCGCCCCACTCCGCCCGGCGTCCACCAACGCGATCGCCGACCCGCCGAAGCCCCCGCCGACCAGCCGCGCCCCCAACGCCCCCTCGCCCAACGCCGTGTCCACGGCCGTGTCCAGCTCCGGGCACGAGATCGTGTAGTCGTCCCGCATCGACGCATGCGACGCGGTCAACTCCGGTCCGATTGCCCGGACATCGCCCGCCCGCAGCGCCTCGACCACCCGCAACACCCGGGCATTCTCGGTGAATACGTGCCGCGCCCGCCGACGCAGCGGCCCGTCCGGGAGCGCCGCCAACGCCGCGTCCGGGTCGGCCACCTCGCGCAGCGACGGTACGCCCAGCAGCCGGGCCGCCTCCTCGCACGAGGCGCGGCGTTCCGCGTACCCGCCGTCCACCAACTCGTGCTGCGCCCGCGTGTCGATCACCAGCAGGCTCAGCCCGGCGCCCGCGCAGTCGAACGGGACTTGGCTGCCGGTCAAGTCTCGGCAATCCAGAAAGTACGCGTGCCCCTCGACGCAGCCGAGCGAGGCCATCTGGTCCAGCAGCCCGACCGGCACCCCCACGAAGTCGGTCTCCACCCGCTGTGCGATCCGGGCCAAGGAAACCCGATCCAGGCCCAGTTCGTACAGCTCGTCGACCGCGAGCGCAACCGCGCAGGACAGCGCCGCCGACGAGGACAGGCCCGCGCCCACCGGGACATCGCTGTCGATTCGGATGTCGGCGCCGCCGACCCGATGCCCCGCCGCCCGCAACGCCCAGAGCACGCCCGCCGGATAGGCCGTCCAGCCGGTCAGCGCACCCGGTGCCAAGTCGGCTACCGCGACGTCGACCGACTCGCTCCCGGGATGGCTGGACGCGAGCCGCAGTCGGCCGTCCGTACGCCGTCCCACCGACGCCCGCGCACTCTGCGGAATCGCGATCGGCAGCACGAACCCGTTGTTGTAGTCGGTGTGTTCGCCGATCACGTTGACCCGGCCGGGGGCCGCCCAGACCCCGTCCGCCGCGAAGTCCACGAACCCGCTCACCACCCCGCCTCGCCGTCCCGCAGGAACGACCACGCGTCCGCCACGATGTCCTCCAGCGAGGTGCGCGACGGCCGCCACCCGAGCACCTCCCGCGCCCGGTCCGCCGAGGCGACCAGCACCGGCGGATCGCCCGCCCGGCGCGGCGCCTCGTGGGCCGGCACCGCACACCCCGTCACCGTACGCACCGCATCCACCACATCGCGTACCGAGAACCCGGTCCCATTGCCGAGGTTGCACACCAGATGCCCACTCGCCGCGCCACCCTCGCCGGTCGCGTCGAGCGCGAGCAGATGCGCGTCGGCCAGGTCCGCGACGTGGATGTAGTCGCGCACGCAAGTCCCGTCCGGCGTCGGGTAGTCCGTGCCGTAGAGCGCCACCGACCCGCGCGTGCCGTTCGGCACCTGAAGCGCCAGCGGGATCAGGTGCGTCTCGGTCGCGTGCCGCTCGCCGTAACGCCCGTACGCACCCGCGACGTTGAAGTAGCGCAGGCTCACCGCGCGCAGTCCATAGGCGGTGCAATACGACGTGATCAGCTGATCCACCGTCAACTTCGAGGCACCGTAAGGGTTCGTCGGCGCACACGGCGCGTCCTCGGTGATCGGCGACACCTCGGGCGCGCCGTAGACGGCCGCCGTGGAGGAGAACACGAACCGGCCGATGCCGTGCGTACGCAGCGCGTCGAGCAAAGCCAGCGAGCCGCCGACATTGTTGTGCCAGTACTTCCCCGGATGCGTGACCGACTCGCCGACCAGGGAGGACGCCGCGAAGTGCAGCACCGCGTCGAACGACGCGTCCAGATACCGCGCGGCGTCCTGGACCCGCCCGTCGACGAACGCCGCCTTGTCCGGCACCGCGTCCCGATGCCCGGTGGACAGGTCGTCGAGCACCACCACGTCGTGCCCGGCCGCGACCAGATGGGCGGCCACGACGCTGCCCACGTAGCCCGCCCCGCCGGTGACCATGAGCCTCATTCGCCGACCTCCCGCAGTCGCGCCGCCGCGCTCTCCGGCGGTACGTCGCTGATGAATACGCCCATCCCGGACTCGCTTCCGGCAAGGTACTTCAGCTTGCCCGGTGCCCGGCGAATCGAGAAAAGCTCCAGGTGCAGTGCGAAGTCCACCCGCCCGGACCGGACCGGCGCCTGCTGCCACGCGGAGATGTACGGCGCGGGCTCACCGTCGAAGAGGCGGTCGAAGCGGCGCAGCAGATCCAGGTACATCCCGCCGAACTCGGCCCGCGCGGCCTCGTCGAGGGCGAGCAGGTCGGGCACCCGGCGGTTCGGGTAGAGGTGCACCTCGTACGGCCAGCGCGCGGCGGCCGGGACGAAGGCCGTCCAGTGCGCGCCCTCGGCCACGATCCGCGACCCGTCGGCACGCTCGGCGGCCAGTACGTCGTCGAACAGGTTACGGCCGGTGCGGTGCCGGTGTGCGGCGGTGTTGGCGATCATCGCGGCGGTACGCGGCGTGACGAACGGATAGGCGTAGATCTGGCCGTGCGAGTGCGGCAGCGTGACGCCGATCTCCCGGCCGCGATTCTCGAAGCAGTACACCTGCTCGACGCCGGCCAGCGCGGACAACTCGGCGGTCCGGTCGGTCCAGGTGTCCAGGACCAGGCGGGCGCGCTCGGGGGTGAGGTCCTTGAACGACGCGTCGTGCTCGGGCGTGAAGCACACCACCTCACACCGTCCGCCCGACGGCCGCCGCGGGAACGGCTCGTTCGCCCACCCGGGGTCGGCAGGAGCAGCAGCTCCGGCACCCGACATCGACGGGTCGGCCATCGACGGGTCGGCCATCGACGGGCCGGACATCGAAGGGCCGGACATCGAAGGGCCGGACATCGACGGGAAGCGATTCTCGAAGACGGCGACCTGATAGGACGCCTCCGGCACCTCCGTCGCCCGCTCCGGTGTGGACGGGCACAGCGGGCACGCGTCGGCGGCGGGCAGGTGGGTGCGGGTCTGCCGGTGCGACGCGACCAGGACCCACTCGTCGAGCAGCCGGTCGTAGCGCATCTCGGAGCCGCTGACCACGGGATCGAGATCACGCGTGTCGACGGCGGTGCGCAGCGCGTCGTCCCGTGAGTCGTAGTAGACGATCTCGCGACCGTCGGCCAACACGGCCTGCGTCTTCTTCATACATTTCATTTTGCGAAGCTTTCCAAATCTTGTCAATGAGAAAGCTTGAGCCAGCGCGTCACTTGCCATCGGCGCAGACGACCTGCGGTTTGACAAGTTTCGAAAGCTGTCCGCAAGATGCTGCCCATGCCAGACGACGACACCGACGGTCTCCCCGCCGAGGGCCGCCGTGCCCGGATGGCCGCGACGATCGCCGACCGGGGCTTCGCCAAGGTCACCGACCTGGCCGAGGCGTTCGGCATCTCGCGCGTGACGGTCCGCGCCGATCTGGAGGTACTGGAGCGGCAGGGCCGGCTGCGCCGGGTACGCGGCGGGGCGATGTTCACCGGCCGGGACCCGCGCGTCGAGCCGTCCTTCGAGGAGGCGTTGACCTCGGCGTCGCCCGCCAAGACGCTGATCGGGCAGGCCGCCGCGGCGCTGGTGTCCCCG
The DNA here is from genome assembly GCF_049739465.1 of Embleya sp. AB8. Classification (NCBI taxonomy): domain Bacteria; kingdom Bacillati; phylum Actinomycetota; class Actinomycetes; order Kitasatosporales; family Streptomycetaceae; genus Embleya; species Embleya sp. AB8. The sequence goes on from NZ_JBMHHY010000028.1 coordinate 121,587, forward strand.
TCGGAGAGTGTGGTCCTGGACGTCGGTACGACCACCACGTTCGTGGCCCGGGCCCTGGTGGACCGTGAGGATCTGCGCGACCTGGTGGTGTTCACCAACGGGCTGACCATCGCCCTCGAACTGGAGCGCGCCATCCCCCGGTTCTCGGTGGTGGTCACCGGCGGCACCCTGCGGCCGTTGCAGCACTCCCTGATCAATCCGCTCGCCGACCACATCCTGGAGCGGATCCACGCCGACACCGTCTTCGTGGGCTGCAACGGCGTACACCCCACCGGCGGCATCACCAACGTGAACCTGCCGGAAGCCGAGGCCAAGCGCGCGATGTTGCGCGCGGCCGGCCGCCGGGTCGTGGTCGCCGACGGCTCCAAGCTCGGCCGAATCGAACTCGCCGAGGTATGCCCGCTCGCCGACATCGACCTGCTGATCACCAGCGGCACGGCCGACCCCGAGGCCCTGGAGGCACTGCGCGACGCGGGTTTGGAAATCCTGATCGCCGAGTAGCCCGGCCGCCCCCTCGCGGGCCGGCGAACCGCCCATGGTCGGGCTGCCCTTGCGAACGGTTCACCGCAGCACGGCCCGCCGAGCCGACCGGTGCCGTCGAACGTGAATTCGGCCGGCCGTTCCGGTGTAGGCGGGGCATACGCTGTGTGGATTATCGGCCACGAAGCGCAGCTATCCGGAGCCCATTGCGGCGGTGTTGTCCGGACCGGAAAACCTTGCCGCGTATTCGCCGTGGCCATCCGTAAATGGATGGTGACAGTGGGGCAGTGCCGGGTCACCCGTGCGACCGACGCGACGGCTGCCCGGCACTTCGGCGGGCCCCGGCGATACCCGCGCCGACCCGTACTGACCTGCGCGGACGCCGCCCGGGGGTGGGCGGCGGACCACGACGTGGCGGTGCCCCCGGCAGGACTCGAACCTGCGACCAAGTGCTTAGAAGGCACCTGCTCTGTCCACTGAGCTACGAGGGCGTGGGCGAATCAGGATCTTGCACTGGATCCGGTCGCGGCACAACAGAATAGGGCCGTGTGCATGCCTCACCGACGTTTCGGTGGTCACCGTTACCTGATCAGACGCAGTTGGCGGCCAGAATGTGATCAGAGAAGGGCCGAAACGGACAGCGGGAGGCGCAGTGGGTCCCACCAGGACTGTACTTGTCGGTTACGGCGTAGGGGGCTCGGCCTTCCACGCACCGGTCGTGGCGGCCGTCGAGGGGCTGGAGCTGGCTGCCGTGGTGACCGGGAATCCGGCTCGGCAGGCCGAGGTGCGGGCGCGGTATCCGCGGGCCGAGGTGCTCGGGACGACCGACGAGATGTTCGCTCGCGCGGGTGACTTCGATCTCGTGGTGATCACCGTGCCGAACCGGTTCCATGTGCCGTTGGCCACTCGGGCGTTGGCGGCCGGGCTGCACGTGGTGGTGGACAAGCCGTTCGCGGGCAGCGCCGAGGAGGGGCGGGCGCTGGCGGCGACGGCGGTGCGTTACGAGCGGTTGCTGGGGGTGTACCAGAACCGTCGGTTCGACGGCGATTTCCGGACCGTTCGGCGACTGGTGGCGGAGGGTCGGCTCGGTGAAGTGCACCGGTTCGAGTCGCGGTTCGAGCGGTGGCGACCGCAGGTGCGTACGGCGGGGTGGAAGGAGCAGGCCGATCCGGCGGCGCTCGGCGGGATCCTGTACGACCTGGGGACACATCTGATCGACCAGGCGGTGGCGCTGTTCGGGCGGCCCACGCACGTGTACGCCGAGCTGGACACCCGGCGGGACGGGGCGCTCGTGGACGACGACAGCTTCGTGGCGCTCACCCACGTGGGTGGCGAGCGCTCGCACCTGTGGATGAGCGCGGCGGCGGCCGATCTCGGGCCGCGCTTTCGGGTGCTCGGCTCGACGGCGTCGTACCTGAAGTTCGGGATGGATCCGCAGGAGGACCTGCTGCGGACCGGGACCGGGGCCGGGGCCGGGACCGGGACCGGGGCCGGGGTCGAGGTCGGGACACCCGGGTGGGGGACCGAGCCGGCGGCGGCGTGGGGGGTGCTCGGTACGCCGGGCGACACCGTGCCGGTGGCGACCGAGCCGGGCGCCTATCAGGACTACTACGCCGCGATGGCGCGCGCGATCCGCGGCGAGGGGGCGCCGCCGGTGCCGATCGAGGACGCGGTGACCGTGCTGGAGACGATCGAGGCGGCGCAGCGGTCGTCCGCCGACGGAGTGACGGTCGCCATGTAGCGCCGGCGGCACGTTGGGAATGCGGACAATTCGGGCAGTGGTCGCCCGTGGTGATCATGGGCGGTGACCCCCTGTCCGCAGCCCTCGCCGACCTGCGGAATCGGGTCGTGGCGACGTGCTTCCCACTCGACCTGCCCGGTGCGGTACCGGCTCGCCTGGCCCGCCGCGAGTTGATCGACCAGCTCGGCGACTACCTGTTGCCGAGGTTGGCGGTGCCGCGCGCGCCGCTGCTCGCGGTGGTCGGCGGGTCCACCGGCGCCGGGCGGTCCACGCTGGTGAACGCGCTGGTCGGGCGCGAGGTCACGGCGGCCGGCGCGCTGCGGCCGACCACGCGGGTGCCGGTCCTGGTGTGCCGCTCCGGGGACCGGCACTGGTTCGCGGCGGGCGCCGGGGCCGGGGACTTCGGGGCTGCGGACGCCCGGGCTGCCGACGCCGGGGCCGCGGGCGCCGGGGCCGCGGATGTCGGGGCCGCGGATGTCGGGATCGAGCTGCGCCTGGACGAGCGGGTGCCGCCGGGGATGGCGCTGCTCGACGTACCGGACATCGACTCGGTCTCCGCGGACAATCGGCGGATCGCGGTACGGCTGCTCGGTGCCGCCGATCTGTGGATCTTCGTGACCACGGCGGCGCGGTACGCGGACGCGGCGCCGTGGCACCTGCTGCGGCTGGCGCGCGATCGGCACACGCGCCTGGCGATCGTGTTGAACCGGGTGCCGGCGGAGGTACTCGATCGGGTCCGGCCGGACTACGTACGCCTGTTGCGGCGGGCCGGGCTCGGCGGCGTGCCGCTGTATCCGATCGTGGAGACCGAGCCGGGGGCCGGGTTGCCCGAGCGCAACGTGGTGCCGATTCGTACCTGGCTCGCCGAACGCGGCGCGGATCCGGACGCGCGGGCAGCGGTGGTTCGGGGCACCCTCGGCGGGCTGCTGCACAGCCTGGAGCGGCGGGTGCCGCCGCTGGCCGAGGCGGCGGGGCGGCAGTACGCGGCGGCCGAGCGGGCGCGCGCGTGCGTGGATCGGGCCTACGCGGCGACCACGCGGTGGGCGCTGCGGGCGTTGGACGACGGCTCGTTGTTGCTCGGGGCGGCGACGGGGCGGTGGCGGACGGGGGACGTGGCGGGGGCCGCGCGGACGGTTCGGGAGAGCCTGGACGCGCTGGTGGCCGACGCGTTCGCGCGGGCCGCCGAGCGGTCGGCCGGCTGTGTCGTCCCGGCCGGTGGGGTGGATCGCCGCGGGCCCGGCCCACTCGACTGGCCCGACCCGGCCGAGCCGTTGGCGATGCTCGCGGCGATCGGCGGCCCGGGGCTGAGTCCGGGCATCGGCCGTGAGGCGGCGGGCCGGCTCGGCATCCGACTCGGCCCGGAGCCTGCCGCCCGGCTGATCCTCGACCTGCACCGATCGCTGCACGGCGTCATCGCGACCACCCTCGACGGCGAACGCGCCCGCCGGGTCGCGGCCGCGACCACGCTGCCGGCCGGGGCCGACGCGGAGTTGCTGGCGGCGCTGGACGCGGTGCGGAGGAGCGCGTGAGGGCGCGTGGGCAGTACGTGGACCGGTTCGTCGGGCGGCGGGCTCGGCAGGTGAGCGGGAGCGAGGAGTCGGGGCGGTTGGCGGCGCGGTTGGTGGCGTTGGAGCGGATGGCGGCGTTGGGTCGGGAGCGGCTGGCCGAAGCCGACCTGGCCTCCGTGGAGGATCTGCTCGGGCACGCCGAGACGCGGCTCGGTACCGCCGCGCGGCATACCGTGATCGCGCTCGCGGGGGCCACCGGTGGGGGCAAGTCGTCGTTGTTCAACGTGCTTTGCGGACTGCGCCTCGCGGATACCGGCGCCCACCGGCCCACCACCCGAACCACCCTCGCGTGCGCGTGGGATCCCGAGGGCGCCGCGCCGCTGCTCGACCTGCTCGGCATCGAACCGGCGCGTCGGGTGGCCCGGCACGGGGCGTTGGACGCGCGGCGCGGCGGTGGGATGCCGGTCGGGCTGATCCTGCTCGACCTGCCCGACCACGACTCGCTCGACCTCACCCACCGGGGTGAGGTGGACGCGGTGGTGGCGGTCGCGGACCACATCGTGTGGGTGCTGGATCCACAGAAGTACGCCGACGCGATCGTGCACGAGCGCTACCTGCGCGCGCTGCGCCGGCACGGGCGGTCGATGACCGTCGTGCTCAACCACGCGGACCGGCTGCCGGTGGGGGACCTCGCGGCGTGTCTGACCGACGTACGGGCGCTGCTCGCGGCGGACGGGCTCGCCGAGGTACGGGTGTTGGCCACCTCGCCGGAGACCGGGCTCGGGATCGCCGAGCTGCGCCGCGTGGTGGTGGGCGCGGCGGCGAGCGGTGCGGCGTCGGTGGCGCGGTTGGGCGCGGATCTGGACACGTTGACCGAACGCCTGGAGCCGTACTTCGCCGGTGTGGTGCCGAGCGTGGACGCGTTCACCGCCGAGGACCGGGACGCGCTGGTGACGGGGCTGTGCGACGCGGTCGGGGTGGGCGTGGTCGCGGCCGCCGCGGGGGAGGGGGCGCGGGTTCCTTCGGGGCCGCTGGCGCGGCGGGTACGGCGGGCGCCGGTGCGGCCCACGCCGGTCCAGGTGCATCGGGCCGAGCAGGTGATCCGGCGCGCCGGGGCGACGTTGACGCGGGGGGTGCCGGCGGCGTGGGTCGGCGGGGTGCATCGGGCGTTGGCGGAGGGGTTGCGGCGGTTGCCCGACGAGTTGGACGCGGTGCTGGTGGGGGCCGTGCCGGAGGCCGCGCCGACGGCGGGCGGGGTGCGGGCGGCGGCCGATGCGCAGTGGGTCGGGCTGCTCGCGCTGGTGGCCGGGGTGGTCGGCGCCGGGGCGGCGGTGACGGGCAAGCCGGTGGTGCGGTGGCTCGGGGTGCCGGGGCCGTGGTGGGTGGGGCTCGGCGGGCTGCTCGTGCTGGTCGTGGGGGCGTGGGTCGGGCGGCGCGCGGCGGCAGCGGCGGTGGCGCGGCGGACGGCGCGGGTGGCGGGGGCGCTGCAGACACGTGTGGGGGATGTGGCGGATCGGTTGTTGATCGGGCCGGCGGAGCTGGAGTTGGCGCGGTATCGGGAGGCGCACGTGTACTTCGTGGCGGCTCGGGAGCCGATGCGGCGGGGGTGAGGGGGCGGGTGGGGCGGGGGTGTCGCCCACGTGGGGGACGGCGGGGGCGGTCGTCACCCACGTGAGTGATGCCGCGTTGTCCACAGCGGCCGAGTTGTCCACAGCCCGCCGCGATCCGCCGCCGACCGACCGCCGCAGGGCGCATCGTCGAAGGCGGACGGCGATGTTGCGGGGCACGCCGGTGATCGAGGGAGGCAAGCGTGGACACCTACGTGACGGTGGTCGGCAACGCCGCGAGCGAGGTTCGGGTCCAGATGACCCAGAACGGCGTGCCGCTCGCGCGGTTTCGGATGGCGGTGTCGCCGAGACGCTATGACCGGGAGACGAGCCAGTGGGTGACGGGGGACGCGTCCTTCTACACGGTCGTCTGCTTCCGGGGGCTCGCGGAGAACGTGACGAGTTCGATCGACAAGGGCGACCCGCTCGTGGTCACGGGCCGACTGCGGGTGCGCGAGTGGGAGCGCGAGGGGCGGTGGTGGAGCGTCACCGAGATCGACGCGTCCTCGGTGGGACACGATCTGGCCCGGGGGGTCGCGGAGTTCCGCCGGGTGGGCCGACCGGCTCGACTGTCGGTGGTGGCGGACACGATCGCCGCCGGATCGGTGGCCGAACAGGGGAGCTTCGCGCTCGACACGGTGCCCGGATCCGGGCGCGAAGACGAGGCGGCATGAATTCCCGGGAGCGCCGACCGGATGTTCGGGAAAGCCATTCATTGGTGATAGCGAGGATAATTCGAGTCGGTTTCCGGGACGAATCTGAAACAGAATTGTGACGACCTTGCGCCAGGAATGATCCACATCGAACCGGGCCAACCGTCGCATGTCGAGCAACCGACCGGACGGAAGGGGCGGAAAGAGTCGGATCATGCCGGCAAATAGGGTCCGAGTCGAGGCATGGATCACTAAAAGACCGATTCCTTCGGTTATGCACCTTGACAAATCAATAGTGACCGAGATGCTCCTGATCATCAGCCATGCGGCTTGCCGCACCCCATAACCGGCTATATCCGTCGAGGACTTGTCGACTTCGCGATATCCGAATTGATGTCCTCGATGCGGATCTTCTCCCGAGGTAAAGAACGTGAAACAAATGCGTACCCCGGGTCGCGAGGGGTGGCCCGGCTGCTCATACCATTCAACGGTTCTTTACTCGCGCCGTGCTCGGGGGAACGATGCGCCGCGCGAGTCGGCTTACATTTTTCGAGGGGACCACCACATGTTCCGTACACCGGGACGGACGGCCACCCGCCTGTCGGCCATGGTCATTGCCACCGGCCTCGCGGCGGCCGGCGTGATCGGTTTCGCGGGTGCAGCCAGCGCGGAAGGCGCGAAGGGCGTCTATCAGGGTGGTGACGTCGGCGCGAACATCTTCCTGCAGGGCAAGAAGGACTCGATGCGCGCGTCGATCCTGAAGCTCCAGGTGGACGGAAAGATCCTCCGCACCTACTGCATCGACTTCCACACCATCGTGCGCAACGACGCGAAGTACGACGAGTCGAACTGGAAAGAGACCTCCTTCGGCACGAAGGCCGACAAGGCCAAGGTCAAGTGGGTCCTGCTGAACTCGTTCCCGACGGTGGACCTGGACACCGTCCGCACCACGGTCAAGGCTCCGAAGCTGAGCGAGGGCGAGGCCGCGGCCGCCACGCAGGCCGCCATCTGGCACTTCACCGACGGCCAGAACCTGGAAGAGACCAAGAACGACCCCGAGTTGGTCAAGCTGTACAAGTACCTGATCGGTGACGCCAACAAGGGCGACGTCAGCGAGCCCCCCGTCTCGCTCTCGATCTCGCCGGGCGAGAAGAGCGGCAAGATCAACGACAAGCCCGGTGTCGGCCCGTTCGAGATCAAGACGAACGCCGAGGGCAAGTCGATCAACGCGAAGCTGGTCGCAGGCGACTCCGACGGCAAGCCCGTGTTGGTGGACGCCGACGGCAAGGCCGTCGACAAGGTCGGCAACGGCGACAAGCTCTACGTGAACCCCGCCGGCGCGACCAAGGCGGGCAGCCAGACCGTCGAGGTCTCCGGCGAGTCGACCGTGCAGGCCGGTCGGGTCTTCCAGGGCACCAACAAGGACGGGTCGACCAGCCAACTGCTGATCGTCGCGGACAAGCAGAAGGTGCAGACCTCGGACAAGGCGATCGCCAAGTGGGGCATCCCCGGCAAGGGCGCGCTCCCCGAGATCAACGCCACCAAGGACTGCACCGTCGGCGGCGTGAAGGTCACCGTCAAGAACAACGGCGACGAGCCGTACAAGTTCAAGCTCGACGGCAAGGAAACCACCGTCGAGGCGGGCAAGTCGGTCGACCAGGTCGTCAAGGTCGAAGAGGACAAGGCGTACACGATCACGATCGTCGGCCCGGACGGGAAGACCGCCAAGGAGTTCACCGGCACCCTCGACTGCAAGCCCGCGGGCTCGTCCGAGGGCGTCACCGGTGGCACCACGGGTGGCAGCACGGGCGGGACCCCGGCTCCGGTGAACCCGAAGGGCCCGGACCTGGCCGCGACCGGTAGCGACAGCAGCAACACCCCGGCGATCCTGGGCGGCGCAGGCGCGCTCCTCCTCGCCGGCGGCGGCCTGGTGTTCTACATGCGCCGCCGCAACAACGGCTCCAACGGCGCCGCTGCGTAACCAGTAGCACCACCCCAAGATGACAGCCGGGCCCCGCCGCAACCCACCGCGCCGGGGCCCGCACCATCCGACGACACCCACACCACGTCCCACCCGAACCGCGACCCAATGCCCACGCGACACCCAACCCAGCCCGACCGGCCACTTGAGGACAGCCCCGCCGCAGGGGGCCGCGCCGGCCCGGCCCCGAGCGCACGCCTATGCAAAGCCGAGGCCGAGGCTCGTTCGGCAGCCTCAACCCAGCCCGTCCGCCGTTTGAGGACGCCCCGGCCGCAGGCCGCAGGTGCCGCGCCGGCCCTGTACCGAGCCCACGCCCAAGCCAAAGCCGAAGCTTGGTTGGCAGCCCCAACCCAGCCCGTCCAGGCGCTTGAGGACAGCCCCGCCGCAGGCCGCAGGGGGCCGTGCCGGCCCGGCATCGAGCGCACGCCCCAGCCAAAGCCGAGGCTCGTTCGGCAACCTCAAATCAGCCCGTCCGGCGTTTGAGGACCGGCGGGCCGCAGGCCGCCCGAGCCCGGCACCGAGCCAAGCCGAGGCCGAGGCTCGTTCGGCAGCCTCAACCCAGCCCGTCCGGCGTTTGAGGACGCCCCGGCCGCAGGCCGCAGGGGCCGCGCCGGCCCTGTACCGAGCCCACGCCCCAGCCAAAGCCGAGGCTCATTTGGCAGCCTCAAATCAGCCTGTCCGGCGTTTGAGGACCGGCGGGCCGCAGGTCGCCCGAGCCCGGCACCGAGCCCAAGCCCAGGCTCGTTCGGCAGTCCAACCCAGCCTGTCCGGCGTTTGAGGACGGCCCGGCCGCAGGCCGCAGGGGGTCGCGCCGGCCCGGTACGGAGGGGGCTCAGGCCCAAGCCGAGGCTCGTTCGGCAGCCTCAAATCAGCCCGTCCGGCGTTTGAGGACAAGCCCGGCCCCAGGCCGCGCGGACCGCCCCGGCCCAGCCCCCGTGCCAAAGCCCAACCGGAGCCTCGTCCGTCGGCGTCAATCCAGCCCGTCCGGCGTTTGAGGACAAGGCGAGACGTCCCCGACCGCCCCCGTAAGCCGAAAACCCGCGCCCTCCGGGCACCCATGCACGGGGACCGTCCGCCAGACCATAGGCTTGGACGCATGGCTGAGTACATCTACACCATGCGCAAGGCGCGTAAAGCGCACGGCGACAAGGTGATCCTCGACGACGTGACGCTCAGCTTCCTGCCGGGAGCCAAGATCGGCGTCGTCGGCCCGAACGGCGCGGGTAAGTCGACCGTTCTGAAGATCATGGCCGGGCTGGAGCAGCCGTCCAACGGCGACGCGTTTCTGTCCCCCGGCTACACCGTCGGAATCCTGCTCCAAGAGCCTCCGCTGGACGAGTCCAAGACCGTTCTGGAAAACGTCGAGGACGGCGTCAAGGAGATCAAGGGCAAGCTGGACCGGTTCAACGCCATCGCCGAGGAGATGGCCACGAACTACACCGACGAGCTGATGGCCGAGATGGGCGAGCTCCAGGACCAGCTCGACCACGCCAACGCGTGGGAGCTCGACTCGCAGCTCGAACAGGCCATGGACGCCCTGGGCTGCCCCCCCGGCGACTGGCCGATCGTGAACCTCTCCGGTGGTGAGAAGCGCCGCGTGGCACTGTGCAAGCTGCTCCTCGAGGCGCCCGACCTGCTGCTCCTGGACGAGCCGACCAACCACCTCGACGCGGAGAGCGTCCAGTGGCTGGAACAGCACCTGGAGAAGTACGCCGGCACCGTCGTCGCGGTCACCCACGACCGCTACTTCCTGAACAACGTCGCCCAGTGGATCTGCGAGGTCGACCGCGGCCGGCTGCACCCCTACGAGGGCAACTACTCCACCTACCTCGACACCAAGGCCACCCGCCTGAAGGTCGAAGGGCAGAAGGACGCCAAGCGGCAGAAGCGGCTCAAGGACGAGCTCGAGTGGGTCCGCTCCAACGCGAAGGGCCGCCAGGTCAAGAGCAAGGCGCGCCTGGCCCGCTACGAGGAGATGGCCGCCGAGGCGGACAAGATGCGGAAGCTGGACTTCGAGGAGATCCAGATCCCGCCGGGTCCGCGCCTGGGCAACGTGGTGATCGAGGTGAACCACCTCAGCAAGGGCTTCGACGAGAAGCTGCTGATCGACGACCTCTCCTTCACGCTGCCGCGCAACGGCATCGTCGGCATCATCGGCCCCAACGGCGCGGGCAAGACCACGCTGTTCAAGATGCTGATCGACGCCGAGACCCCCGACGCGGGCGACATCAAGGTCGGCGAGACCGTCAAGGTCTCCTACGTCGACCAGTCGCGCGGCGGCCTGGACCCGAAGAAGAACCTGTGGGAGGTCGTCTCCGACGGCCTGGACTACATCAAGGTCGGCAACGTCGAGGTGCCGTCCCGCGCCTACGTCAGCGCCTTCGGCTTCAAGGGTCCCGACCAGCAGAAGCCCACCGGGGTGCTCTCCGGCGGCGAGCGCAACCGGCTCAACCTGGCGCTGACCCTCAAGCAGGGCGGCAACCTGCTGCTGCTCGACGAACCGACCAACGACCTCGACGTGGAGACCCTCTCCAGCCTGGAGAACGCGCTCCTGGAGTTCCCGGGCTGCGCCGTGGTCGTCTCGCACGACCGCTGGTTCCTGGACCGGGTGACCACGCACATCCTCGCCTACGAGGGTGAGTCGAAGTGGTTCTGGTTCGAGGGCAACTTCGAGTCGTACGAGAAGAACAAGGTCGAGCGCCTGGGCGCGGACGCGGCCCGGCCGCACCGCGCGACCTACAAGAAGCTCAAGCGCAACTGACCCACCGGGTCGACACCGCGTAGCCGATGGCCTGTCGTATGTCCGCATACGGCAGGCCATCGGTCCGCATCCACAGAGCAGGAGGCCGGGCACGTGGCCAGGCACATCTACCAGGCGCCGCTTCGGTGGTCCGACATGGACGCCTACCGGCACATCAACAATGTGCAGTACCTCCGCTATCTGGAGGAGGCGCGCGTGGACATGATGTTCGTCCTCGGCGAGCGCGAGGGGGCCAAGACCCTCTCCGAAGGCGTGGTGATCGCCCGGCACGAGATCGACTACAAGCGGCCCATGGTGTGGCGGGCCGAGCCGGTGCGGGTGGAGACCTGGGTGACCGCGATCGGCGCCGCCCGCTTCACGCTGGCCTACGAGATCAGGGACGACGAGCAGCTGTACGCGACGGCGCTGTCCGTACTGGTGCCCTACTCGCTGGACGAGCAGCGCCCGCGCCGGCTGAACGAGGACGAACGCGCCTACCTGGAGCGCTTCCTGGAGCCGCAGGGCCGGCCGGCGGGGCGGTCGGCCCGGCCGTGAGCACACTCCGACTGGCCGATTCGGCCGCCGCCGCGGATCTGGGCGGCTACCTGGCCCGACTGCTGCGCTACGACCGTCGCGCGGTGGTGCGGATCCGGGCCGAGGGTTCGGTGCTGGGTACGTTCGGCCATCCGCCGTTCGGCGAGGCCGCGTCGGGGGTGATCACGCTGCGGGCGAGCGAGTTGGCCGAACCGGCGACGGTGGACGCCACCGTGTCCGCCGGGCAGCTGTTGGACGCGATCGCGGACGACGCGAGCGTGGTCCCGCCGGCGTCGGTGACCGGTCCCGGGTGGGCCGGGCTGCTGCCGCCGCGCACCGGCTGGGCGCGGGTCGCCGAACTCGGTGTGCTCGACCTGGCCCACGAAGTCGCGGCCGGTGTCGCCGAGTTCCGGGCCCGGACCGAACCGGGCATGGCGCGCGCCGACCTCGACCGGATCGCCGCCGGGATTTGGACCAGGCCGATGGCCGGCCGGCTGCCGCTGCGCGCCGCGCACGCCGCGCAGTCCTTCGGCTTCCTGGGCCCGCCGGACGCCGCGGCCCGGGTCGAGGTACTGCGGGCGGGCGCCTGGTTGCGGCTCGAGGCGCGCTACGGCTCGGTGTCGGTACGGCGTGAGGGCGCCCCGGGGTTGTTGTTCACCCGTTGACCCTCGACCCCGATCCCTGACCCGAGCCGCGCCTTCGGCCGGTCAGTCGAGGCGGTTGACCATCGACTGTGCGGCGTAGACCAGGTATTCCCACAGGGTGTTCTCCTGCTCGGCGGGCAGTGCGATGTCGTCCACCGCCGCGCGCATGTGCCGCAACCACGCGTCGCGGGCCTCCTCGGTCACCGCGAAGGGCGCGTGCCGCATCCGCAACCTCGGGTGGCCGCGCTGCTCGCTGTAGGTGCGCGGCCCGCCCCAGTACTGGACCAGGAACATCCGCAGCCGGTCCTCGGCTCCGGCGAGGTCCTCCTCCGGGTACATCGGGCGGAGCAGGGGATCCTCGCGCACGCCCTGGTAGAAGCGGTGCACGAGCTTGACGAACGTCTCCTCGCCGCCGACGGCATCGTAGAGACTCGGTTCCGGCTCTGGCATCTGGGTCACCGTCCCATCCTCCCAGATGGGCCGGCGAGCCGGGGGCGCTCAGCGCGATCGGGCCGCGGCGCGCGCGATGCTTCGGCGCATGCCGCCGAACACGATGCCGTGGAAGGGGAAGACGGCCCACCAGTACGCGTGCCCGAGCAGCCCTCGGGGATGGAACAGCGCACGCTGCCGGTAGTGCGTGGCGCCGCCGGCGGCGGTCACGGTGAACTCCAGCCAGGCCAGGCCCGGCAGCCGCATCTCGGCGCGCAGTCGGAGCAGCTCGCCGGGGATCACCTCCTCCACCCGCCAGAAGTCCAGCGCGTCGCCGACCCGGAGCCGGTGCGGATCCCGGCGGCCCCGGCGCAGCCCGACGCCGCCCACGATCCGGTCCAGCGCGCCGCGCACCGACCACGCGAGCGGCCACGAGTACCAGCCGTTGCTGCCGCCGATGCCCTCGATCACCCGCCACACCGCCGCCGGGGTTGCGGCGGGCCGGCCCTCGCGGACGTCCTCGTACAGCGTGCCGCCGGACCAGTCCGGGTCGGTGGGCAGCGGATCGCTGGGGGCGCCGGGCAGTGCGGCGGAGGACCAGCGGGTGGCCACGTTCGCGTCGCGGATACGTTCGAGGGCGAGTTCGAGCGCGCGGTCGAGGCCGGTCGGGCCGCCGGGTGGGTCCGGCACGTAGCGAACGATGTCGTGCTCGTGGCAGATCACCTCGCTGCGCAGCGACTCGACGAGCGGTCGGGCCAGACCACCGGGGACGGGGGTGATCAGGCCCACCCACAGGCTGGACAGCCGGGGCGAGAGCATCGGTACGGGCAACACCCGGCGCCGGGGCAGCCCGGCCACGGCCGCGTAGCGCTGCATCATCCGCTCGTAGGTGAGCACATCGGGGCCGCCGATGTCGAAGGCACGATTCACCTCCGGCGGGAGCGCGGCACAACCCACCAGGTAGTGCAGCACGTCGCGGACCGCGATCGGCTGGATCCGCGAGGTGACCCAGCGCGGGGTCACCATCACCGGAAGCCGCTCGGTCAGGTGTCGCAGTATCTCGAAGGACGCCGAACCCGACCCGATGATCACCGCGGCGCGCAACACGGCGGTGGGCACGGCGCCGGCGAGCAGGATCTCCCCCACCTCGGCGCGCGAGCGCAGATGCGGCGAGGAATCGCGGGCCGCGGACCCGGCCGCGGGGCCCAGGCCGCCGAGGTAGACCAGACGTCGGACACCCGCCTCCTCGGCCGCGGCGGCGAAGATCCGCGCGCTCTCCCGGTCGGTGTCCGCGAAGTGCGGTCCGGTGCCGAGCGCGTGGATCAGGTAGTAGGCGACGTCCACGCGCTCGAGGGCGCGACGCACCGCGTCCGGGTCGAGTGCGTCGGCCCGGACCAGCTCCACCCGATCCGCCCACGGATGATCCCGCAGCTTCCCCGGCGTCCGTGCCATGCACCGCACCCGATACCCGGCCGCCAACAACTCCGGCACCAACCGCCCACCGAGATAGCCGGTGGCCCCGGTGACCAAACAAAGAGGAGAGTCCACCCATCCAGTCTCGGCGTGCGACCCCGCGACCCCACCCACCCACGCCCACCGACAACCCGAACGGCCGCCCCCGACTCAGGAGCCCCCCGGTGCCCCCGGGCCCTGAGGCGTCGGCGGAGCCGGCGGCGGCGTCACCGGCACGGGCGCCGGTTCGGCCGGGGCGGGGGCCTGGCCCTCGTCGCCGGTCGGGCCCGTCGCGGAGGCGATCGGTTCGGTGATGCGGATGCCAGCGTCGTCGAAGGCGCGCTTGACGCGTCCGCGCAACTCCCGCGCGACCGGCAACTCCTGGCCCGGCATGGTCTTGATCTGGACCTGGAGGACCACCGCGTCCGCCGTCACCGACTCCATCCCGACCACGGTCGCCGAGCCCCAGACCCGCTCGTTCCACGGCTCGACCTCGGCCAGCGCCTCGGCGGTGGAGGCGATCACCGCGCGCACCTTGTCCACGTCCTCGTGGTAGCCGACCTGTACGTCCACCTTGGCGGTGCCCCAGCCCTGGCTCTTGTTGCCGATCCGCTTGATCTCGCCGTTGCGGATGTACCAGACGGTGCCGTCCACGTCGCGCAGCTTGGTGATCCGCAGGCCCACCTCGACCACCGTGCCGGTCGCCGGGCCCGCGTCGACCAGGTCACCCACGCCGTACTGGTCCTCCAGGATCATGAACATCCCGGACAGGAAGTCGGTCACCAGGTTGCGCGCGCCGAAGCCGATCGCGACACCGGCGATGCCCGCGCTGGCAAGCAGCGGTGCCAGGTTGACCTTGAACTCGCCGAGCACCATCAGCCCGGCGATGCCCAGGATCACGAACGACGCGGTGCTGCGCAGCACCGAGCCGACCGTCTCGGCGCGCTGTCGGCGGCGCTCGGCGTTGAGCAGGAAGCCGGTGACCGGCCGCCCGGTACTGTCCGTGCCGCTGTTCGCCATCCGGCCGACCAGCTGGGTGATCAGCTTCCGGGTCACCGCCCGCAGGATGAGCGCCACCAGGATGATCACGAGGATCCGGATCGGGGTCACCACGAGGGACTCGCCGTGCCGGTCGAACCAGGACGACACCCGTCCGTTGCTCGCGGCGACGTCGAGGGACAGCAGGCTTCCGGGGACGGGCGCGGACACGTACGAGACCTTTCGGACGGGGAGTGAGGGAGCCTTCCCCCGACGACGATCGTCCGTGACGACGATGACGACGACGGGGGATTCGCTCCCACAGTAGTCAGGAGGCGGTGTCGGCTACGTCATCGTTCGCCGCCTTCGTCGGTGCCGGGCCGAAGCGCGCCGAGGTCCAGGCCGGTGTGCGCGGCCAGGAAGGACAGCGTGTCCACGGTCAGTTCGACCGTGCGGGTGACCGAGCGGGCCGCGTGGCCGACCTCGGCCTCGGTGCGCAGGAGCACCGGGCGCGGGCTCGCCGTCGCGTGTTGCAGGGCCGCGCACATCTTGCGCGCGTGCAGCGGATCCACTCGGGTGTCGCCGTCGAACACGGTGAACAGCACGGCCGGGTAGGCCACCCCCGCGCGGACCCGGTGATAGGGCGAGTAGCCGAGCAGCCAGTCCAACTCCTCGGGCACCTCGGCGCTGCCGTACTCGTCCGACCACAACCGGCCGAGGCCGAACCGCTCGTAGCGGACCATGTCCAGGAGCGGCATCGAGCAGGCCACCGCCGCGTACAACTCCGGCCGCTGGGTCAGCGCGGCGCCCACAAGGAGTCCACCGTTGGAGCCGCCGGACGCGGCGAGCCGGTCGGGCGTGGTCCAGCCGCGGGCCACCAGATGCTCCGCCGCGGCGTGGAAATCGTCGAACACGCGTTGCTTGTGCCCGCGCATGCCCGCTCGATGCCACTCCTCGCCCTCCTCGGCGCCGCCGCGCAGATTCGCGATCGTGTACACCCCGCCCGCCGCCACCCAGGCCAGGATGCCCGCCGAGTAGGCCGGGCCGAGCGAGATGCCGAAGCCGCCGTATCCGTACAGCACCGCCGGTCGGGGACGGTCCGGCTCTGCGGTCGGCGCGATCACGAACATCCGCACCGTGGTGCCGTCGGCGGAACGGTACGACTCCTGGCGCACCCGCACCGCAGGCAACTCCGCGCTGCCGGGCGCCGCGGCCCACGTGTCGATCGCCCCGGTACGCGCGTCGTAGCGCAACACCGCCGACGGCGCGGTGTAGTCCGACCAGCCGAACCACGCCTCGTGCCCGCCCTCGGGCCGTTCGGCCAGGCCGCCGATCGATCCGGGGGTGCCGCCGGGCGTCGCGGGTTTCCCGAGTACCGCCCCGTCGGCCAGGTCGTACGCGGTCAACTCGCCCACCGCGTGCCGGGTCCGGCTGACCAGCAGGGTCGGCCGCGGCGCGTCGGGCCCGTCCAGGATGGTGTAGCCGGTGAGCACCGCGTCCGGCTCCTCGGCGACCAGGTCCCGCCAGTGCTCGGGCGCCGGCGTCGCCGGGTCGGCCACGCACAACCGGCCGCGCGGCGCGTCCAGATCGGTGAACACGTACAACCGCCCGTCCCGACCCACCCGCACCCCGGTGAGCGCGTCCAGGCCCACCGTCACCGGGCACAGCGCGGGCCGCTCGGCCGGGCTCGCGTGCAGATCGGCCAGCCACAGATCGTTGCGCGGCGCGGTGCCCAGCGAGGCGGACACGGTCAGCCAGCGGCCGTCCCGACTGACCCCGAGGCCGTAATAGGTGCCGGGTGCCCCGTCCGCGCCGAACACCTCGACGGCGGCGGCCGGATCGGCGCCGATCCGATGCAGGTAGACCCGGCGGTGGTGTTGTTCCTCACCCGCCGGCACCGCCTCGGGCAGCAGTCGGCGCACCAGATAACACGCGTCGCCGCCGGGCAGCCACGCGATCGAGGTGTCCCGCATCCGGTCGATCGGGCCGTCGAGTCGGTCGCCGGTGGCCACGTCGAGCACGTACAGGCGCGACTCCTCGTCACCGCCGGTGGAGAGCAGGTAGGCGAGCCGATCGCCCTCGTCCGAGGGCACCCACTGGTCCAGCGTGGTGGTGCCGCTCGGGTCGATCGCGATCGGGTCGACCAGGGCGCGTTCGGTCCCGTCCGACTCGACCACGAACAACACCGCGTGCTCGCGGCCCGGATCGCGGCGGATCAGGAAGTGCCGCCCGCCGCGCCAACAGGGCAGCCCGATCAGGCCGGTGGCCAGCAGTTCGGCCAGCCGCGCCCGCAACCGGTCGCGGCCGGGCAATTCGTCCACGTGCGCGTGGAACCACGCGTCCTGCGCGGCGGACCAGGCGCGGGTGGCGGGCGCGTCCGGATCCTCCAGGGCGCGATAGGGATCGGGTACGGCACGCCCGAACAGCACGTCGACCGTGTCGGCACGGGCGGCGGCGGGGGCGTGCGGGGTCTCGTGGGGGGCGTGTTCCGCGGGCTGCACAGAGCGCGTCATGGGCGCACCCTAAACGCCCGGGCCCGACGCCCGTTCGGGAGATGCGGACGGTCACCACTCCACCACACCCGGCCACCCGTGCAGGTGAACGCTCTGTGACCTTGTCGATTCCTGGTAGCGCATGGGGTATCCCGCCATGGACACTGGAGGCCGATCGTCCCCGGCGCGAGCCACGCGCTGTCGGCGTCACAGGGAGGCATACGTGCCGCATTCGCTGGTCCTCAACGCGTCGTACGAGCCCCTGTGCGTGGTGCCCGTACGCCGCGCACTGATCCTCGTGCTGAACGACAAGGCAATGTGCCTGGAAGAAACAGGCACCATCCTGCACAGCGCCACCACCGAGATTCCCGTACCCAGTGTGATCAGACTGACCCGTTTCGTCCGCATCCCCTTTCGGGGCCAAGTTCCGCTCACCCGCCGCGCGCTGTTCGCCCGCGACGGAGGGCGTTGTGTCTACTGCGGAAGCGCCGCCACCAGCGTCGACCACGTGGTCCCCCGCAGCCGCGGTGGGCAACACACGTGGGACAACGTGGTGTCGGCGTGCCGTCGCTGCAATCACGTCAAGAGCGACCGGTACATCGCCGAGCTGGGCTGGCGAATGCCGCGCACCCCATCCCAACCCACCGGTCTGGCGTGGCGGATCCTGGGCACCGGGTTCCGCGATCCACGCTGGGAGC
Organism: Embleya sp. AB8; assembly: GCF_049739465.1. NCBI lineage: Bacteria > Bacillati > Actinomycetota > Actinomycetes > Kitasatosporales > Streptomycetaceae > Embleya > Embleya sp. AB8. The sequence goes on from NZ_JBMHHY010000028.1 coordinate 139,524, forward strand.
CATACCTGGCGCCGTACGGCGCACAGGAAGCGGGCTTCGACCATTTCGACCAGGTCGCGAGCGCCTAGACGGCGGCGGATTTCCTCCGGGGAGCCCGTCGCCGTTTTTGTTTCGACAGGTTTCCCGGGGGACCCGACACACCCGCTCGCGTGTCGCTCGGACACGCCGACAGCCGAGGCGTTCGGGTGCGATGCTCGCGGGCATGGAGGAACCACGCGTATCGCAGTTGTCTCCCGAATTGGTCCGGCTCGCCGCCGCGTTCGGGGTGGCCACGGAGTATCAGGGGTGGCGCGGCGAGGCCGTGCACACCGACCCCGCGACGGTGACGGCGGTCCTGGACGCACTCGGGGTGGACGCGTCGACCCCCGAGACGGCGCGGGCCGCGCTCGCCGCGCACGACGAACTGCGCCGCACCCGGTTGTTGCCGCCGGTGCTGGTACTGCGCTCGGGACGAGCGGCCGAATTCACCGTCAATGTGCCCACCGGCCATCGGGTCGACCTGTGGATCGAACTGGAGGACGGCGGGATCCGGCGCGATCTGGGCCCGGGCCCCGGCCGCGGTCCGCTCGGTGACCCGATCGGCGCCCATCGGGTCCCCGCCGACCTGCCGCTGGGCTGGCACACCCTGCACGCGCGCTGCGTGCCCGCGCCCGAGGAGTCGCTCGGCTCGGGCGGCGTGCCGAGCACGACCGGCGAGGGCGTGCGCGCCTGCTGCCCGGTCGCGATCACCCCGGCGGTGCTGCCCGCGCTCGCCGGGCGCTCGTGGGGATACATGCTGCAGCTCTACTCGCTGCCCTCGCATCGCTCCTGGGGGATCGGCGACTTGGCCGATCTGGCCGACCTCGCGGTGTGGTCGGCGCGTACCCAAGGGGCCGGATTCGTCCTGGTCAACCCGCTGCACGCGGCCTCGCCGGTGCCGCCGGTGGAGCCCTCGCCGTATCTGCCGGTGAGCCGCCGGTTCCCGGACCCGATGTATGTACGGGTGGAGGCCATCCCCGAGTTCGCCTATCTGACCCCGGTCGAGCGGGCCGTCGCCGAGGAGTTGCGGGCCGAGGCGGGGGACGGGCAGGACGGCGCCGAGCACCTGGACCGGGACGCGGTACGGGTGGCCAAGCGGGAGGCGCTCGCGCTGGTCCACAAGGTGCCGCGCAGCCTGGGGCGGGACGCCGACTACCGCGCGTTCGTGGCGCGCGAGGGGCGGTGGTTGACCGACTTCGCCACGTGGTGCGCGCTGGTGGAGGAGTACGGGCCGACCTGGCGCGACTGGCCCGCCGAACTGCACGACCCGGACGCGCCCGAGGTCGAGGCCGAGCGCGAACGGCTCGCCGGCGCGCTCGACTTCCACCGCTGGACCCAGTGGGTGCTCGCCGACCAGTTGCGCGCGGCGCAGGACGCGGCGACCGGCGCGGGCATGCCGGTGGGCATCGTGCACGACCTCGCGGTGGGCGTGCACCCGGACGGGGCGGACGCGTGGGTGCTCGGCTCGGCGCGGGGCGGCCGGGTGCTCGCGCTCGGTGCCACCGGTGGTGCGCCGCCGGATGCGATGAACCAGCTCGGGCAGGACTGGAACCAGCCGCCGTGGCATCCGCTGCGGCTGGCCGAGGCGGGCTACGCGCCCTACCGGGAACTGCTGCGGGCGGTGTTCCGGCACGCCGGCGCGGTACGGGTGGACCATGTGCTCGGGCTGTTCCGGTTCTGGTGGGTGCCCAAGGGCAACAGCCCGGCGCAGGGCGCGTATGTGCGCTACGACCACGAGGCGATGGTCGGCATCCTGGCCCTGGAGGCCCAGCGCGCGGGTGCCGTCGTGATCGGGGAGGACCTGGGCACGGTCGAGCCGTGGGTGCGTACGTACCTGGCCGAGCGGGGCATCCTGGGCACGTCGGTGTTGTGGTTCGAACGCGACGACAAGGGGCGACCGTTGCCGCCCGAGCAGTGGCGGCCCACGTCGCTGGCCACGGTGACCACACACGACCTGCCGCCGACCGCGGCCCGGCTCGCGGGCGAGCACATCGACCTGTGGGCGCGGCTGCACCTGCTGGTGCGGGACGTGGACACCGAGCGGGCCGAGGACCTGGCCGATCGTGGGCAGTGGCTCGAACTGCTGCGCCGGCGCGGCTACCTGCGGCCCGGCGCGGGGGAGCGGGAGACGGTCGAGGCGCTGCATCGGCTGCTCGCTGCGACGCCGTGCCGGCTGCTTGGGGTATGGCTGCCGGACGGGGTGGGCGATCGGCGGCCGCAGAACGTGCCGGGGACGTGGAACCAGTATCCGAACTGGCTGTTGCCGGTGGCCGACGGGGCGGGGCGGCACGTCTACCTGGAGGATCTGCCGGCCGAGCCGCGGGCGGTGTCGCTGGCGCGGGCGTTTCGCGGGGTGTAGCACGTTCGTCCATACGGACGCGCCGAAGCCGCCGAGTGGGTGTACCCGTTCGGCGGCTTCGGGGGAGATTCGGTGTGCTCGGTGCCTAGTGGTGCTTCTTCTTGATGATGTCCGGAAGCATCACGAGACCGGCGATGATCAGGAACGACGCGATCGGGATGCCGACGAAGACACCAAGGGTGGTACCGAGGCTCATGCTGGGGCCCGGGTCGTCGCCGTCGTCGCGGATGTTCGCGAAGGCCGGCGTCGAGAGCACCGACATGAGCGTGACAACGGCCGACACGGCCCCGGCGCGAAGTGCATTCCTGTTCACCACGGGGGCCACGCTACCGGGCCGGTGGGTGCGGTCGCGCACCGGGTTAACCCTTACGTGGCCTCATACGCCGACCGGGCTGCTTTTGGCCTCAAGCGCCGGCCGGGCTGGGATGCCCGACCTTCGGCCGAGGCGGCCTCAAGCGCCGGCCGGGCTACTTGGCCTCAAACGCCGGCCGGGCTGGGATGCCTGGCCTTCGGCCGAGGCGGCCTCAAGCGCCGGCCGGGCTACTTGGCCTCAAACGCCGGCCGGGCTGGGATGCCTGGCCTTCGGCCGAGGCGGCCTCAAGCGCCGGCCGGGCTACTTGGCCTCAAACGCCGGCCGGGCTACTTGGCCTCAAACGCCGGCCGGGCTGATTGGCGTGGCTCGTTCGGCGACCCGCCCGATTGCCCACAGCAGCGTCGAACGCTGGCCGGGCCGAAAAATTCAGCCCGGCCGGCGTTTGAGGCCAAGCGGGCCGCAGGCCGGTGGCCCCGGCCGGACGCCGGCCGGGCCAATCCAGCCCGGCCGGCGTTTGAGGCCAAGTAGCCCGGCCGGCGCGTGAGGCCAAAGGAACAGCCCGGCCGGCGATTGAGGCCAAAGCGGGCCGCAGGCCGGCCGACCCCGCCCCTACCCCGCGTCCCGGGCCCGGGCCCGTAGGGACCTGGCCACCCCGTCGCGGCTTTCCAGGACCAGGCGGCGCAGGCCCGCCGGGTGGTCGGCGCTCGCGAGCCAGGTGTCGGTGCGGTCCAGGGTTTCCTCGCTCACCTGGAGCGTGGGGTACAGACCGATCACGATCTGCTGGGCGATCTCGTTGGTGCGGGTCGCCCACACCTCGGCGATCGCACCGAAGTACCGCTCGGTGTACGACGCGAGCAGGTCGCGCTGCGCCGGCTGGCCGAACCCGCCGATCACCGCCGCCTGGATCGCGTTCGGCAGCGCGTCGGAGTCGACCACCGACGCCCACGCCGCGTCCTTGGCCTCGGCCGTCGGCCGGGCCGCGCGCGCCGCCGCGGCGTGCCGCTGCCCGGCCGCCGTGGAGTCCCGCGCCAACTCGGCGGCCACGTCGGCCTCACCCGCCACCCCGGTCGCGGACAGCCGCAGCAGCAGCGCCCAGCGCAGGTCGGCGTCCACGGCCAGCCCCTCGATCTGCTCCGTGCCGTCGAGGAGGCCGCGCAGGATCGCCAGGTGGTCCGGGCGCGCCGCCACCGACGCCAGGCAGCGCGCCCAGGCCAGCTGATGGTCGCTGCCCGGCTGCGCCGCGCGCAACAACCGCTCGGCCGTGACCGCGAGTTCGGCCAGCGAGCGCTCGCGGTGCGCCGGGTCGACGTACAGCTCGAGCGCGCTGGTGACCTGGCGCTGCAACGACTGGACGATGTTGATGTCCTGCTCGGCGCCCGCGCCCGCCAGGACCAGCTTGAGATAGTCGCGCGCCGCCATCTCCGCGTCGCGCGTCATGTCCCACGCCGCCGCCCAGCACAACGCGCGCGGCAGCGGGTCGACGAACTCGCCGATCGTGTCGGTGACGAACGCGAGCGAGTCCTCGTCGAGCCGGATCTTGGTGTAGGTCAGGTCGTCGTCGTTGAGCAGCACCACGTCCGGCCGGGTCAGCCCGACCAGGTCCGCGACCTCGGTCCGCGCGCCGGTGACGTCGAGTTCGAGCCGGTGGGTGCGGACCAGACCCGCGTCGGTGCGGTTGTAGAAGCCGATCGCGATCCGGTGCGAGCGCAACGTCGGCCACGCCTCGGGGGCCTCCTGGAGCACCGCGAACGAGGTGATCACCCCGTCCCGGCCGGTGGAGATCGCGGGCCGCAGGGTGTTCACCCCCGCGGTCTCCAGCCATTCGCGCGACCACGCCTTCAGGTCCCGGCCCGAGGTCTCCTCCAGCGCGCCGAGCAGGTCGGCCAGCCGGCTGTTGCCCCACGCGTGCTTCTTGAAGTAGGTGCGCACGCCGGCGAAGAAGTTCTCGCTGCCCACGTAGGCGACCAACTGCTTGAGCACCGAGGCGCCCTTGGCGTAGGTGATCCCGTCGAAGTTGACCTCGACGTCCTCCAGGTCCCGGATGTCGGCGAAGATCGGGTGTGTGGACGGCAGTTGGTCCTGCCGGTAGGCCCACGTCTTCATCCGGTTGCCGAACGTGGCCCACGCGTGCGACCAGCGGGTCACCTCGGCCTGGCAGCGCACCGACGCGTAGGTGGCGAACGACTCGTTCAGCCACAGGTCGTCCCACCACTGCATGGTGACCAGGTCGCCGAACCACATGTGCGCCAGCTCGTGCAGGATGGTCTCCGCGCGCGTCTCGTAGGACGTGTCGGTGACCTTCGAGCGGAAGACGTAGTCCTCCAGGATCGTCACGCAGCCCGCGTTCTCCATCGCGCCGGCGTTGTACTCGGGGACGAAGAGCTGGTCGTACTTCCCGAACGGGTACGGGAAGTCGAACTGCTTCAGGAAGTAGTCGAAGCCCTGCCTCGTGACCTCGAGGATGGCGTCCGCGTCCAGGAACGGGGCCAGCGAGGAGCGGCAGTAGACGCCGAGCGGGACGACCGTGCCGTCCGCGGCGGTGTAGCTGTCGTGTACCGCGTGGTAGTGGCCCGCGACCAGCGCGGTGATGTAGGTCGAGATCCGCGGCGTCGGCTCGAACGCCCACACCGCGACGCCGTCGCCGGCCGCCGACGGCTCGGGCGTGGGCGAGCAGGAGACCACGTGCCAGTCGCTGGGCGCGCTGATCGTGAACGCGAACGTGGCCTTGAGGTCGGGCTGTTCGAAGCCCGCGAACACCCGCCGGGCGTCGGCCACCTCGAACTGGGTGTAGAGGTACGTCTTGCCGTCCACCGGGTCGACGAAGCGGTGCAGGCCCTCGCCGGTGTTCATGTACGCGCAGGACGCGACCACCCGCAGTTCGTTGTGCGCGGCCAGGTCGGTCAGCGCGATCCGGCTGTCCGCGTACACCGACGCGACGTCGAGCGCCTTGCCGTTGAGGGTGATCTCGTGCACCTCTGGGGCGATCAGATCGACGAAGGTGCTCGCGCCGGGTTCGGCGCAGTCGAACCTGAGCACCGTCGTGGACGGGAACGTGGCTCCCGTGCCGGTCAGATCGAGGGTGACGGCATACGAGTCGACGTCGATGATCCGGGCCCGCTCGCGGGCCTCGTCACGCGTCAGGTTGGTACCGGGCACGCTGCGCTCCTTGTGGATTGGCGCCGCCGAGGGTGGGCGGCCGACGGGAGCGGACCCCGCCCGCGATGGCGGCGGGGTCCGCGAGGGACTTCAGTTGCGCCGGTCGCGCCCGCGGGCCCGGAGGGCGCGGGCCACGTCGTCGCGGCATTCCAGGACCAGCCGGCGCAACGCCGGGACCGGCTCGGTGGCGGCCAGCCAGTCGTCGGTGCGGCGCAGCGTGTCGGCGTCGACCCGACCCGAGGGGTACAGGCCGACCACGACCCGGCGGGCGATCTCGATCGAGCGCTCCCGCCACACCGGCGCGAGCGCGGCGAAGTAGCGGTCGGTGTACGCCTCGGTCAGCTCCTCCTGGCCGGCGGTGGCGAAGCCCGCGATCACCGCGCCGAGCATCGCGTTGGGCAACTCGTCGGTGTCCACCACCAGATGCCAGGCCTCGGCCTTGGCCTCGGGCGTGGGCCGCGCGGCCCGGCACTCGATGGCGTGCCGCCGGCCCGCCGCGGTGCCGTCGCGCTCCAGCTCGGCGGCGATCTCCGGCTCGTCGGCGATCCCGCCCGCGCACAGCGCGCGCAATATCGCCCAGCGCAGTTCGGTGTCCACGACCAGCCCGGCGACCTGCTGCGCACCGGTCAACAGCTCGCCCAGGAAGGCGAGTTCGTCCGCCGTCGGGGCGGCCGTGGTCAGGCAGCGGGCCCAGGCGAGCTGGTGGTCGCCGCCGGCCGGCGCGGCCCGCAGCTCGGTCCGCGCGCCGGCCGCGAGCAGCCGCAGGCCCTCGGCCCGAAACGCCGGGTCGGTGTAGCGGTCCAGGCCGGTCTTGACCTGGGTCTGGAGCTTTTGCACGACCCCCACGTCGCTCTCCCGGCCCGCGTGCCGCAACACCAGGGCCAGGTAGTCGCGCGCGGACAACTCGCCGTCGCGGGTCATGTCCCACGCCGCGCCCCAGCACAGGGCGCGCGCGAGCGAGGAGTCCAGCTCGCCGAGCGAGTCGAGCACGCTCTGCCACGACTCGGCGTCGAAGCGCACCTTCGCGTAGGTGAGGTCGTCGTCGTTGAGCAGGATCAGCGGGGTGCGGGCCCGGCCGACCAGCTCGGGTACCTCGGTGCGCGCCCCGACCACGTCCACCTCGACCCGGGCGACCCGGTCCGCGCCGGCGTAGAGGCCGATCGCGATCCGGTGCGGGCGCAGCGTCGGGAATTCCGCGGACGCCTCCTGGAGCACCGCGAACGAGGTGATCACGCCGTTCGCGTCGGTCTCGATCGCAGGTCGCAGGGTGTTCACCCCCGAGGTCTCCAGCCAGTCCGCCGACCAGGACTTCAGGTCGCGCCCGGAGGTCTCCTCCAGGGCGGTCAGGAAGTCGGCGAGGGTGGTGTTGCCCCACGCGTGCTTTTGGAAGTACGAGCGGGCGCCCGCGAAGAACTCGTCCTCGCCGACGTAGGCGACCAGTTGCTTGAGCACCGAGGCGCCCTTGGCGTAGGTGATGCCGTCGAAGTTGAGCTTGGCGTCCTCCAGGTCGTCGATCACCGCCACGATCGGGTGGGTGGTGGGCAACTGGTCCTGGCGATACGCCCAGTCCTTGCGGCGGGCGGCGAAGGTGGTCCAGTGGTCGGTCCAGCGGGTGGCCGCGCCCTGCGCGTAGGAGCCCATGAAGTCCGCGAAGGACTCCTTCAGCCACAGGTCGTCCCACCAGCGCGGGGTGACCAGGTCGCCGAACCACATGTGTGCCATCTCGTGCAGGAGCACGTTGGCGCGGCCCTCGTGCGCCGAGTCGGTGACCTTGGAGCGGAAGACGTACTCCTCGGTGAAGGTGACCGCGCCCGGGTTCTCCATCGCGCCGAGGTTGTACTCGGGCACGAAGAGCTGGTCGTACTTGCCGAACGGATACGGGAAGCCGAACCGGTCGTGGAACAGGTCCAGGCCCTGCTTGGTGACCTCGAAGATCTCCTCGTGGTCGAACCACTCGGCCAGGGACGCTCGGCAGAACCCGCCGAGCGGGACGACCAGGCCCGCCGCGCTCGTGTAGCTGTCGAAGACCGCGTGGTAGGGGCCGGCCACGACGGCGGTCAGGTAGGTGGAGATGCGCGGGGTCGGCGCGAAGTCCCAGCGGGCGACCCCCTCGCGCACCGGTACCGGGTCGGGCGTGGTCGAGTTGGACACCACTCGCCAGTCCGCCGGCGCGGTCACCGAGAAGCGGAACGAGGCCTTGAGGTCGGGCTGTTCGAAGTTCGCGAACACCCGGCGCGAGTCGGCCGGTTCGTACTGGGTGTAGAGGTAGACCCGATCGTCGACCGGGTCGACGAAGCGGTGCAGGCCCTCGCCGGTGCGGCTGTACGCGCACGACGCGAGCACGCGCAGTTCGTTGCCGCCCTCGAGCAGGTCGTCCAGCGCCACCCGGGTGCCGTCGAAGACCTTCGCCGGGTCGAGCGGGCGGCCGTTGAGTTCGACCTCGTGTACTTCCGGGGCGAGCAGGTCCACGAAGGTGGCGGCACCCGCCTCTCGGCAGCCGAAACGAATCGTCGTCTCGGAGCGGAACGTCTCCGTGCTGTCGGTGGTGACATCGAGCCTGACGTCGTAGTCCTCGACGCTCAGGATCCGGGCCCGCGTGCGGGCCTCCTCGCGGGTCAGATTCCTGCCGGGCACTGGATCACTCCCTGGTTGGCTGCGGTCCGGGCGATCCTTTCACGGCGGAGGCGGGCATGGGATCCCGGTTCTCGGGTGGGTTCGTCGGCCGCCGTGCGCGGTGCAGGAATGGCGGGCCGTGCTCGCGGGTTGCACAGCAGGCATCGCGAACCAGGCTTCAGGATCGAGAGGAACCCGCAGTGACCACCAAGGCAGACGGATCCGCCCGCGACATCGCGCACTTCTGGTTCGACCCGCTGTGTCCGTGGGCGTGGATGACCTCGCGCTGGATGCTCGAGGTGGAGCGGATCCGCCCCGTGGACGTGCAGTGGCACGTGATGAGCCTGTCCGTGCTCAACAGCGGCCGGGACGACATACCGGAGGCGTACCGCGAGATGCTGGAGCGCGGCTGGGGTCCGGTGCGGGTGTGCATCGCCGCCGAGCAGCGATTCGGCAACGAGGTACTGCTGCCGCTCTACACCGCGCTGGGCAACCGCAGGCACCCGGGCGGCCAGGAGTTCACCCGCGAGGTGATCGAGGCCGCGCTGACCGAGGCCGGGCTGCCCACCGAGCTTGCCGACGCGGCGGACACGACCGAGTACGACGAGGCGCTGATCAAGTCGCACCACGACGGCATGGACCGGGTCGGGATGGACGTCGGCACCCCGGTGATCAGCGTCAACGGTGTGTCGTTCTTCGGCCCGGTGGTGACGCCGGCGCCCAAGGGCGAGGACGCGGGCAAGCTCTGGGACGGCGTGCTGCTGGTCGCGGGCACCCCGGGCTTCTTCGAGATCAAGCGCACCCGGGACCAAGGACCGATCTTCGACTGACCGGATGAAACCGGCCGGTGCGGACACGGGATCGGCTACGAAGTGAAGCAAAGCTAATTAATCTGGATAAATGACGGCTCCGGAACGCCAGAGCAGCGTGATCCACACCTCCCGTACCGGGCGGCCGGATCCGCGCACGCCCAACGGCAACGCCCCCTACGCATCCCGCATGCCGCGCCTGCGCGACCGTGCGCTCGCCTTCGGGCTGCGCGCGGTCGTGCCGCTGTGGCGGTGGGTGGGACTGCGCACGGGGGCGGCCTCGCTGCACCACTACCTGATGGGGCGCGGCGCGCCGCTGGTGATCGACCCGGCCCAGCCGCTGCGGGCCAAGCCGTTTCGCCGCGCGGCGCTCACCCACTTCGAGGAGTGGTGGGCGCTCGCGGCGATCCGGTGGCACGACAGCGACGGTGCGGAGCGGGTCTTCGAGACCACGACGCACTGGCACGGGGTGCTGATCCGGCGGGCCGACGACACCGACTGGTGGTTGGCGATGCGCGGGCTGCAATACCGGATCACCGGCCGGCTCGAGGTGTTGCCGGGCGCCGAGGCGATCCCCGGCTCGGCCGTGCTGCCGGACGTGCGGCTGGTGTACCGGGTCGAGGTGTACAAGGACTGGGGTTTCGACAAGGGCGAGGCCGAGTACGGGGTGTCCTTCACGCCGCTCGCGCGACTGCACGAGGTGGGGCTGGCCCGCGAGTTCGCGGTCACCGGGCGGAGCGAGGAACTGGTGTGGACGTCGAACGGGCCGCGCGGTTGAGCCCCGGCGGGCTGCCTCTGTAGCGCCGACACGGGTCGCCGTACGCTCGGGTACGTCCCCAGTGGCGAACGGCGAGGAGTCCGGCGGCATGAGCAAGGCTTACGACACCATCTACATCGACGGCGCGTGGACGGCGCCCTCGTCGACCGAGACCATCGACGTCGTCGACCCCAATACCGAGCGGGTCGTGGCGACCGTGCCGCAGTGCACGCCCGCCGACGTGGACCGGGCGGTGGCCGCGGCCAGGCGCGCGTTCCCCGGCTGGGCCGCGACGGCGCCGGCCGAGCGGGCCGCGCTCCTGACCAAGGCGCGGGACCTGCTCGCCGAGCGCTCGGCCGAACTGGCCGCGGTGATCACCGAGGACATGGGCGCACCGCCGGTCCTGGCCGAGCGGGTGCAGGTGGGCCTGCCGCTGACCGTGCTCGGCAGCTTCGTTGCGCTCGCCGACGAGTTCCCGTGGGAGGAGCGGATCGGCTCCTCGCTCGTGGTGCGCGAGCCGGTCGGCGTGGTCGGCGCGATCACGCCGTGGAACTACCCGCTGCACCAGATCACCAACAAGCTCGGCCCGGCGCTGATCGCGGGCTGCACGGTGGTGGTCAAGGCCAGCGAGGTGGCCCCGCAGGCCGCGCACCTGTTCTTCGCGATCCTGCACGACGCGGGTTTCCCGCCCGGCGTGGTGAACCTGGTCTCCGGCACCGGTCCGGTGGTCGGCGAGGCGATCGCGACCCACCCGGACGTGGACATGGTCTCGTTCACCGGCTCGACCCGGGCCGGCACCCGGGTGTCCGAGCTCGCGTCCGCGACGGTCAAGCGGGTCGCGCTGGAGCTGGGCGGCAAGTCGGCCAACGTGATCCTGCCCGGCGCCGACCTGGACCAGGCGGTGCGCGCGGGCGTCGGCGGCGCGTACCGCAACAGCGGCCAGACGTGCAGCGCGCTCACCCGCATGCTGGTGCACCGCGACGACCTGCCGCGCGCGGTCGAGGTGGCCGTCGAGGCGGCCGACGCCATGGCCGGCAAGCTCGGCCCGCTGGTCAACGCGACCCAATTCGAGCGGGTGCGCGGCTACATCGCCAAGGGCGTCGAGGAGGGCGCGACGCTGGCGACCGGCGGCGCGGACCTGCCCGAGGGCGTCGAGGTCGGCTACCACGTGCGGCCCACGGTGTTCACCGACGTGACGCCCGAGATGACCATCGCGCGCGAGGAGATCTTCGGCCCGGTGTTGTCGATCCTGGCCTACGACACCGAGGAGGAGGCCGAGCGGATCGCCAACGACACCCCCTACGGCCTGGCCGGCGGGGTGTGGGGGCCGACCTCGGAGGCGGCGGTGGCGTTCGCCCGCAAGCTGCGCACCGGACAGGTGGAGATCAACGGCGGCGCGTTCAACCCGATCGCGCCGTTCGGCGGGTACAAGCAGTCCGGCAACGGGCGCGAACTGGGCCGCTACGGCCTGGAGGAGTACCTGGAGGTCAAGGCGCTGCAACTCTGAGGGCTCTTGGCCCGGTTGGGACCTTTCGTCGAGTGCTTTCGGTGGTGTCCGACAAAGTACGGCTGCGTACCTTGTCGGGCACCACTGTGATCGTCGGATGTCCGATTGGTTAAGTTCACAGGGTCCCGCAACACAAGAGTGTGGAGTCCGCTGTGAGTACTGCCCTTCTCGACGCGCGCCGCCCCGTCCTGGCCGACCTCGTGCCGGCCCGAGTCTTCCGCGGCGCCGCCGTGCGCGACGCGGCCCTGGTGGTCGGCGCGTCCGCGTTCGTCGGCCTCGCCGCCCAGCTCTCCGTGCCGGTGCCCGGCTCGCCGGTACCGGTCACCGGTCAGACGTTCGCCGTGCTGCTCGCCGGCAGCGCGCTCGGCGCCTGGCGTGGGCTCGCCGCGATGGTGCTCTACCTGGGTCTGGGCGCGGCGGGCATGCCGTGGTTCGCCGAGGGTCACTCCGGGACCGGGTTCCCGACCCTGGGCTACGTGCTCGGCATGGTGCTCGCCGCGGCCAGCGCCGGTTGGCTGGCCCAGCGCGGCACGGACCGCAGCCCGCTGCGCACCGCCGGCACGATGGTGCTCGGCAACGCGGTGATCTACGCGGTCGGCCTCACCTACCTCGCGCACGACCTGGGCATCTCGATGTCCAAGGCGTACGAGATCGGCATGCAGAACTACCTCTTCGGCGACGCGGTCAAGATCGTGCTCGCGATGGCACTGCTGCCCGCGGCCTGGAAGCTGGTCGGCCGGCGCGGCTGACCCACCGTCGAATTCGGCAACACCCGGACCCCGTTTCCCCGTTCGTGGGAGACGGGGTCCGAATTTATGCCGCGCGGCGGGTACGAAGGCGCCTACCCTCGAGTCATGAGACCGGGGGCAACCAGGCGCAGCACCGTCAGCGGGACCATCGTCGCCCTTCTCCTCGTGGGCGGACTGGGCAACCAGTGGACGGTCAAGGAGGTGTTCGACCCGAGCGACGACAGCACCAAGTGGTACAAGGTGCTGTTGCGGGCCGTGTGCTATCCGCTGTGGATCGTGGACAAGGGCGACTTCGAGAAGACGTTCCCGGACGACGTCACCGGGAAGGTGATCACCTCCGGCTATGTCGGCATCGCGCTGCTGCTCGTCGTGGTCGCCGTCGTGCTCGCGCTCGGTACCCGGGGACTGGGCGAACGGGCGGGCGGGTTCGCGGCGTTCGTGCTCGGCTGGTTCTCCGTGGTGCTCGGCGGCGCGCTGCACTCGTTGATGGTGTTCGCGATCGCGCACGACTCGGCCACGGACAACGATTCGGACTTCGAGGCGGCGCTGCGCGGGACCTCGTCGGGGGCCCACTTCGGGCTGCTGACCGGCTGGCTCGTGGGGCTCGCGGTGGCCGCCGGCTACGCGTCCGCGCGTCGGGCGGTGGACGGTGGCGGCGGGTATGCGCCGCCGAACGGGTACGGCCCACCCGTCGGGTACGCCGCCCCCGACTACGCCGCGCCGCCGCCGCAGACCCCCTACCAGGCTCCGTACCAGGCTCCCTACCAGGCGCCCGCCACGATCCGCCCGGCCGGGCCGCCGCCCGCCGCGCCGCCTCGGCCGCCGGGGCCGCCGGACACGCCGCCGGGTGGATACCGGCCCTGACGGTACGTCCGGGACCGGGCCTGAGAGACTGCGCCCCATGCGCGTTTACCTCGGCTCCGACCATGCCGGCTACGACCTCAAGCAGCACCTCATCGCGTGGCTCGACGCCAATGGCCACGAGGCCGTCGACTGCGGCCCGGCCGTGCAGGCCGACTCCTACGACTACCCCGTCTACTGCCTGCGCGCCGGCGAGCGCGTCGCGGCCGACCCCGGCAGCCTGGGCGTGGTCCTCGGCGGCTCCGGCAACGGCGAGGCGATCGCGGCGAACAAGGTCAAGGGCGTGCGCTGCGCCCTGGTGTGGAGCGAGGAGACCGCGTCGCTGGCCCGCGAGCACAACAACGCCAACGTGATCTCGATGGGCGCGCGCATGCATTCCCTCGACGACGCCACGAAATTCCTCGAGGTCTTCGTGAACACCCCGTACAGCGAGGCCGAGCGGCACACCCGCCGGATCAACATGCTCACCAAGTACGAGAACACCGGCGAACTGCCGGCCCTGCCGTAGTCCGGCGGCCCGCCCGGCGGCGCCCCCGATCGGTTCGTTCGGTCGGGGGCGTCGGCATGTCGGTGCGAGTCGGTAGCGTTGGCGGGAGTCGATTCCCGCATCCGTCGTCTGCGCTGGAGGCCGCGTGCCCGAGGGTCACACCATTCACCGACTCGCCACCGATCACCTGGAGCGGTTCGGCGGGTCGTCGCTGCGGCTGAGCAGCCCGCAGGGGCGGTTCGCGGAGAGCGCGGCGCTGCTCGACGGCGAAAAGCTGGTGGACACCGACGCGCACGGCAAACATCTGTTCCTGGAGTTTCCCGGCGAGCGCTGGATCCACGTGCATCTGGGCCTCTACGGCCAGTTCACCTTCGGCGCGGGCGAGCAACTGCCCGACCCGGTCGGCCAGGTCCGGCTGCGGCTGGCCGCGAAGGTGCCGGGCGGCGCGGCCTGGGCGGACCTGCGCGGGCCGACCGCCTGCCGACTGCTCGACCGGGCCGAGAAGGACGCGATACACGCGCGCCTGGGCCCCGACCCGCTGCGCGCGGACGCGGACCCGGTGGCGGCCTGGCGGCGGATCGGGCGCAGCGCCAAGCCGATCGGCGCACTGCTGATGGAGCAGGACGTGCTCGCGGGGGTGGGCAACGTCTACCGGGCCGAGGTGCTGTTCCGGTTCGGCGTCGACCCCACACTGCCGGGCAAGCGGCTGGAGCGGGCGACCTGGGACGCGATCTGGGCCGACCTGGTGCTGCTGATGCACGAGGGCGTACGGCTGGGCCGGATCGACACGGTGCGGCCCGAGCACACCCCCGAGGCGATGGGTCGCGAGCCGCGCAAGGACGACCACGGCGGCGAGGTATACGTCTATCGGCGCACCGACGCGCCCTGTCTGATCTGTGAAACCCCGGTCCGCACGGCCGAGTTGGTCGGCCGGAATCTGTTCTGGTGTCCCACCTGCCAGCCTTCGGGGTAACCTCCGGTCGATTCCCGTTCGGTAGTGTCGCGGGGTGGCCGCGCCGACGAGCAGGGGAAATCGAGTAGGCCGGACCGGATGGCGCGCGACCGCGGCCCGGTGGGGTCGGCGGCTCGTGTCCTGGTTGCGCCACCGAGTCTTCCCCTCGGACCGCTTCGCCCTGGCCGGGCTGCTGGCCTCGGTCACCGCGTGCGGGTTGCTCTCCGATGTGAACGCGGCCTGGTTTCCGGCGACGATGCCGGTGGTGCCGATCCTGATCGGCGGCCTGGTGTTGCGGATGCCGAGCCTGCTCCTGCTCTACGCGGCGACGGCCGGGGTGCTGGTCGCGCAATATCAGGTGCACGATCCCGACGAGGTCACCGGCGGCACCATCCTGGTGGTCGCGGCGATCGCGGGCATCGTGCTGCTGATGGCGCGGATGCGTACCCGGCTGGGTGTGCAGTGGACGCGCGGCGAGTCGATGTTGTTCGACCTGCGGGACCGGTTGCGGGCGCAGGGGGAGATGCCGGTGTTGCCGCCGCAGTGGCATACCGAGGTGGTGTTGCGGCCAGCGGGTGGGCAGTCCTTCTCGGGTGACTTCCTGGTCGCCACGCGCGGGTCGGCCGGTGGGCGGGTGCTCGAGGTGGTGCTGGTCGACGTCTCCGGCAAGGGGTTGGCCGCGGGGTCGCGGGCGTTGATGTTGTCCGGCGCGTTCGGCGGGCTGCTCGGGTCGTTGCCGCCGCACGGGTTCCTGCCGGCGGCGAACGACTACCTGCTGCGCCAGGAGTGGGCGGAGGGGTTCGCGACCGCGGTACACGTGGTCCTGGACCTGGAGTCGGGCGACTACGAGCTGATCTCGGCCGGCCACCCACCGGGCGTGCACTGGCTGGCCGGGAGCGGTCAATGGCAGGTGATCGAGGCCGTCGGCCCACTGCTCGGCGTCCTCGAGGACGCCACCTTCGAAGGTGTGCGGGGCCGCCTCGGCACCGGCGACGCACTGCTGCTGTTCACCGACGGCATGGTCGAACTCCCCGGCGAGGACATCGCCACCGGCATCGACCGCTTCCTCGGCGAAGCGGAACGCCTGGTCAGGGACGACTTCAAGGACGCCGCGCGCCGAATCGTCGCCGCCGCGGGCCGCAATGTCGGCGACGACCGCGCGGTGGTCCTCCTCCGGCGGCGCTGAGCGCACGAGCTTTTGGCCGGCCTCATGCGCCGGCCGGGCTCTTTGGCCTCAAACGCCGGCCCGGCCGAGCTGCCCGGCCTCCGGCCGAGGCGGCCTCAAGCGCCGGCCGGACTACTTGGCCTCAAACGCCGGCCGGGCTGGAATGCCTGACCTCCGGCCGAGGCGGCCTCAAGCGCCGGCCGGGCTGGAGGTGCTCGGCATGGTCCTGAACCGACACTTCAGATGTCGACGGCGTCGCAACCTTCAACGCCTGCCAAGCCAAATCCAGCCCGGCCGGCGTTTGAGGCCACCTCGGCCGGAGGCCGGGTAGGTAGCCTGGCCGGCGTTTGAGGCCATTCAGCCTGGCCGGCGTTTGAGGCCATTCAGCCTGGCCGGCGTTTGAGGCCATTCAGCCTGGCCGGCGTTTGAGGCCATTCAGCCTGGCCGGCGTTTG